>CAJFFP010000001.1 GCA_904373325.1 Candidatus Gallimonas merdigallinarum
ACGGGCTAGTAGTCAAGGGCTATGCCCGCCCCGCCTTTGGCGGCACGAGCCGCAGGCGAAGTATAATGAAGAACCACCAGCTAAGCTGGTGGGTTCCTTATTCGTTGTTACATAGAACGCAGAAGTCCGACGACTTTTCCGAGAATGGTGACCTCGTCGAGGACGTAGTCCGTCAGCGTTTCGTTTTCGGGGTGCAGGATAAACTTTCCGTCTCTGCGGAAGAAGCGTTTGACGGTCGCGCCCTCCGAAATGCCGTCGTCGAACATGGCGACGACAATATCTCCGTTCTGCGCCGTCTCCTGTTTGCGGACAACGATCTTATCTCCGCTGAGAATGCCCGCGCCGATCATACTGTCGCCCTGAACGGTAAGGAGAAAAAGCCCGTCGCCCGAGAACTCCGCAGAGGGGAGCACATAATATCCGTCGTAATTTTCCGCGGCAAGAATGGGCGTACCTGCCGTAACGGTACCGATGAGCGGCACGCGTACCGTTCCGCCCGTGTTTTTGAGCGCGACGGCGCGCTTTTTCCCTTCGGCTTTTTCGAGATGACCCTGTTCTTTGAGCCGATTGATATAATCGTACGCCGTAGCGGTCGATTTAATGCCGAGTTCGCGGCACATATCGCGCACCGTGGGCGGGAAGCCGTTTTCATCCGTATAGCGGTTGATAAAGGCGAGTACTTCGTCTAATCTTCGCTGACTGAGCATAACATATTCTCCTTTTGTCCATTATAGCACACTCTCCGTAAAATTGCAAACATTTGTTCTAAAAAATTTCCTGTTTTTTATGAAAAGCTCTTGCTTTTTTTCGCGGAAGGGGATATACTTATCGCATGGAAAAGAAGATGTGTGTTCTCGACGACGAGAAGGAATGCGACGGATGTATGGAGTGCGAGGTCTGCGACCTTGACCCGAATAAGATTTGCGATAACTGCGGCAAGTGCCTGAACGTAAAAGAATACGCGACCATTAAAATCGATAAAATTTATACCGATCCCGAAGAATACGAACGGGATTCCAAAAAACGCAGATAAAAAGGGCGGGCTTATGTTGCCCGTCCTTTTACTTTTCATTGTTTTCGCTCTTCAAAAATGCTCGGAATTTCTCCGCATGTTCGACGGGAATGACCGCCTGCACGCGCATTCCGTCGTCCGTATATTCGACTTCGCGTTCCGAAAGCAGGGCGCGCAGCGCGCCGTATCGCGCGGACTGCGCATACGGGACAAACAGTTCCGTCCGGACGAACCGCTCGCGCAGCATCTCGAAAATCCTGTTTTTGAGTTCTTCAAGTCCCGCGCCCGTTTTGGCGGAGATACAGACCGCCCCCTGCGGAAGCCCCGCGCGCGACGGTATTTTATCGCACTTGTTCATTACGAGAAGATAGGGGGAAGAAAAGCCGAGGTCTTTCAGCGTTTGCATCGTCGTTTCGTACTGCGTTTCATATGCGCCGCTCGCGTCGCATACGATCAGCGCCAGATCGCAATGAAGGGCGCTTTCCAGCGTCGAGCGGAACGCCTCGATCAGATGATGCGGGAGGTCCTGTAAAAAACCGACGGTATCGACGAGCAGAAATTCCATGCCTTCGATCTCCAATCGGCGGGAAGTGGGGTCGAGCGTGGCAAAGAGGGCGTCTTTGACGAGGACGTCCGCGCCCGTCAACGCGTTTAAGAGCGTGGATTTTCCCGTGTTGGTATATCCGACAAGCGCAATCGTGCGGACGCCGTCCTTCTGACGGCGTTTTGTCTGCAAATCGCGCCGCTGTTCCGTCTTTTCCAGCCGTTCCTCCAACGCGCGGATTCTGGAACGGATATGACGGCGATCGGTCTCCAACTGTGTTTCGCCCGGGCCGCGCGTACCGATTCCGCCCCCGAGACGGGAAAGCGCGCTGCCTTTTCCTTTCAGGCGGGGATAGAGGTAGCGAAGCTGCGCAAGTTCCACCTGCAACTTGCCTTCGCTGCTCTCCGCGCGCATGGCGAAAATATCGAGAATGAGCGTCGTACGGTCGATGACCTTTTTCCCGTCCAATCCCTCCGACAGATTGACGGTCTGAGAAGGGGAAAGCTCGCCGTTGAACAGAACGGTCACGTCCAGATCGCGCAGACGTTCGTTGAGTTCCGCGAGTTTTCCTTCGCCAATAAACGTTGCGGGATTGATTTCGCGGATCTTTGCGTACATCGTTCCCGCATATGCCGCGCCCGCGCTCTCGATGAGCGCAACCGCCTCGTCGTGCAAAATATCCGAATTTTCAGCCAGAACGGGCTGTAAGATATATACGTTCTCCAAATTTAATCCTCGTGTTCCTCAGTCTCTGAATCGTGCAGCCTGACTGCGCCCGCCACAGAACGGCGGTGATCTTCCGTGATCGCGGCGTAGTGTTTCCGCGTCGTATTGACGTCACGGTGTCCGAGTACGTCCGCAACAATATAAATATCGCCCGTTTCCCGATACAGCGCCGTGCCGTAGGTGGAGCGCAGTTTATGCGGCGTGATTTTTTTCAGCGGCGTCACGATTTTTGCGTATTTTTTGACGAGATTTTCCACGGCGCGAACCGTAATTCTGCGGTACTGCATGGAGAGGAAGAGGGCGTGTTCGTCGGCGGGGACCTGCGGATCTTCCTCCTTTTGCGCGAGGTACGCCGCGAGAGCGTCGCCGACCTCCTCGGAAAAGTACAAAATCGCCTTATTTCCGCCTTTCCGCGTCACGACGAATGAGTTATTGGAAAAGTCGATGCTCTCGTCGTTCAAGCCGACAAGCTCGGAAATACGGATTCCCGTACCCAAAAAGAGGGTGAGAATGGCGGTATCGCGCACCTTCGTCTTTTCGTGATAACCGCTCGCGTGCTTGGAAAGCCCGCTCCCGTATTCCGCCGTTTTTAAAAGAGAGGGGACTTCGCCGCCTTCCAGACGGATGATCTCCTTTTCGTGCAGTTTCGGCGTGGAGACTTTTGTGACGTTGTTCGTCTCGATCAGTCCCTTATTAAAAAAGTACTTGAACATCGACCGCACGGTGGAGAGCTTGCGCGCCTTGGCGCGCTCGTCGCACGAGAGACGGCGGTCGCGGAAGCGGTAGTTGGAGAGATAGCTCAAAAAAATCTCGACGTCCGTATCCGTAACGGCTTCCAGATCTTCCAGCGTGATTTCCCGCACGTCTTTGCCGCGGAGCCTTTTCTTGGAGAGGAAATCGAAGAAAATGCGGAGATCGTACACATAATTGAGGCGCGTCAGCGTGCTCGTACGCGTCTCGACCCCGCGCAGAAAATCCTCGCAGAAGAGGGGCAGTTCTTCCAGAAGGGCGTCTATCTTATCGAGGTTTTTCAGGTTTCGCTCGCGATAGTAGTCGGAGCCGTCCATCGTAACGTTTGCCATACAACTATTATACCACAAAAAGGGAAAAAAGGTCAATTTTACGAATAGTTAGAAAAAACTTTTTTATTGCGGAGCATGGGGAATGGGTAAGCCGCGTCCCCGAAGGTATGCTTCAAAACGTTCCAAAAGGCGTTTTCTCAGATTCTCTGAAAAATATATCCGAAAATTTAAAGCGATTTTTACGTGTCGGGAACGAAAAATCGCCGATGGGGAATGAATCTAACTATTCGTAAAACACAGCTTTTACGAATAGTTAGTGCAAAAAAAGCTTCCAAATTGATTTTTTCGTTTAAACCATTTAATTCTGTTACGATTCCGATGTTTCCGCGAACGATTCTTTAAAACGTCGTAATACAGTCGGTCATATTTCAGCTTGATTCAACAGTTCATATGAATTGATTTCGGGCGATTTCAGAACGATTTTTCCCGTAATCCTGCCGAGCTTCCCGCTGAAAACACAAAAAAACGATCGTTTTTCCGTCTCAGCGCATCAAAAACGGCGGTTTCCCGCCGTCAATCGTTGCGCCGGACATTTCAGAACATGAGTACTATGTCTGGCATACTATTCTTATTTTCTCGTAAAAATACCGTATGAGAACGGTTGACAGGTAATCCTGTCTGAGAAAGAATTGCCCGTCAGATGCTCCACAAATTCTCCGTTAAAATGAATGTTGTAAATTCCGCTGGAATTGTTGACGTACACGTACACGACGTCATTTCCCGTGCGGCGCTCGTAAACGATGCAACCGCTGTCGGAAAAAATCTCGTCGTACTCTCCTTCGCGGAACGCAATAAGCTGATTGCGCAATGCGCCGAGCTTCTGATAGAACGCCAACAGCTCCTCGTCCGTATTCACCCAATCGAAACAGCCGCGGCAGAACGGATCCTGATATCCCTGCATGGCGTTTTCATCGCCGTAGTAGACGCAGGGAATCCCCGGGAGCGTAAATTGCAGGGCAGCAGCCATTTTCAGCTTTTTCTTTGCCGACTCGACTTCCTGCTCGTTCATCGAAGTGACTGCCATTTCGTCCTTATTGGCGCAGGTCTTGCCGCCGAGAACGGTCAGAATACGCGGCGTGTCGTGCGTGCCGAGAATGTTCATCAGGCAGTCAAGCGTTTGCTTGGGATAGTTGTCGATCAGCATGTACATCGTTTCTTTCAGCTGCGACGTATTTCCCGACTGCACGAAACTGATAATGGCGTCTTTGAGCGGATAGTTCATCACGCTGTCAAGCTCATAGCCCTGCAAGTACTGCCTGCGTTCGCTGTACGCGATTTTGTTGGAAGCGTCTTCCCAGACTTCGCCGATCACGACGGCGTCGGGCGTCTGTTCTTTGACGGCAGTCCGAAGTTTTTGCAGGAAGAAATCGGGAAGCTCGTCTGCAACGTCCAGCCGATAGCCGCCGATACCGTGGCGCAGCCATGTTTTCAGCACGCCGTCTTCGCCGAAAATAAAGTTCTGAAAAGAAGCTGCGTGTTCGTTGACCGCCGGAAGCGTATCGATGCCCCACCAGCTTTCGTACGAATCGGGGAAATTACGGAACCGATACCATTCATAGTACGGCGAGGACAGCGACTGATACGCGCCGACGCTGTCGTACCTGCCGTACCGGTTAAAATAGCGGCTGTCTGAACCCGTATGATTGAGCACTGCGTCGAGTACGATATGGATACCGCGTTTTTTCGCTTCGGCAATCAGACGGTCAAAGTCCTCCGTCGTGCCGAGCTGCGTATCGATTTTCAGATAGTCGCCCGTATCGTAACGGTGGTTGGAATACGCTTCAAAAATGGGATTGAGGTAGATCACCGTGATTCCGAGCGATTTCAGATAATCGAGTTTTTCGGTGATTCCGTTCAGATTCCCGCCGAAAAAGTCGTTGTTTAAAACTTTTCCGTATTCGTTCGGGCGATAACTCGGCATTCCGCCCCAATCCTCGCGTCGGACTTTCCAATCGGCAATGGGACGATTCCCGACCTTATAAAAACGATCGGGGAAAATCTGATACATAACGCCGCCTTTCATCCATGCCGGCGTCTCGTAATGTTCTTCATAGACGGTGATCTGCCACGTACGCATATCCGCTTTTTTGGAGATGACGCCGTCGCGCCATTTTCCGCATCCGAAAAACTCGCCTCCGACGCGGAAATAATAGAAGAACAGCCCGATCTGATTGAAACGCAGCGACACGCTGAATCCGTTTTCCATGCGCTGCATGGAAAGCGCGGTTCGTTCTTTTCCGTCCTGAAAAAAGACGAAACTTGCGTCGAGATCCTGCGGCATATCGCCATTCCCATCCCAAAAGATGCGGAATGTTACGACTGCTCCTCGCGGGAACGCGCCCGTACGGCTTTTACAGGCTTTATTTAATGGGTTAAAATAGAAATGCATAGGTTTTTGCGTGCGGAGATACTCCGCAATGACTTACGTTACTTGACAGGTTTCAGATTCCAGATGTTCTTTGCATAATCGCGTATGCTGCGGTCGGCGGAGAAGTATCCTGCCGCCGCAATATTCATCAGCGATTTCTTATTCCAAGACAGTTTGTCGCTGCGATACAGATCGCTCATGGCGTTCTGCGTCCGCGAATACGATTCGTAATCGGCGAGGCACATATACGGATCGGCAACGGGCGCGTTGCGCACAAGGTAATTGGCAATATCTGCGAAGGACGTGCCGTTGAACCCGACGATCAGCGATTCCACGATCTTGCGCAGACCGTAATCCTGATTATAATATGCGCTCGAATTGTAGCCGCGGGACCAGATTTCATTGACTTCGTCGGCGGTGAGACCGAAGATGAAAATGTTGTCCTCCCCTGCGCGCTCTTTCATTTCGACGTTCGCGCCGTCGAGTGTTCCGATCGTGAGCGCACCGTTGATCATGAACTTCATGTTGCCCGTGCCGCTCGCCTCTTTGCCCGCCAAAGAGATCTGTTCGGAGATCTCGCTTGCAGGCATCAGCATTTCCGACATCGTAACGTTGTAATTCTCCATATATACAACGTTGAGCTTTTCGTTGATCTTAGGGTTCTTGCGGATATCCTCGGCAAGGAAACAGATCAGCTTGATGATCTGCTTTGCCATGTCGTACCCCGCCGCTGCCTTTGCGCCGAAAATATACGTCTTGGGCAGAATATCCAGATCGGGATTCTCGCGCAGCGCATTGTAGTCCGCAATAATGTGCAGCACGTTGAGGAGCTGACGCTTATACTCGTGCATCCGCTTTGCCTGCACGTCGAACACCGTGTTCGGATCGATGACGATCCCCTGCTGTTTCTTGGCGTAAGCCGCAAACTGCTGCTTCTTGACGGCTTTGATCTCGTCAAGGCGTTTTAAAACGCTCGTATCGTCTGCGAATTTCCGAAGTTCTTCCAGCTTTTCGGGATGAAGATCGTACCCGTCCCCGATGCAGTCGGTAATGAGCGCGCAAAGTTCGGGGTTGGACTGATTGAGCCAACGTCTGTGCGCGATTCCGTTCGTCACGTTCTGGAATTTTTCGGGCGTGTAGTCGTAGAAATCGCGGAAAATGCTCTCTTTGATGATCTCGCTGTGCAGTCCGGATACGCCGTTGACGCAATGCGTGCCCATGACGCACAGGTTTGCCATGCGCACGGTGTTATGCGAAAGAATGGACATACGCGAAATCTTTTCCCATTCCCCGGGGAAACGGTTCCACAGATCGTCGCAGAAACGGCGGTTGATCTCTTTGAGAATCCCGTAGATACGCGGCAGTCTGCGCGCGATCAGGTCCTCCGCCCACGTTTCGAGAGCCTCGGCAAGAACGGTATGATTTGTGTAAGCGCACGTCGCCGTCGTGATATTCCACGCAATCTCCCAATTAAAGTAATTTTCGTCCACGAGGATGCGCATCAGCTCGGGAATTGCAAGCGCGGGATGCGTATCGTTGATGTGGATTGCCGCCATCTGCGGCAGAAGCGCCAGAGAACCGTAACGGCGTTTGTGGTCGGAGACGATACATTGCAGCGACGCCGAAACGAGGAAATACTGCTGTTTGAGACGGAGCGACTTCCCTTCGTAATGGTTATCGGACGGATAAAGAACTTTGGAAATAAGCTGCGCGTCCGTATCGTCGCGCATGACTTCGGCGTAATTTCCCTGCGAGAAAAGCTGCATATCGAACTTCTGCACGGCGCGGGAACGCCACAGGCGCAGCGTGCTCACCGATTCGGAATCCTTTCCGGAAACCATCATGTCGTAAGCGATCGCCTCGACTTCTTTGGCGTTGTGGTACACGGTCTCCATGCCGTGATCCGTCCACTTTTCCTCCAAAGTTCCGTCAAAACGGACGATAAACCGCTTATCCGTCCGTTGGATCAGCCAAGACTCCCCTCCCGGCAGCCAGACGTCGGGCAGTTCGATCTGCCAGCCGTCGATGATCTTCTGTTTGAAGAGCCCGTACTGATAACAGATGGAAAAGCCCATCGCGGGATAGTTCTGCGTTGCGAGTCCGTCCAGAAAACACGCGGCAAGCCGACCGAGTCCCCCGTTTCCGAGTCCCGCGTCGGGTTCCTCTTCGTAGAGATCTTCCAGAGTCAGTTTATAGTCTTTGAGCGCGCCGGAAACCGCGTCGTAAATCCCGAGATTATAGACGCTGTTTTTCAGCGAACGCCCCATCAGAAATTCCATGCAAAGATAATAGACGCGCTTTGCTTTGGCGTTCTTTGTTTTCAGATGAAATTTCTGGTGCTTTTCCGCCATAATGTCGCGTACGCTCATCACGACGGCGCGATAGATCTGCTCTCTGCTTGCTTCCTGCGGCGTGACGCCGAAATAACGCGACAGCTTCCCCGCAATAAGGCGCTGTGCTTCCTGTTCGGTCAACTTACTCATGAATGTACTTTTATCTCCTGCTGTTGCCAAAAATGAATTTTACAAAAAGAACGGAGGAGCAAAGACGTACGAAAGGCGTTTTGCTCCTCTCCCGATCTTTTACGTTTTACAATGTCCTGCTCTTGTTATTTGAGCATACCGAGGTAAAGTCCCTCGTAGTAGGTTGCGGATTTCGCCCAAGAGAAGTCCGTTCTCATCGCCTTCTGTTGAAGCGCCTTCCATTCGTCCTTATTGTGATAGACGCCGATCGCCTCGTTGATGACGTACAACATATCGTATGCGTTATAGTCGCGGAAAGTAAACCCGTTGCCGCCCGCACCGTAAGGCGTGATGCTGTCGCGCAGGCCGCCCGTCTCACGCACGATCGCCACCGTGCCGTAACGGGACGCGATCATCTGCGAAAGTCCGCACGGTTCGCTTTTGCTGGGCATCAGGAAGAGATCTGCGCCCGCGTAAATCTTGCGCGAGAGATCGGAATTGAACGAAATGATCGAAACGACCTTGCCCTGATAGCGGCGCGCGAGATCGCTGAAATAGTTCTCATACGTCGAATCGCCCGTTCCGAGAAGGACGAACTGAACGTCCTGACGCAGAACCTGCTCGATGACTTCCTTGACGAGGTCAAGTCCCTTATGCGATACCAAACGCGTGATCATGGCAATGATCGGCGTTTCGGGTTTCACGGGCAGATTGAGCATTCTTTGCAGCTCTTCTTTGCAGACCGCCTTGGGCGCGACGTTGTCCGCGTCGTAATTCGCAAAGAGCGATTTATCCGTTGCAGGATTGTAGTAATCGGGATCGATCCCGTTCAGAATCCCGCACAGTTTGAACTCGTTGCGGCGGATGATGGGATCAAGCCCATGCGAATAATACGGATCTTTGATCTCCCCTGCGTACGTCGGGCTGACCGTCGAGAAACGCTCGCAGCACTCGATCGCCCCTTTCATAAGGTTGATGCAGCGGTCGTACTCGACGAGGTAGCGGAACCGATTGGAAATGCCGAACAGATCTTCGAGAATATCGAGAGAATATTTACCCTGATATTCGATGTTGTGAATGGTGAAAACGGCGCGGATGAACTGGTACTCCGGACGGAAACAGTAAATCGTCTTTAAATAGAGCGCAGCGAGCGCCGCCTGCCAATCGTGGCAATGCAGAATATCGGGATAGAATCCGATGAACGAAAGGATCTCCATGACGCTGCGGCAGAAGAAGGCGAAACGCTCGCCGTCGTCGTAATATCCGTAGCACCCGGGACGTTTGAAGTAGTATTCGTTATCCACGAAATAAAACTTCACGTTGTTGGCTTCATACTCGAAAATCCCGCAGTACTGATTTCTCCACGAAAGCGGCACGAAAATGTTCCCGATAAATCTGAAATCTTTGCGGTATTCCTTTTTGATATCCTGATACAGCGGGATAATGACGCGCACGTCGTAGGCGTCGCTCTTTGCAAGCGCCTTGGAGAGCGAGCCGATGACTTCCGCAAGACCGCCCGTCGCAATGAAAGGCGCAGCCTCCGACGCAACGAACAGAATTTTTTTCTTGGGAACGACCGTGATCTCAGGCGCGGGAGCCGCTTCCGGTTCTTCCTGCTCCGCAACGACTTCTACGGGCGCAACGTTCACGACAGCCGCCTCCTCCTTCACGGGAGCTTCCTGCACGGGAACTTCCTTAGCCTCGATTTTTTCTTCCGCAGGCGCGGCAGGCTTGACCGCTTTCTTTGCCGATGAAGTTTTCTTTGTTGTTTTCGTGGTGCTCATTACTTCCTCCTTAATCATTCCCCGAAATCAGAAAAAACAAACTCCGCGCATCGGGCGGCGTGTCGCCGCGCCGCCCTGCGCAAATTTTTCGTTAAATCATTCTGCCTTTTGCAATGAAGTACGGAAGTTCCGCACATCCTGCAAGATGGCGTCTGTCGCGGATGACGACGTTCTTATCCGTGATCACACAGTCAAGCTGAACGTTGGAGCCGACAACGCTGTCCTGCATAATGATGGAATTTTTAACGACGCTCCCCTTTCCGATCTTGACGCCGCGGAACAGGATACAGTTCTCCACCGTTCCCTCGATGACGCATCCGTCGGAGATAAGCGAATTTTTGACGACAGCCGTCTCGCTGTACTTGCTGGGCGCGGAATCGCGGACTTTCGTATAGATGTCGCGCGCGCCGAACAGCTCGTCGCGGACGTTCTTGTCGAGAAGTTCCATGCTGTGCTCGTAGTACTTCTGCAAGGAATCAACGCCCGCATAATACCCTTTGAAGCAATACCCGTAAATTTTGAGCGTTTCCACATTCTTGGAAAGAATATCTCTTCCGAAGCTGGACAGTCCGCGCGTCACCGCATCCTGAATGATGTTGATGAGGAACTCACGGTTCAGCACCATGATATTCACATAGACGTCGCTCTTCGTCTTCTTTTTGAGCTTGGGATTGATCTTGATCCCTTTGATCCTGCCCTCCTCGTCGGGCGTAACCGTCATGAAATAGTTGGAATCGACGGGCGCGTCCTCTTCGAGGTAGACCATCGTAATATCCGCCCCCTTTTCTTCATGGAAACGGATCACGTCCGAAATATCGACGCGTGCGATCCCGTCGCAGTCGGAAATGACGACGTACTCTTCGTTGCGGTGATTTAAAAATCCCGTAATGCCTTTGAGCGCTTCAAGACGATTGGTATAGGGCGCGTCCGTTTCGTCGGAATAAGGCGGAAGAAGGATAATACCGCCGTCTTTGCGCGCGAGATCCCAATCCTTGCCGCTGCCGAGATGATCCATCAGCGACTGATAGTTGTACTTCGTGACGATGCCGACCGTCGTAATGCCGGAATTCACGAAATTGGAAAGCGAGAAATCGATGAGACGGTATCTTCCGCCGTAAGGAATGGAAGCCATCGTCCTGTGGCGGGAGAGCTCGGGGATATTCTCGTCATGCACGTTGGAAAAAATTACGCCTACTGCCGAATTTGCCATTTTTTACTCCCCCTTGTAGTCCTTATCCAGAATCTGTCCGCCGGCGACCTTCGCGCCCGCGCCGATCGTGATATTTCTGCCGAGCACGGCAATGCCCGCGTTTTTCTCTTTGTCCTCGCCGACGACCGCGCCCTCTTCCACGACGGAATTCTCGTCGATGATGGAATAGACGACCTTCGCGCCCTTCTTCACGACGCTGCCCGCCATGAGAACGCTGTCGATGACCTCAGCGCCCTCTTCCACGACGACGTTGCTCGAAAGAACGGAGTGTCTGACCGTGCCTTCGATCTCGCAGCCGAGGGAAATGAGCGAGTTGGTGACGACCGCATGATCGCCGATATATTCGGGCGGCGCAAGCGGGTTGCGGGAATGGATCTTCCAATCGGAATCGCCCACGTCGAACGCAGGATCGTCTCCCAGAAGATCCATATTGGATTCCCACAGCGAGGAGATCGTGCCGACGTCCTTCCAGTATCCGCTGAAACGGTACGAGAACATTTTCTCGCCCGCGTTGAGCATGGCGGGAAGCACGTCTTTGCCGAAGTCCTTGCTGGAATTGGGATTTGCTTCGTCCTCGATGAGGTATTTGAAGAGCTTGCTCGCCGTGAAAATGTAGATACCCATCGACGCGAGATTGCTCTTGGGCTGTTTGGGTTTTTCCTCGAACTGATAGATGGAGCCGTCCTCGTTGGTGTTGAGGATCCCGAAACGGGAAGCCTCTTTCATGGGGACTTCGATCGCGGCGATCGTGCAGTCCGCGCCCGTTGCCTTATGCGCTTTGAGCATTGCCGCGTAGTCCATCTTATAGATGTGGTCGCCGGAGAGAATGAGCACGTACTCGGGATTGTACTTCTGCATGAACGCGAGGTTCTGATAGATCGCATTCGCCGTTCCCTCAAACCACGACGACTTCTTCTTCGCCTGATAAGGCGACAGAATATGTACGCCGCCGAACGAGCGGTCAAGATCCCACGGCTGACCGTTTCCGATATACTCGTTGAGTTCGAGCGGCTCGTACTGCGTGAGCACGCCCACCGTATCGATCCCCGAATTGATGCAGTTGCTCAAAGGAAAATCGATGATACGATACTTTCCGCCGAACGCGACTGCGGGCTTCGCAATGTTGTTTGTAAGCGCGTACAAACGGCTCCCCTGACCGCCCGCAAGCAGCATTGCCACACATTCCTTCTTTCTTTGCATATTACAAGAACCCCCTGTAAAACTCCTTTATCTTATTTCGGCGTTTCCGCCGCAGAGTCCGTCATATCTTCATATAGTTTGTAATTCCAGCCGCTCAGACCGTCTTTTTTGAGGCGCTTCTTTTTGCCGCAGGTTTTTTCGCGGACGGCTGTTTGGGCGCGTCCGGCTCGCGGACAAGGTATACGCAGGTCAGCTTCGGCATGGCGATCGGGATCGAATACTGTTTGCCGTGGCTCGGTTTTTTGACGGCTGTGATCGTCTTTTTGACGATCTTCCCTTCGCCGCCGTATTTCACGTCGTCCGTGTTGAACACGATCTTGTATTTTCCGCGGTTCGGGACGCCGAGACGGTAGTCGGGAACGTCAACGCCCGAGAAACAGACGAGCGTGATGACCTCGTTCCCCGCCTTATCCCTGCGCAGGAACGCGACCATATTTCTGTCCGCGTCGTCGGGAGCAAGCCACTCGAACCCGTCCCACGAATCCTCGATCTCATAGAGCGCGGGCGTATTCAGATAGAACTCATTGAGTTCTTTCACCATTTTGGAGAGCTTGCCGTGCAGCTCGTAGGTATCGCGCAGGAAAAATTCCAGCCCCTCGTGGTAATCCCACTCCTTGAACTGCCCGAACTCATAGCCCATGAAATTGAGCTTCTTCCCGGGATGCGACATCATATAGCCGAGGAAGGAACGCACACCCGCGAATTTCTCTTCGTAAGTCCCGGGCATTTTATTGATCAGCGAGCATTTGCCGTGTACGACTTCATCGTGCGAGATGGGCAGAACGTAGTTCTCCGAGAATGCGTACATCATCGAGAACGTGAGCTTGCTGTGGTTGTACATACGGAAATACGGGTTGAGGCAGAGATAGGAAAGCATATCGTTCATCCAGCCCATATTCCATTTGAAGTTGAATCCCAATCCGCCGACGGAACCGGGTTTTGTGACCAGTCCCCACGCGGTGGATTCTTCGGCGATCATCAGCGCATACGGGAAGCGCAGGAACACCGCCTCGTTGAGTTTTCTTAAAAATGCGATCGCTTCGAGGTTTTTGTTTTCGCCGTAGATGTTGGGCACCCACTCCCCGTCCCGCTTGTCGTAGTCGAGATACAGCATGGAAGCCACCGCGTCCACGCGCAGCCCGTCCACATGGAACTTATCGAAGAAGAAGCACGCGTCGGAAATGAGGAAGGAAAGAACCTCGTTCCTGCCGTAATCGAAACGGCGCGTCCCCCAGCTCTTGTGCTCCATCCTGTCCCACTGGCTGCTTTCGTAGAGCGGCTGTCCGTCGAACTCATACAGCCCCTGCGCGTCCTTGGGGAAATGCGCGGGGACCCAATCGAGAATGACGCCGATGCCCGCGCGGTGGAACTCGTCCACAAGATACATGAAATCCTTGGGCGTTCCCATGCGCGACGTAACGGCGTAGTAACCCGTTACCTGATAGCCCCACGAACCTTCAAACGGGAATTCGGTCACGGGCATGAATTCCACGTGCGTGTACCCCATTTCCTTGACGTAAGGCACAAGCTCGCGCGCTAAGTCGAGATAGGAATAGAAATTCCCGTCCGCGTGACGTTTCCACGAGAGCAGATTGACCTCGTAAATATTCATAGGCGATGCGAATACATTTTTATTCCGCAGCGTCTCGAAATATGCGGCGTCTTTCCATTCGTATCCGTCAAGATCGTACAGTTTGGACGCCGTTGCCGGCGGCGTTTCGGTGTGGAACCCGATCGGGTCTGCCTTCATGAGCTGTCTGCCGTCCGCCGCGGTGATGCAGTATTTGTAGACGTCGTACTGTTTAAGCCCCGGAATAAACAGCTCAAACGTTTCCCCGTCCACCATGCGATACATGACGTTTGCATTGACGTTCCAGCCGTTGAAATCGCCTACAACGGAAACGCTCCTTGCGTGCGGCGCCCATACGCGAAAGACGTACCCTTCCTCCCCATCGCGCACTTCTTTGTGCGCGCCGAAAATTTCGTAAATGCGGTCATTCTTGCCATGGTGATAAAGGTAGAGCGGAAAATCGGTAACGCTTCCCGTAACTTCCTTCGTCGATTTCTTCTGCATTGCGTCTCCTTTGGAACTTAGATCCCCCTGCAAATTGACGCGCAACGGCATATAATCGTTGTACATCAACCATATTATACTATATTTTGCGCTCGGTTTCAATACCCATTTTACATTTTTTATCGGTTTTTTCAAAAATTTTTGGCTGAAAAATATTCCAAACGGAGAAAAACCCCTTCGGAAGTTTCCGAAGGGGTTTTGATATTACTTGGTCTCGCTGTACTTATCTTCCTTGTTCCACGAATACAGCTCGCGCAGCTCTTCGCCGACTTTTTCCAGCATATGCGCGCCCTCTCTCTCGCGGCAGGCGTTGAAGTGCGCTCTTCCGCCGCTCTTGTTCTCGGAGATCCACTTGGAAGCAAACGTGCCGTCCTGAATCTCGGTGAGAACCTTCTTCATTTCCTTCTTGGTCTCGTCGGTGATGAGGCGTTTGCCCGTCTCGTAATCGCCGAACTCCGCGGTGTCGGAAATGGAGTAGCGCATTTTCTTGAATCCGCCGTTATAGATGAGGTCAACGATGAGCTTCATCTCGTGAATGCACTCGAAATACGCGTTGCGGGGATCGTAACCCGCCTCAACGAGCGTCTCGAATCCCGCTTTCATGAGCGCGGTAACGCCGCCGCAGAGCACCGCCTGTTCGCCGAAGAGGTCGGTCTCCGTCTCGCACTTGAAGGTCGTCTCCAAAACGCCTGCACGCGCGCCGCCGATGCCGAGCGCATACGCGAGCGCAATATCCATCGTGTCGCCGGAGGGATCCTGATAGACGGCGACGAGATCGGGAACGCCGTGCCCTTCCACATACTCGCTGCGCACCGTGTGCCCGGGACCCTTGGGCGCGATCATAAAGACGTTGACGTCCGCGGGAGGAACGATCTGCTTGAAGTGGATGTTGAACCCGTGGGCAAAAGCAAGGTATTTCCCCTCTTTCAGAACGGGAGCGACGCTCTCTTTGTAAATATCCGCCATTTTCTCATCGGGCGTGAGCATCATGATGATGTCCGCCTTTTCCGCCGCTTCTTTGACGGGATACACTTTGAATCCCGCTTTCTCGGCGATGGGCCACGTTCTGCCGCCCTTGTTGAGTCCGATGATGACGTTCACGCCGCTGTCTTTGAGGTTGAGCGCGTGCGCGTGCCCTTGGCTGCCGAAGCCGATGACGGCGACGGTCTTACCGTTCAGACGCTTCAAATCGCAGTCAGCTTCATGGAAGATGCGGGCTTCCTGCGTTTCGGGGTCATAAATTTTATGTGCCATAATTCTGTTCCTCCGTTTTTCTGTTCTTAAATATTATACCCCCGCGCGCGCGTTCCGTCAAGCAATGAACGGGATTTTTTCATATGAAATTTACATTTGGTTGCATTTCCTGCATAAATGCGGTATAATACCGATAATTACACGTAATTACACGGAAATACGGAGAAAATATGAAACTCAGCGGACTTACGGTACTGTCGGGGATTCTGAACGATCCGCTTATCGCGGCGTTTGCGGCGGCGGACGGCAAAAAGAGCAAAGCGCAGTTTTTACGCAGACTTTATGAGCGCGGCGCAGAGACTTCGTTTGCGGCGTACGTTGCGAACGCTGTCCTTGCCGACGAAAACGCGTTTTCGCGCGTCTGCGCTGCGGGAAAGCGTCCTTCGTCCTATGTGCGCGGCGCCTATCTCAACGATCTTGCCCTCATCCGCGAAGCGCTGGACGAGGCGGAAGAAGAAGGATTCTGCAAAGGAAAACTCCCCGCCCCCTTCGGAAGCACGGACGAGGCGACTGTACGCCGCCTCTCCGCATTATACAGAAAAGAGGGATACGGACGGTATCTTCTGCACGACGCATTCCGATTCTGCGAAGGCGAGCTTGTCCCCGTCCTCTCCCCGTCCGAGACGACGCTTTCCGACCTCAAAGGCTACGAACGGGAAAAAGCGGAAGTACGCGATAATTTTGAAAATTTCGTGCGCGGACTTCCGTACGCGGATATGCTGCTGTACGGAGACCGCGGCACGGGCAAATCCTCCACCGTTCACGCGATGGTCAACCTCTTCCGCGGGCAGAAACTCCGTCTGGTGGAGATCGCCAAAGAGAACGTGCTCGCCCTCCCCGAGCTCAAAACGCGGCTTGCCGCGGAACCGATGAAGTTCGTCGTTTTCATCGACGATTTCTCCTTGCAGGAGAGCGACGACCGCGTTTCCACACTCAAAGCCGCGTTGCAAGGCAGCATGGAGGGACACGTCGGGAACGTGATGATCGTCGCCACGAGCAACCGCCGTCACATCGTCGAAGAAAATTTCTCCTCCCGCATGAACAGCGTGCATATGGGCGACAGCGAGGAAGAACTGCTGTCCTTGTCCGATCGGTTCGGGATCACGGTGCTCTTTGCCGCGACCAACAAACAGGAATATCTGGCGATCGTGCGCGCCGTCGCCGCCGATATGGGACTGAAAACGCCTGCGGAAATTTTGGAATCGCTCGCCGAACGCTGGGCGCTTGTCCGCGGAGGCAGGTCTCCCCGCCGCGCCCGCCAGTTCGTCGATTACGCCTACGCCTGCGAACAGAAAGGCAGAGAGATCGACGTGTAAGCGATCACACATCGACGATGCCCTTCACGATTTCATAAATATCGCCCGCGCCCAGCGCGAGCACGACGTCCGCCTTCCCGACCTCTTCGAGAAGGCGTTTTTTTAAATTTTCGGGCGACTGCACATAGCTCGCCTCCGGAACGCGGCTCACGAGCGCAACCGCGCTTCCGTCGAAAGAAAACCTTTCCCGCGCCGCGTATGTACGATAGATAATGGGATTTTCCGCGCGTCTGAGCACGGCGACGAAATCCTTCATCAGATCGCGCGTGCGCGTATAGGTATGCGGCTGAAAGACGACGCGCACCGTTCCCGCGCAGATCCCCTCCGCCGCGTCCATTGCGGCGGCGATCTCGCGCGGGTGATGGGCGTAATCGCAGATGACGGGCGCGCCGTTCAACGTGCCGACTTTTTCAAAACGCCGCTTTACACCGTGGAAACTCTCCAATCCGCGCCTGATCTCTTCGGGCGTAAACCCTGCAAGCCGCGCCGCAGCATACGCCGCGAGCGCGTTGTATATCTGCACCTTACCGTGTACCCGCAAGCGGATCCGCACAGTCGGCGTCCCCTTCTCCGTCACCGTGAACGTATAGCGTTCCCCCTCTCCGAACAGGTGTTTCGCTCTGACGTCTCCCGCATACAGCCCGAAGGAAAGCGCGCAGGGAATGCTCCGCGCGCCCGCGTCGTCCGCATTGACGACCGCCATATCCGCGCTTTCGGCAAACATACGGTACGCCGCCAGCAGATCGTCGTGATCGCGGTAGCAGTCCGTGTGATCGAGATCGGTATTGAGCACGACGGCGATCTCGCTTTTCAGCCGTAAAAAACTGCGGCGGAATTCGCACGCCTCGGTCAGCAAATAATCTCCGCCCGTGCAATGGTAGTTTCCGAGGTCAAGGTCCTCTCCGCCGATATGGCAGGTGAACGCACGCTTTCCGCACGAAAAGATATGCGCCAGCATCGCTGTGGCAGAAGTCTTTCCGTGGCAACCTGCGACCGCCAGAACGTGCGGATATTCCTCCGCAATGCGTCCCAGCAATTCCGCGCGGCTGAGAAGACGTTTCCCCGCCCTCCGCGCGCGTTCGAGGTTTGCGGCGTGCATATCCACCGCCTCCGTGTAGACGATCGTATTTTCCGAGATCTCCTCTTCCCCGATTGTCACCCGTAATCCGGCTGCACGCAGTTTTCGGGTAAAATGGCTCTCGCGCGCGTCGCAGCCCCGCACGCGGATCCCGCGCTCGGACAGCAAAAGCGCAAGCGCGCTCATGCTCACGCCGCCGATCCCGACAAAGTAACACGCCTTTTCGGGGAAAAAAGAATTGGAAAACATACCGCATTTTATGCGGAAATTGCAAAAAAAGTGCCTGAATTTCGCGAAGAATTGTGAAAAATGCAGAAAAATTTTTAGAAAAATATTGATATTGTCCAAAAAATATGATAATATAGTGAGCAAGAAGGGAGCAGGAGGGCAACCACTATGAAAATCGGAGACGTTCGGATCCGCGAAGTGCGCAACACAGACGGAAAATTAAAGGCGGTGGCGTCCATTACCATCGACGACTGTTTCGTGGTGCACGACATCAAGATCTTTGAGCGGGAAGACGGTTTTGCAATCGCGATGCCCAGCAGAAAGACTTCGGACGGTAAATATAAAGACATCGCGCACCCGCTCAACACCGAGACGCGGGAACTCTTGCAGGACATGATCCTCGCCGAATATCGCCGCATCCTTACGGAAAAATAATTCCCGAAAAAAATAAGACGCGCTTTGAAAGCGCGTCTTATTTTTTACCGATCAGGATACGGGAACAACGTTGACTGCACGCAGTTTCCCGGTATCTTTTGGGTCAGGTTCCGTTTCAAACGTAACTTTCTGCCCCTCTTTGAGTGTACGGAAGCCCTCCGTCTGGATTGCGGAGAAGTGCACGAACACGTCGTCTCCCCCTTCGTCGTTGGCGATGAACCCGTAGCCTTTCCCGTCGTTGAACCATTTCACAGTTCCGTTCATAAAGATTTTCCTCCTCGGCGCGCAGTCGTAAAACGTGCGCACCGATGCGTCACGAGTCATGCTTTTCCACGCCTTTTTTATTATACGCGTCTGAAAAGGCATTGTCAAGACCCATTTTTCAAATATTTGATTATTTTTTAAGATATTTCTCCAACAGCAGCGTGCTTGTAGAGACGAACGCCGTCAGTTCTTCGGGCGTGAGCGGGCGATAGTTCATGAGCGCGAGATAGTAGATCTGCTCCGCCGCTTTCGTCTGCTCGCCCTCTTCCGCGTCTTTGAGCGCCAAAACCGCGGGGTTGGAGGCGTTGACGACGAGCGTCACGTCCACGGGAGAGTCTCCCATGCCGTAGAAGCTGTGCATCTCGCTCATTCTGCGGACAAACTCCGAAACGTTGACGACGGCGGGAACGGACGCGTCCTTGAATTTCTCCGTTCTGACCGTGACGCGTTTGCCTTCGAGCGCTTTTTCAAAGACCTTTTTCAAATCTTCGTCTTCGCCGCCCTCCTCTTTGAGCGCGCCCGCAACGTCCGCGTCGATGCGCAGGAAACGCACGCGAGTAGGGTTTTTATATTCCAGATAGCTCAGAAAATGCGGGTCGATATAGGTATCGCAGTAGATCGCGTCAAGTCCCGCGTCCCTGAACATTTTGATGTACTGCGCCTGCTTGTTCTCGTCGGAAACGTAATAGACCGCCTGCGGTTCTTTGCCGTTCTTTGCGTCCTCCTCCGAAACCTCCTCGCCGAAGAAGGAGGAAACGGGGCGGAACTCTCCCGCAAGATTTTTATAAATGATGATGTCTTCGACCTTCTTATAAAAATCCTCGTCCTTGATACAGCCGAACTTGACGAAGGTGGCAATGTCGGGCCAGCATTTTTCGTACTTCTCTTTGTCCGTCCTGTAAAGCTCGGTCAGCTTGTCCGCAACCTTTTTCGTGATATGCTTTGCGATCTTCTGAACCTGCTTATCGTTCTGCAAGAAGGAACGCGACACGTTGAGCGGAATGTCGGGGCAGTCGATCACGCCGTTTAAAAGCATCAGGAACTCTGGAATGACTTCCTTGATATTGTCGGCGATATAAACCTGATTGCAATAGAGTTTGACCTTTCCGCGCTCCAACTCCACCTGCTTTTTGACCTTGGGGAAATAGAGAATGCCTTTCAGACGGAAAGGATATTCCATGTTCAGATGGATCCAGAAGAGCGGCTCGTTGAAATCGGAGAACGTGTCGCGGTAAAAGGTCTTGTACTCCTCCTCCGTGCATTCCTTGGGCTGTTTGAGGTAGAGCGGATGCGTATCGTTGACGGGCTTGTCGTCCTCCTTGCCCTTGGGGTTGAGATAGATCTCGTACGGCATGAAAGAACAGTACTTGCGCAGAAGTTCGCGCACGACGTTCTCCTTCAAAAACTCCTTCTCGTCGTCTGCAATGTGCATGACGATCTTTGTACCGCGCGTCTCTTTCTCGCAGTCGCCGATGGTGTACGTCGCGTTGCCGTCGGACTGCCAATGCACGCCGACCGCTCCCTCTTTATACGACTTCGTAAAAATCTCGATATCTTCGGAAACCATGTAAGCGGAATAGAACCCAAGTCCGAAGTGTCCGATAATGCCGTCGCCGCCCGCTTTCTCGTATTTATCGACGAAATCCGCCGCGCCCGAGAACGCGATCTGCGTAATGTATTTTTCGACCTCCTCTTCCGTCATACCGATGCCGTTATCCTCAACGGTCAGCGTACCGGCTTTGGGATCCGTCGTCACCGTAACGCGGTAATGCTCCTCTTTTTCCGCCTCGCCGAGATCGACGAGTTTCTGATGCTTGGTGATCGCGTCCTGTGCGTTCGCCACAATCTCGCGGAGGAAAATATCCTTTTCGGAATACAGCCACTTCTTGATAATGGGCATCATGTTTTCGCTTGCAATGCGAATATTGCCTTGTTTTTCCATATTACACGCTCCTTAGTTTACATCCACATGATATATAAACAAAAAAATCCGCGATTAAGCGGATTTTTTCATGCTTTTTATGCAAATTTTACTTGTTGTCGTCGTTTCCGAGAAGGTCGGCGATGGAAGCGCCGCCAAAGTTCCCGTCGCTCCACTCTCTGTATTCTTCCTCGTCGGCATAATCGCTTGCCGTACGGCGGCTGCCCTTGCGCTGACGTCTTCTCTCGCCGCCTTCGCGCTGCTCGTCGCGGTCGCGGGGCTCCTGCCAAGGACGGGGCTGCAACGCCTTGATGGAAAGCGTGATCTTGTGCGCTTCGGGATCGAACGCAAGCACCTTCGCGTCAACTTCTTCGCCGATCGTCAGCACGGAGGTAGGATTTTCAAGCCACTCGTGCGAGATCTGGGAAACGTGCACAAGCCCGTCGATGCCCTTTTCCAGCTCGACAAACGCGCCGAACGGAACGATGCGGACGACCTTGCCGTGAACGATATCGCCTTCGGCATAGCGCTCAGCCGCGGTGTCCCAAGGACGGGGCTGCAACTGCTTGTAGCCGATGGAAACTTTCTTGTTTTCGCGGTCGATTTTAAGGACCTTGAAGGAATAGGTCTTGCCGATTTCAAGCACGTCCGTCACTTCCTTGACGCCCGTCCACGAAAGATCGGAGATGTGCGCGAGGCAATCGAAGCCCTTGACGGAGACGAACGCGCCGAAGGAGGTCACTCTCTCCACTTTGCCTTCGACGACGTCGCCGACGGCGATGGAATCAAAGAACGCGGCTTCCTTCTCTGCCTTCGCAGCTTCTCTTGCCGCCTTTTCTGCTTCGAGGATCACGCGCTGAGACGCGATGATCTCCTTTCTGCGCTCTCTGCGGATTTCGAGCATTTTAAGACGGAGTTTCTTGCCCACCATCTTATCGAGCTCTTTCACATAGCCCGCGCGGATCTCGCGAGCGGGAACGAACACTGCATAGGTGCCGAGTTCAGCCGTAAGTCCACCCTTATTGAAACCCGTGCAGACGACGGTAAATTCTTTGCCCTCTTCCACGTCTTTCAGAAGAGCTTCCTCTTCCTTGACCTTCTTGACTGCCTTTTCGGAAAGTTTGACGGGCTTGGTATCGACGACCATGACGTCGATGCTGTCGCCGACCTTTTCCGCATATGCCGCGCGGTCGTACTCCTCGCAGTCGAGTTCAGATTTTTCGACAAGGATTTCTCCCTTACCCGAAACGGAGACATACGCTCCTTCGTCCTTCGCAGAGACGATCTTCACGGTGAGAAGCTGTCCGCGCTTGTAGGGCGTTTCGCGATCCATTCCCTCGATGACCTTCGCCATCGTTGGCTTTTCGTCAGCCGCTTCCGCCGCAGGAGCTTCGACTGCTTCTGCCTTTACCGTTTCCTCTGCGACGGGCTCCTGAGCCTGAGCTACCGTCTCGTTCTGTACTTCCGCGTTGTTTTCTGCCATTTTGCTGAGAACCTCCGAGGTCTGCCAATCGGGAGTGCTCGCTCCCGCTACGACGCCGACCCTCTTAAAATTTTTGATATTTTCATATTTGAAATCGTCCGCATTCTTCAAGCGGATCACCCGCTCGCAGTATTGGGACGCGATTTCACCCAACTTGTTGGTATTGCTGCTGTTGAGCCCGCCGATCACCAGCACCGCATCCGCCTGACGAGCGATCCGTTCGGTCTCTTTCTGCCTGCAAACAGTAGTATAGCAAATTGTTTGGAAAATCTCAACTGTTTTTGGACGTACTTTTTGAATATTTTCTGCAATTTTGGAAAATCTTTGCACGGAAAAGGTGGTCTGCGAGACGAGAACGACGTCTTTTCCGCCGAGCGGAGAGAAGTCGTCCTCCGCGTCGTCGAATACGAACGCCTCGCCCGCACACCAGCCGACAAGCCCAACGACTTCCGGATGTTCCCTGTGTCCGGCGATCGCCACCGTCCTGCCGTTTACGGAAGCCTCTTCCACGAGTTTCTGCGTACGGCGGACAAAGGAACAGGTGCAGTCGATCACGCGGATTCCCCGCGCCTCGCAGGCGGAATATATCGCCTTCCCCACGCCGTGCGAACGGATGAGGAGCGTCGCGCCGTCGGGAACTTCTTCCAGCCGCTCGACAATAATCAGTCCGCGCGCGCGTATGCGCGAAGTGACATCCTCGTTATGAATCAGCTCACCCAGAACGTACGTATTTTCTGCGGGAACGGAAAGCGCGGTATCCACCGCCTTTTTTACGCCCGTACAGAATCCGCAATGCTCGGCAACGTAGACCTTCATGCTTTCTCGCCCTTTTTCTTCCTTTTGGCGCGGGCAGCGCGGAACTCGGCGCGCAGTTCATATAACCTGTTTTCAAGCGCCTTGTCGGCAGCCTCGTATTCCTCCGGCGTCAGCTTCCTTCCGTAATATTCGGAAAGCTCCATCGGCTCGCCGATCATAACGTGCGTCATGCGGAACAGATGCGGGCGGTTGCAGATGACGACGGGAATGACGGGCGTTTTCGTCTTGACGGCGAGCATCGCCGCGCCGCCGTGAAAGGGCAGAAACTCCTCGTCCGATTTTTTGTTGCGCGTTCCTTCGGGGTAAATCACGATTTTTTCGCCGTTTTTCAGGACTTTGAGCGAGTCCATAATGCTGCGGACGTCAGACCCGTCGCGCATTGCGCCGATCACGCCCAGCTTTCTCGCGACATACCCGAGCACGGGCGCGTGCATGACTTCGTCTTTGGCAAGAAAATGCAACCCTTCCCATGTTGTATGCGCGCAGAAAAAAACGTCCCACAAAGAGTAATGATTGCTTACATAGATGTACGCGCCCTTTCCGACTTTTTTCTGCCCGTGCAGTCTGAACGGAAACAGCAGCGCGTGAATGGGATAGAGAATGACGCGGAGCACGTTCATGAAATGCATCACGTGTTTCCCTTTTTTATTGGCGGGAAACAGGAGACGGCGCTGTTTTTCGTGCTTCGCGAGCTTTTTTTGCAGTTTCTTTTGGCGTTTTTCCTCTTTTTTCGCCTCTTTTGCCGCCTTTTTCGCTTCCTTGACCGAAAGCCCGGTTCCTTCCGTCATCAGATTTTCTCCTGCATTTTTTGCTTGATCGTGCGGAGCACTTCCTCGATCGTCATATCCGAAGTATCGATGAGCACGGCGTCGTCCGCCTGTTTTAAGGGCGCGATCTCACGCGTGGAATCCTGTTCGTCCCGCGCGGCGATTTCCCTTTTCAGAGCTTCAAAATCGACTCGATACCCCTTCGCCGCCATCTCGTCCGCACGGCGCTTTGCGCGGACGTCCGCGCTCGCCGTCAGAAAAAACTTGAAATCCGCATCGGGAAGAACGAATGTTCCGATGTCGCGCCCGTCCAGCACGCAGGACATTTTTCCCGCGATCTCGCGCTGCTTCTCAACCATCTTCATGCGCACGCTGACGTGTTTGGAAACGGCGGATGCAGCCATGGAAACTTCGGGACTGCGGATCGACTCGGAAACGTCCTCCCCGTCGAGCAGCGTGTGCTGTACGCCGTCGCGGTAGACGATATCGAGCGCGATCCCGCGCATGAGCGCGCAGACCTGCGCTTCGTCGGAGACGTCGATTCCGGCGCGGAGCGCAGCCAATGCGCACGCGCGGTACATTGCGCCCGTATCCAGATACAATATATTGTAATCGTGCGCGAGAAGTTTTGCGATGGTGGATTTCCCGCTTCCCGCAGGACCGTCGATCGCCACGTTGAACTTCTGCGCCACGTCCTTTCTCAGAACGCGCGCGCCGCGCAGATAAACGTGATGCGGCGTTTCGTTCTTCTCCACAAACAGCATTGCGCGGATACAAAGTTTAAGCCCGCCGTCAATGTCCGGCTCCTGCGCCGAAAAGAGCGAGCAGCTCTCGAACCCCGCTTCCCGCGCCGCCTTGGCGGGATAAAAGGAATGAATATCCGACGTGCTTGAAAAAACAATGCTGACGACTTCGTCCCGTTTCAGCGAGTTGCGGCTCTCGATCTGTTCCAAAAGTTCTCTGACCGCCGCTCGGATCTCCTCGGGCGTATCTTCCGCGATCGTCGTCGCTCCGCGAATTACCGTCATTTGTAACCTCCTCATCTATCATACGTTATTTCGTCCGATCTGTCAACAAACCGACAGGGAAAATCCAAAAACACAATATTGTGTCTGACATAATACTATGCAAACAATCGATTTATGCGTTTTCACCAGCCATGTACCCCGTACAGAACGCGATCTGCAAATTAAAACCGCCCGTAAACGCGTCGCAGTCGAGCACCTCTCCGCAGAAGAACAGCCCCTTTACGAGCTTGCTTTCCATCGTGGCGGGATCGATCTCTTTCAATTCCACGCCGCCCGACGTCACGACAGCCTCTTCGTAGCCGCGCAATTTTGTGGGCGTAAGCGGAAAGGCTTTCAGCGCGGTAAGAATGGCGCGCCGCTCCTCTTTCGTGACGGAGTTTGCCTGTTTGCTTCCGCTCACGCGCGCCGCCCGCAGTACAAGTTCGTTCAGTCCGGAAGGCAACAGCCCGCGCATGACGTTTTTCATCATTTCGTTTTTGCGTTCCGCAAAGTCGCGGAGAAGACGTTCTTCCAGCTTTTTCTCGTCCAACGCAGGCTTGAAATCGATGCTAAGCGATATTTCCGAAAACGGAATCCGATTGACGAGCGCGGAAAGAGTCAGAACGAGCGGTCCGCTGACGCCGTAGTGCGTAAACAGCAGTTCGCCCATTTCCGACATGACGGTTTTCTTTCCGCGTTTTGCCGTAAGAACCGCGTTTTTCAGCGAAATGCCCTGCGCCGCCGAAACATCCTCCGCAAGCTCGATCCCGACAAGGGACGGAACGCGCGGAACGCAGCTATGCCCCATCGCCTCCGCAAACGAGTAGCCGTCCCCCGTCGAACCTGTGGACGGATAGGAGAGTCCGCCCGTCGCAACAATGACGGAATCGCATTCAAAGCGCGTTTTTTGCGTCCGCACGGCGCAGACGGCATTCTCCCGCCGCTCGATTTCAAGCGCCGTTTCTCCGAAACGAATTTCAACTCCCGCGCGCAGACAGGCGCGTTCGAGCGCTTTCGTCACGTCGCTGGCATGATCGGAGACGGGAAACACGCGGTTTCCGCGTTCCACTTTGAGCGGAAGTCCCTGCTCCTCGAAAAACGCCATCGTGCGGGACGGCGGGAACGCGTAAGCGGCGCGCGTCAGGAACTTTCCGCCGCGAACCACGTTCGCAAGAAACTCTTCGGGCGGACAATCGTTTGTCACGTTGCACCTGCCCTTGCCCGTAATATAAATTTTCTTCCCGAGTTTTTCGTTTTTTTCAAGGAGAACGACCCGCTGTCCGCGGCTTGCCGCAGCATACGCAGCCATCAGCCCCGCGGCGCCTCCGCCGATCACGATCACGTTGCCCATAAGTCCTCTTGAAAAACGAGGGCAGACGCGCCCTCGTTTCCGAACGTATTTTTTTCAAAGGATTGTCTTATTGAGACGATTATAGCGGAAAAGGAAGAAAAATGCAAGTTCCTGCGCCCATTTCGCCGAAAAAACCTATTCCTTTTGCTCGGGAGACGAAGGCGGTTCTTGCTCCTCCCCCTCTTTTTTCACGCCCTTTTTCACGATCGAGCCGTCCGAATCGACGATCTCCACGGAAAATTCGTCCTTTTCAACTTTATGCTCCACGCGCGTTTCCCGATGAAAGATCTTTTCGCACCAAGAAAGGATCGCATCCGACTTCTTATACAAAAAGACAAAGAGAAGCACGACGAGCACGAACAGAATCGCCCATATCATCAGCCCCCACCACGTATTGAAGGGAATGAGCGTAATCGAATAACTTGTTGAAAAAATTGCGAAGATGCGGGACAGCAGAATGACGATGACAAAATACAGGAGCGACATAGAAGAAAGCCCCGCAACGAAGCACAGGACGTCGTCCGGAAAAACGGGAAGGAGGAACATCGCCGTCAGGAAGAGTTTATCCTTGCCCTTGATCTTTTTCAGCCATTTTTCCAGCGTTTCCTCTCCGACGATCCACGCCACGACGCGGAAACCTGCATATCTTCCGATCAGAAACGCCACAACCGAGCCGATAAGAATCCCGATCAGACTGTAAAGACTTCCGTAGAGCGGACCGAACAGCGCGCTGCCCGCGACCACCGTGACCGTGCTCGGAATGGGCAGAATGACGACCTGCAAGAATTGGAGCGTAATGAAGAGCGCAGTCATCCAGCCCCCCGCCTGTTCAAGGTATTCCTTGAACTTTTCCTCGTCGCGGATCACCTCGGCAAAGCCCGTTTTAAAGAGCGCATAGGCAATGACGGCGACAAAAATCAGAAAAATATAGGCGATCAGGCAGCTGCGGTATATGAGCTGACGGCGCATAAAATAGGAAATATAATCGACCGTCAGAATCGCCGCGTTAAAAAGCGTTCCGAGAATGAGCGCGAGAAAAAACCAATGATCTTCCCACCGCCCGCGGAAGTATGCGAGAGCAAGCACAAAAAAACACTCAAATACCGCCGCAATGAGCGCTAAGCAAATAATATGCGCAATGTCTCTCCCGCGGGAGCTTTTTGCACGTTCCGCCATACTGTTCCGCATCCGTTATTATTATATCCCGCCTGCCGCCGATTTAGTCTCCCGCAGGGATTCCGCCGCGCGCAAGCTCGTCGCACCGATTGTTCAATTCGTTGTCCGCGTGCCCCTTCACCTTATGAAACGTCACGCGGTGTTTGCGCGTCAGCGCGAGAAGTTCCTGCCAGAGATCGGCATTCAGCACGGGTTTTTTATCCGCTTTTTTCCAGCCCGAACGCTCCCAGCCCTTCACCCAGCCTTCCGTAAAGGCGTTTACGGTATATGCGGAATCGCTGTAAACGTCCACCTCGCACGGAAATTTCAACGCCCGCAATCCCTCGATCACCGCGGTGATCTCCATGCGGTTGTTCGTCGTCTCCCGCTCGCCGCCGGACAACTCCCTGCGATGCTCGCCATAGAGCAGCACCGCACCCCAGCCGCCGGGGCCGGGATTTCCCGAACACGCGCCGTCCGTATAGAGTATGACGCGCTTCATTCGGAGAGTTCCCCCGCCCGTCTGACCGCGGCGTCCACCGCGCGTTCCACGCTCCCCTCGAAATCGTCCTTGCGGAAGCTGTCGAGCGCGGCGATCGTCGTTCCGCCCTTGGAGGAGACAGCCGCAATCAGTTCTTCCAGCGATTTATCGGATGTTTTCGCCATTCTGACGCCGCCCTCCACCGTTTGGAGCGCAAATTTTTTCGCCTGTTCCTCCGTCATGCCGTGCTTGACGCCCGCATGAATGAGCGACAGCAAAAAGAGGTACATGTACGCGGGACCGCTTCCCGATACGCCCGTCACGGCGTCGAGGAGCTTTTCTCCGACCTCTTCCGCCTCGCCGACCGCCTCAAACAGTCCGCGCACGAACGCGCTGCCTTCGGCGGACAGATCGGAACAATCCGTTCCCGCCATTCCCGCGCCGACCGAACAGGGAAGATTGGGCATGATCCGCGCGACCTTGTCCGCGCCCGTTGCGCGCTTGATCGCGTCCCTCGTCTTGCCCGCCATAATGCTGATGAGGACGGGGAGCGCGGTTCCGCGCAGCTCTTCGGCGACTGCGGAAAATACCTGCGGTTTCACCGCAAGGAGAAGATACTCGCACGATTCGGCGACTTCTCGGTTATTTGCCGCAAGATTCACGCCCAGATCCTTGAAAAATGCGCGGCGGGAAACGTCGGGTTCGCTGACGAGAATCTGCTCCCCCGCAAGAAATTTCTTTTCCACGGCGCCCTTTATAATCGCCTGCGCCATAAATCCACCGCCGATCACGCCGAGTTTTACTTTTTTTTCCATAATATCCCTCCTGCGGCGACCGTACGGAGACTGATCCGCCGGAAACGCCCGCAAAATTCTTAAAAAACAAAGGATGCCGAACACCTTTCGGTGCGAATCGCACCGCTCGATTTCCGACATCCTTCCGTTTGGCAGGGGAGACGCGATTCGAACACGCAACCTACGGTTTTGGAGACCGCTACTCTACCGTTGAGCCACTCCCCTGTGCGCATTGTATTATATACGATAAAAAATATTTCGTCAAGTTTTTACAGCGGCATATGGGCAAAAAATCTCACTTTTTCGACGCAGTTTTGCATCGTAAGGTTTTGCGCGCCGCTTGCCGCAGACGTTACGCCTATAACTATACCAAAAGCGGAGAAAAAAGTCAACGATCAGAAGATGAATAATAAGCGAAAAGCCACACCGAGGTTCCCGTATACGATACGGAAACGGCAAACGCGCCCGCCCAATCCCTCGCGCAAATTCCAACAACGATAACCGCAAACCCGAAATAAAAACGGCTACACCCGCAGACTACCCGAAATAAAAGCAAATCAAAAAAATTCTCGTCATTGCGTAAAAAAAGAAGTACTATGCCACACATAGTACTTCTTAAATCGCTTAAAATTCAGTTTTCGTAACCGTTTGGATTGTTTTTCTGCCAATTCCACTGATCGCGGCACATATCTTCGAGGTCGTACTGCGCCTTCCAACCGAGTTCGCGCTCCGCCTTCGCGCTCGTTGCGTAGCACGCGGGAACGTCCCCCGCGCGGCGCGGCTTGATCTCGTAAGGGAGCTTTTTGCCGCACGCCTTTTCAAAGGCATGAACCATATCGAGCACACTGTACCCCTTTCCCGTTCCGAGATTGTAGATATGTACGCCCGGCTCGCTGAGCTTCTGAATGGCAGCAACGTGTCCTCTCGCAAGATCGACAACGTGGATATAGTCGCGCACGCCCGTTCCGTCAGGCGTCGGGTAATCGTTTCCGAACACGCCGATTTTTTGCAGTTTTCCGCTCGCGACCTGCGCCACATAGGGCATCAGGTTGTTGGGGATCCCCTTCGGATCTTCGCCGATGCGTCCGCTCGGGTGCGCGCCCACGGGATTGAAGTAACGCAGCAGCGCAATGTTCCAGCGGCTGTCTGCGCGATACAGGTCTTTGAGCATCTGCTCCTGCATGAGCTTCGTCGTGCCGTACGGGTTCGTCGTCGAAAGACGACAATCTTCGTCGAGCGGGAGCCGTTCAGGCTCGCCGTATACGGTTGCGGACGACGAAAAGACGAGATTGCGCACGCCGAACTGCTCCATCGTCTCCAACAGAACGAGCGTAGAGATGAGGTTGTTATCGTAGTAGAGAACGGGCTTCTGAACGCTCTCCCCTACGGCTTTCAGCCCCGCGAAATGAATGACCCAATCAAACGAATGCGCGGAGAACACTTCCGTCAGCTTCGCGCGGTCGCGCACGTCGTACGGATAGAACGCAAGGTCTTTGCCCGTGATCTCCTTCACGCGGCGCAGGCTCTCCTCGTTCGCGTTGGACAAATTATCGACAACGACGACTTCGCATCCCGCATTCAGCAGTTCCACAACGGTATGCGAACCGATGTAACCTGCCCCGCCCGTTACCAAAACCTTCATAAACGGCCTCCTGACTTTCTGTCTTTTTCGCAAAGGATACTCCTTTTCGTGTAAAAAAGCAAGCAACCTGTTGTCCGCTTTCGGACATTGATTGTCATTGAGAAAAAATCAGACGCGGACTTCGCCCTGTTCGCCGAGCGCCGCTCTGTGTTTTTCGAGAATGGGATCGATCTCCGCGGCGATAAACTCCGCCGTCTGCTGCGGCGCGCGCCCGACGAATTTTTTCGCGTCGAGAATATCGTCGAGACGGTCGTGCACCGCACGGAACATATCGTCCTTTTTAATGCGCTCGATGAGATCGTTTTCGCCGCCCTCGACCTTGACGTTGCGCCCCGCCTCCATGGAAAGAACGCGGATACGCTCGTGCAGTTCCTGACGATTTCCGCCCGCCTTTACGCACTCCATCATAATGTTTTCCGTCGCCATGAAGGGAAGTTCCGCCGCGATATGTTTGGCGATGACCTTTTCATAGACGACGAGATTTTCCGCCACGTTCAGGTAGATATTGAGGATCGCGTCCACCGTGAGGAACGCCTGCGCAAGCACGATGCGGCGGTTTGCCGAATCGTCGAGCGTGCGCTCGAACCATTGCGTGGAAGCCGTTACGGCGCAGTTCATGGGGAGCGAAAGCATATAGCGTGCCAAAGAACCCATGCGCTCCGAACGCATCGGGTTGCGCTTGTAAGCCATTGCGGAAGAACCGATCTGGCTCTTTTCAAACGGCTCTTCGATCTCCTTCATGTTCTGCAAAATGCGGATATCGTTGGAGAATTTGTAGGCGCTCTGCGCGATCTGCGAAAGCACGCACAGCACGTTATAATCGAATTTTCTCGGATACGTCTGCCCCGTCACACCGTAAACTTTGTCCCAGCCGAGTTTTTTGACGACGCGGCGTTCCAGCTCCTTCACGCGCTCGGCGTCGCCGTCGAACAGCTCCAAGAAGCTCGCCTGCGTTCCCGTCGTGCCCTTCACGCCGCGCAGACGGAAGTGCGCGTACAGATTTTCGACGCTTTCGTAGTCGAGCATCAGATCTTGCAGCCAGAGCGTTGCGCGCTTGCCGACCGTGGTGAGCTGCGCCGGCTGCAAATGCGTGAACCCGAGCGTAGGCACGTCTTTATATTTGAGCGCAAAGTTTTTGAGCTTCTCCATGACGTTGACGAGCTTGCGGGTGATAATGTCGAGCGCGTCGCGCATGATCATCACTTCGGAATTGCAGTCCACAAAGCAGCTCGTCGCGCCGAGGTGAATGATGGGCGCGGCTTTGGGCGCGGCGTCGCCGAACGTTTTGACGTGCGCCATGACGTCGTGGCGCACCTGACGTTCGTACGCGTCCGCTTTGGCGTAGTCGATGTCCTCGGCGTGCGCCTTCATTTCGTCGACCTGCTCCTGCGTTACGGGCAGCCCCAGCTCCATTTCCGATTCGGCGAGCGCGATCCAGAGTTTTCTCCAAAGGCGGAAACGCTTTTCGTCGCCGAAATTCTCCTGCATTTCGCGGCTGGCGTAGCGGGTGTTCAGGGGATTTTCGTAAATGCTCTTATCAGACATAGTTCTTCCTCTCTCCACATTATATAATACGGACGGGTTCGGGATACTCGACGCCGAACGTCTCCGCCGTCACTTTCTTCATCTTCTGTTCTTCGAGCGGCTTATCGCGGAAATCCGTCCGCGTGGACGCGATCTCGTCCACAACGTCCATTCCCTCGATGACTTTGCCGAACGCCGCATACTGTCCGTCGAGATAGTCTGCGTCCGCGTGCATCACGAAGAACTGCGAGCCAGCGGAATCGGCCACCTGCGTGCGCGCCATCGAGAGCACGCCGCGCGTGTGTTTCAGATCGTTCTTCACGCCGTTCGCGGCAAATTCGCCCTTGATGCAATACCCGGGACCGCCGACGCCGATGCCCTTGGGGTCTCCCCCTTGGATCATGAATCCGGCAATGACGCGGTGGAAGATCACGCCGTCGTAAAATCCTTTTCTGACGAGCGAAAGGAAATTATTCACCGTGTTGGGCGCAACTTCGGGATAGAGCTCGGCTTTGAAAACCTTGCCGTTCTCCATTTCAAACGTTACAATGGGATTGGACATATTTTACTCCTTTATTCCTCGTATTTTTCGATTTTCGTTCCCGCCTCTTTGAAAAGTTCGAGCGAGAATTCGTCGGGATACCCCTCTTTATATACCACGCGGGAAATTCCCGCATTGATGATCATTTTCGCGCAGATGACGCAGGGCTGATGGGTGCAGTAAAGCGTTGCGCCCTGAATATTGATGCCGTAGCGCGCTGCCTGAATGATGGCGTTTTGCTCGGCATGAACGCCGTAGCAAAGCTCCGCGCGCGTTCCGCTCGGAATGTTCAGCTTCTCGCGCAGGCATTCGCCGCGTTCGATACAGGACGCGATCCCCGCGGGCGCGCCGTTGTATCCCGTCGTCATCACGCGTTTATCGCGCACGATGACCGCGCCGACCTTCCTTCTGAAACAGCTCGACCACGTTCCCACCTGCACGGTGAGTTCCATGAACCGCTTATCCCATTTCTCCATAAAAATACCTCAATATGTTTCTCCGATGTATTATACACAAATTTTGCCCGACTGTCAACGAAAGCCCGTAAACTCGCGCAAATCACGGGGAAATTTCCCAAAAAAATACAAAGAAAGTGTTTGATTCCCCCTTTGCCGCGTTTATAATACATACGATAGCAAAAAACCAATGTTTTCGGAGGTAATTATGAACATCAAACCCTTGTTCGATAAGGTCGTCGTGGAAGCGGTCACCGTCGAAGAGAAAACAAAGAGCGGATTTATTCTCCCCTCTTCCGCACAGGAAAAACCCCAGACGTGCGTCGTCGTTGCCGTCGGTCCCGGCGGGATCGTTGACGGCAAAGAAGTCAAAATGCAGGTGAAAGTCGGCGATAAGGTCCTCTGCTCCAAGTACGCAGGCACGGACTTCAAGGTAGACGGCAAAGAATTCACCATCATCAAGCAGAGCGACATTCTCGCGATCGTGGAATAACCCGGTCGCATTCGGGAACACGAAACAGAACGGTACGGCAGCGTACCGGTAAAAATTAAAAATCATTCTAATTTGTGAGGTTATCAGTATGGCAAAGCAGATCAAATACGGAGACGACGCCAGAAAGGCGCTTGAAACGGGCGTAAACGTCCTTGCAGACACTGTCAAGATCACGCTCGGTCCCAAGGGCAGAAACGTCGTGCTCGATAAGAAGTACGGCGCTCCCCTCATCACCAACGACGGCGTGACGATCGCGAAAGAGATCGAACTTCCCGATCCCTTCGAGAATATGGGCGCACAGCTCGTGAAAGAAGTTTCCACCAAGACGAACGACGTCGCAGGCGACGGCACCACCACCGCAGTGCTTCTTGCGCAGGCGATCATCCGCGAAGGGCTGAAAAACCTTGCCGCGGGCGCGAACCCCATTATCCTGAGAAAGGGCATCGAGAAAGCCGTTGAGGCGGCGGTCGCGCAAATCAAGTCCATCTCCAAGACGGTGGACGGCAAGAAGGCGATTTCGCAGGTCGCTTCCATTTCCGCAGGCGACGAGACCGTCGGCGAACTCATTGCAAATGCGATGGAGATCGTTGGCAAAGACGGCGTTATCACCGTTGAAGAAGGCAAGTCCATGACGACGGAACTCACCACCGTCGAAGGGATGCAGTTCGACCGCGGCTATGCTTCCGCTTACATGGTCACCAATACCGACAAGATGGAAGCCGTGCTCGATTCCCCCTATATCCTCATCACGGATAAGAAGATCTCCAATCTGCAAGAGATCCTGCCCATCGTTGAGCCGCTTGCACAGCAGGGCGCGCGCCTTCTCATCATCGCGGAGGACGTCGAGGGCGACGCGCTTGCGGCGCTCATCGTCAACAAGCTCAAAGGCGTGTTCAACTGCGTTGCAGTCAAGGCGCCCGGCTTCGGCGACAGAAGAAAGGCAATGCTCGAAGATATCGCAGTCCTCACGGGCGGCACGGTCATCTCCTCCGACCTCGGCTACGAGTTCAAGGACGTGACGATGGATATGCTCGGCAGAGCAAATCAGGTCAAGGTCGACAAAGACAACACGACAATCATCGACGGCGCGGGCGACAAAGAAGCCATCAAGGCGCGCGTTGCCTCCATCAAGGCGCAGATCGAGGTCACCACTTCCGACTACGACAGAGAGAAACTGCAAGAGCGTCTTGCAAAACTTGCGGGCGGCGTTGCGGTCATCAACGTCGGCGCGGCAACGGAAGTTGAAATGAAGGAGAAGAAACTCCGCATCGACGACGCGCTCGCGGCTACGCGTGCGGCAGTCGAGGAAGGCTACGTTCCCGGCGGCGGCAGCGCGCTCCTCTCCTGCGTTCCCGTTTTGCAGAAGCTGGTCGACAAGCTGTCCGGCGATGAAAAGACGGGCGCGGCGATCATTCTGAAAGCGTGCGAAGAGCCTGTCCGCCAGATCGCGAAGAACGCGGGCGTAGACGGTTCCGTCGTCGTCGATAAGATCCTCACCAAGAAAACGCCCAACTACGGCTTCAACGCGCTCAAAAACGAGTATGCCGATATGGTGGAAAGCGGTATCATCGACCCGACGAAGGTCACCCGTTCCGTATTGCAGAACGCGGCTTCCGTAGCCTCCACCCTGCTTACGACGGAATCCATCGTGACCGACATTCCCACCCCTCCCGCTCCTGCGGCTCCTGCCGGCGGCGATATGGGCGGCATGTACTGAGAATAATGCAAAAAAGACCTGCTTCGGCAGGTCTTTTTTTTGAAATTATGCGGCGTCCGATTTGTTCTCGGGTTCGGCTGCATCGCTTTTCGGCGTTCCGCCTACGTAGATATGCAGGAACCATGCCATTTCGTAGGGCTTGTTCAGCGCGCGTTCCGACGGGGAAATGACGACGTCGTACAGATGGCACATTTTATAATAGTACAGCCAACTGAAAAAGAAATAGAGAACTACGCCGATCACCGCGCCGATGATTGCGGAGGAAGATACGGCAAGCCCCGCATAGTACGGCAGGCAATATCCGAAAAACAGCCCGCACAGCACGCAGGCGATCAACGCCATCGTGGTGTACATGATCTTCTCCGCACTCATGAAATGCGCTTTAAACAGCCGCCATGCGCTCCATTTCTTGCGCCCCTTCGCGTCGCTGACAAGTTCATTCGTACGCTTATCCCGTTTGAGTCTGCCGCGGACGCGTTTTTCCATTGTGCGGTAGAAAATTGCCTGTATGAGTTCTTTGCTGATTTTATCACGCTCCACCGTGTACAGCGCGCTGATCGTGCGGCAGGTAATCCAATAGACTTCCTTGTAGATACGGTAACGCAATATGACGACCGTCCAGCCAAACCCGAGCAGCGCAAGAAACGCAAAAATCCATATTTTGTACGCCGTCGTCGCGAAGTCCGCAAACGCAACCGAGATCAGAATCCCTGCAAGCGTCAGATAAAACGCGATCAGTTGGTCGCGCTTTCGCTGCTGTTCGGTCAGTTCCTGATGACAGGCTGAAAACAGTTCCTGCAAATCGACTTCCGCGTCGATTTTCGGGGCGTCGTTCTGCAAAAGTTCCTGTATTTCAGGATCTTTCAGCCATTTCGGATTTTCGCTTTTGTGCATATCCCCACCTCCTATGCGCGGTACGGCAGTTTCGGAATATGTTTTTGAACCGTACGCTTCAACGTCCGGAAATTTTCATCGCCGTTCGCAGCGAGAAGCAAAACGGGCGCGTCGTGCCGAAGACGCTCTCCGTCAATCGTGCCGATCGTCCCGCCCGCCTCGCGGATAATGACGGCGGCGGCAGCCCAATCCCACGGAAAGATACGAATCTCAAAATACAACTCGCCTCTGCCCGCAGCCAAAGCGCAAAGCTCCAAAGCGGCGCTTCCGAGACGGCGGAAATCGTCGCATTCCGGATATAACTCTGCAAGCGCGCTCTCGCAGAGCGGCGCATACGCCTTCTGATAGAGACTGAATGCCGTAAAAATGAGAGAATGGGAAAAGTCGCGTTCGGATACGTGAATACGCTCCCCGTTGAGATAGGCGCCCTGCCCCTTTGCGGCGCAGAACAGCTCTTCCGCATAGGGATTATAGACGACGCCGAAGATCTCCTCCTCATCCTCCACAAGTCCGACGGAGATCGCGCTCAGCTGCATTCCCCGCGCAAAGTTGGACGTTCCATCGATCGGATCGACCACCCAATAAATGTTCCCGAGCGCCGTCACGTCGGGCGACTCCTCTCCTAAAAACCCCGCCTGCGGCAGGATTTCGCCGAGAAGCGTCCGCAAACGCGATTGTACGGCAGTATCCGCCGTCGTCACAAGATTGGAAGCGCCGTCCTTTTCGGAGACGGTAAACGAGTCCATCATGATCGATTTACACGACTTTACAGCCGCGATCACGCTTTCCGCAAATTCCCGAGTAATTTCCATAATTCTCCCGATATTCAAACAGGACGAGCGTCCGACCCGTCCTGTCCGATTCAGATTTTATTTTTTGCCCAACATGCGGCGCACGAACGGAGGAAGGCGTTTTTCACGCGGATCCTCTTCCGGTTCGGGTTCAGGCGCGGGCTGCTGCACGGGCTGAACGGGAGTCTGTGCCCCCTGCGGCGCGTAGTAAGGCTGCTGCGCGGCGTATGCGCCGTAAGCGTTATAGGGCTGCTGCGGCTGCTGGGGCGGAACGGGCTGCGCCGTCTGCACAGGCTGCTGCAAGGGCGACTGGTATGTCTGCGCCTGCCCGTAAGGATTCTGCGCCTGATAGACGGGCTGTTCGGGCTGCGCGTAAGGGCTTGCCGCCGAGGCTTCTGCGGCAGGCGCGGCGGCGGGCTGCTCCTCCTCGCGCTGCGGCTGCGCCATGAACGCCGTGCGGACGATATCGGACTGTTCCGCCGCGCGGAATCCCGTTGCAATGACGGTGACTTCCACTTCGTCCTGCACATTCTCGTCGACGCACGCGCCGAAGATGATATTTGCGGAGTAATCGACTACGCCATGAATGAGACCTGCCGCCTTCGTCACTTCGTCAAGCGTCAGATCGGGTCCGCCGACGATGTTGAGGATAACGCCCGTCGCGCCCTCGATCGTCGTCTCCAAAAGCGGCGAATTGACGGCAAGGCGGACTGCGTCGATGATGCGGTTCTCGCCCTTTGCAACGCCGACGCCCATGTGCGCGTCGCCGCGGTCTTTCAGGACGGTCCGAACGTCTGCGAAGTCGAGATTGATGAGCGCGGGCGTCACGATAAGGTCGGCAATGCCGCGGATGCCCTGTTTGAGGACCTCGTCCGCCACGCGGAGCGCGTCCGTCATCGTCGCGTTCTTCGGCACGACCTCGCGGATCTTCTCGTTGGGAATGATCACGATGGTATCGACGTATTTTCTCAGATTCTCAATGCCCTTGACGGCGTTGTCCATTCTGCGCTTGCCTTCAAACTCGAACGGCTTCGTGACCACGGCAACGGTGAGAATTTTCTTATCTTTTGCGATTTTTGCAATCACGGGAGCGGCGCCCGTACCCGTACCGCCTCCCATACCCGCGGTGATGAACAGAAGGTCCGTCCCCTCGATGGAGCGCGCAAGCTCTTCCTTGCTCTCTTCGGCGGCTTCCCGACCGATTTCGGGTTCTGCGCCCGCGCCGAGGCCCTTGGTCCGCTGACCGCCGATCTGAATCTTCGTCTTTGCCTTGTTGCACGCAAGAATCTGCGCGTCGGTATTGACCGCGATATATTCGGCGCTCGTGATCCCCGCTTCGATCATGCGGTTTACGGCGTTGTTGCCTGCGCCGCCGACGCCGATGACGCAGATTTTCGCTCTTCCGCTCAGCGTAAGATCGTTTGCGGGAGCAGCCGCCGTGCGGTCGCCCGCGTCATCCCTTCCGATAAAGGGTACGTTGTCGTTGAACATAAGTTTTAACCTCCGAAAATCATATTGAGAAGTTTTTGTAACCATCCGCTCCGGCGATGGTCGTCGTAAGCCATATCGAGAAGCGCAATGCGCGAACTCATCGTGGGTTTATTGTAGTACGGCAGATCGGGCGCGACCTGTTCGCAGATGCGGCTCACGCGTTTGGAAACGTGCTCCAACGCCCCGCGTATCTCGCAAAGCCCCTCGCCCGAGATGTACAGGGGCTTATAGTCGAGTTCCTTTCCGGAACACTCCTCCAAAAATCCGCCGATCGCCTCGCAGATTTCGTCCAAGCCCTCTTTGACCGTCTCGACGAGGTCGTCAAGATCGATCTCATACGTCTCGCCGCGGTAGGAAAACTCTGTCCTGCCCGCGTTATCGCGCGAAAAAAGATTCGCCCGCGCAAGCAGCGCGGCTGCCGCGTCGTACGGGAGCGCAAACCGCTGCATGAGTCTGACGGCGATCTGCCCCTTCCCGACGAAGTAGGTGCGTTCGGAGAGAACGCCGTTCCCCATCAGAACGAGGAGCGTGGACGACATATATCCCGCGTCGAAAAAGAGCGCGTATTCGTCGCGCGTTTCCGACGGGATAAGATAGGTCGCCATCGCGAGCTCGGTCGGAAGGAAATGCAGCGTGATCTTCATATCCGCGAAAATCGATTCGATCGTTTCCGCAAAATAATCGGTGCAGTAAAAATACGAGAGAACGCCGCTCAGAACTTCCGAAGAAAGCCCGATGGGATCGACGACGCGGCGGTTATCGCCCGTCACATAGATCATGCTCGTGGCGCGGATAAACCGATAGCCTTCCAGCTCCTCTTTCCCGCCCGCAAACAGCGCGTCGATCTCGCGGCGGCTGATGCGGCGCTTTTTCGGGAAGCCCGTCACCTGCTCTTTCGGCACGACGCGGGTGAACGCGCCGGGTACGCCGACGTACAGTTCGCGGATCCGCTCGCCGCAGATCTGCTCTACCGAAGTGAGCGCGCGGAACACCGCGTCCGAGAGCCTGTCCGCGTCAAAAAAAGCGGTGTCGTCGTAGCCGTCGTACGGCTCCGTTTTACTCGCTTTGAATACGAAGGTGTTGTTCACGCCGCGTTCCCCGACGACAATGGAAATCTCGGAAGAGCGGACGTCCAGCACCGCAACGCTTTTTCGACCCATAGTGACCCTCGCTGTGCTCTGCGTGCAGATTCTTTCTACTATTATAACAGCACAGCCGAAATATGTCAAGAAATCAAAAACTTTTTTCAGGATTTCGCTCCGTTTTTCATAAAAAAACGCCCCCTGCGGCGCAGAGTGCGTTTCTTCCATTTTCCGATGCAATCTTTACGGAACGTTCCCCACGTCCACCGCGATCTCCCCCTCCGTCGTCAGCGTGACGGTGATCGTCTGCAAAATGCGTTCGGCGTCCGTCATATCGAGATAACGCTGCGTCGCCGCCGCTGCCATTTCGCCCGTGCGGTCTGCGGGATTGAGCAGGACGATCTCCGCCCCCTCGCGCATCTGAATGCGGAACAGCGTCCAATCGGCGGGCGACTGGTAGGCGACGGAAAGAACGTTCGCCCGCACCTCGCCCAGAAGTTCGCGCATAGCGTTGTATGCTTGCAGGAGCAAATCAAATTTCTCTCCGCCCGCGCGCCCGTCCTGCACGGTGAGCGAGAAGTCTTCGAGCAGAATGTACCCTTCCGCCGTCTGCGAACTTCCGAGCGCCCAGCCCTCTTCGTCCAGAACGGTGTACGTTCCGTCCTCGGCGGCGACGGCAAACGCCTCGCGGCGTTCGACGACCTCCACGACGACGGTTTCGGGATACTCTTTGGCAACGGAGACGACCTCGAACCGCGGATCGGCTTCCACCGTCGCGCGGACGTCGTCCAGATTGAGAAAGACGGAACTGCGGTTGATATAGCCGTTCAGTTCCTCTTTGAGCGACTCCGCGGCAGCCGCGCCCCGCTCGGTATAAGTGCGGAAGGTGGCGCGCACATACGTCACGGTAAAAATGGCGTTCACCCCCGCAGCAATGACCGCGACGAGCAGAACGAACGCTATGATCGTTGTGATGATCGTCTTTTGCTTCATTTGTAACTCCGATAAGACCGCTTACACGCGCACGCGCTTGATTTCCGCGCCCAGTTTTTTGAGTTTGCCGCGGAAGTCCGCATATCCTCTGTCCGTATGCGAGAGATCGAGCACTTCCGAACGCCCTTCCGCGCCGAGCGCGGCAATGACGAGCGCCGCCCCGCCCCTGAGATCTCCCGCCACGACGCTTGCGCCGTGCAGTCTCTTTACGCCGCGCACGAATGCGTGACGGTCCTTGACCTGAATATCCGCGCCCATTTTTTGCAGTTCGGGAACGTATTTGAACCTCGTCTCGAACAGGTTTTCCACAATGAGCGCGCCGCCCTCCGCCCCCGCGTTCAGCGCAGTCGCCTGCGCCTGCAAATCGGTTGGAAACCCCGGGAAGGGCATCGTTTCGATGCGGCGGTTGCATTTGAGCCGTCCGCAGCTTTCTATTCTTATTTTATCATTTTTTGTATGTATTTTGCAACCGTTTTCGCGTAATTTATGTAAAAGCAGCCGAAGATTATCCGGCGTCAGCCCCGTCGTCTCCACCTCGCCGCCGCAGACGGCGCAGGCGATGAGATACGTCCCCGCCTCAATGCGGTCTTTCATCGGCTTGTAGCTGACCCCGCCGAGTTCCTTGACCCCCTCGATCTCGATGACGTCCGTCCCCGCGCCCGAGATTTTTGCGCCCATCGCGTTGAGAAAGTTTTGCAGATCGACGATCTCTGGCTCTTTCGCCGCGCCCGTCAGCACGGTGCGCCCCTCCGCCTTGACTGCCGCAAGCAAGATGTTTTCCGTCGCGCCCACGCTCGGAAAGTCGAGCAGAATATCCGCCCCTCTGAGCTTATCGCATTCGCAGAAAATACAGCCGTCGCGTTCGGAAATGGAAACGCCGAGCTGTTTGAGCGCGTTGAGGTGCATATCGATGGGACGAAGCCCGATGTCGCAGCCGCCGGGGTATGCGATGAGCGCGCGATGAAAGCGCGTTAAGAGCGAGCCGAGCATAAACACGGAAGAGCGCAGCTCTCCCGTGAGGACGGAGGAAATTTCATGGCAGCTTGCGTCGGCGCTCTCCACGACGACGTTCCCGTTTGAAAACCGCACCTCCGCGCCAAGCTCGCGCAGGATCTGTATCATACAGAGAACGTCCGTGATCTGCGGCGTTTCGCGGATCGTCACGCGCTTTTCTGTCAGAATGGACGCGGCAAGCAGCGGGAGCACGGAATTTTTCGCCGATTGCAGCGCGATCGTTCCGTACAGCTTCCGCCCGCCTTCGATAACGTATTTATCCATAATTCTCTCCTATCGTGTTTCAGAAGCGGAAAAAACTCCCCACTTACACAGTACATTGTATGAATTTTGCGTTTGGCGTGTGTCTGGATATGCCGTAGACGACGCCCATTCCCGCCATGGTGACGATAAGAGAAGTGTTCCCCGCCGAAACGAGCGGGAGCGGCAGTCCCGTAGGCGGAATACAGCCGCTGACGACGAGCGCGTTCAGCGCGGACTGCACGGCGAACGCAAGCGTGATCCCGCCCGCGAGCAAAAATCCGTAAAAGTTACCGCAGCGCGCCGCAATGCGGAATCCGCGCCATACAATGAACGCGATGAGCGCGAACATACACAGCACGCCGAAGAAGCCCGTCTCCTCCGCAATGACGGAGAGAATAAAGTCGCTCTCCGCAAAGGGCAGAAAGCGGTATTTCTGGCGGGAGTTGAACAGCCCGACCCCGAACAGATTGCCGTTGGACAGCGCATAGAGCGACTGTATGAGCTGATAGCCCTCCTCTTTGGGAGAAGCCCACGGGTCCATGAACGCGGAGAGCCGCTGCAAGCGGTAAGGCTCCGCGATGATGAGCGCGGGTACGGCGAGGAGGACGGGAACGCAGACCGCGGCAAGCGCTTTTTTAGACGCGCCCGCAAGAAAGAGCATTCCGATCATGATCGCGCCGACGCACATCGTGACGGACATATTGGGTTCGAGAATAATGAGCACGCAGATCCCAAGCCCCGCCCCCAGCACGGGAAGGCAGCCTCTGAGCGTGCGCATCCGCGCGGGGTCTTTTGCAAAATATCCCGCCGCAAAGAGAACGAACCCGAGTTTTGCAAGTTCCGACGGCTGAATTGTGATCGGACCGATCCCGATCCACCGCGTTGCGCCGTAATTACTCCTGCCAAGCCCCGGGATAAAGACGAGCGCAAGGAGCACGAGGGACACGACGAGCGCGGGAATCCCGATCTTTTTCAGCCTTTCATACGGAATAAAACTCACGCCCGCCATCGCAGCCGTGCCGAGCACGAAACCGATGAGCTGTTTTTTAAAAAAATAGAACTCGTCTCCGTACTGCACTTCGGCGTTGTAACTGCTCGCCGCATACACGCACACGACGCCCCAACCCGCAAGCAAGAGGACGGCGGCAAGGAAGAACAGATCCCCCTTTGCCGCCGCTCCGCTATTCAGCCGCGCCCGCAAACGATTCCTCCGCGGCGCTGCCGCTCTCCGACTCCCGCGCGAACGCGTTTACGAGTTCCGCAAAGCGTTCTCCACGCTCTTCATAGCTTTTAAAGCTGTCAAAACTTGCCGATGCGGGACTGAGCAGCACGTTCTGACCGCGCTTCGCCGTCATATAGGCGACGCGGACCGCCATATCGAAGGGGCGGCAAAGGGTGACTTTGGTAAAATCTGTTTTGACCGCCGCGTTCAGAATGCGGAAGGCGTTCTCTCCGTAGATGACCACGTGCACAACGCCCGACCGTTTGACCGCCTCGAAGAGCGGCTCGTACGCATAGCCCTTATCCTTCCCGCCGACGAGGAGAACGCTCTCCCCCTTCACGCTACCGATCGCCTTGACCGCCGCGTCCACGTTGGTCGCCTTGCTGTCGTCAATAAACGTAACGCCGTTCACCTCTCCGATCTTGCTGATCCTGTGTTTTACGCCGCGGAAGGAAGCGATCGCGGAGGCGATCGTCTCGCTGCGGACGCCCATCAGTTTCGCCGCGCAGATCGCGGCAAGCGCATTGGCGACGTTATGCCCGCCGTCCAGCGGCAGATCGTCCGCGGACATAATGCGTTCGCCGCGCCAATACAGAACGCCCTCCCTGCAATACGCGCCCTCTACCTGCTCCCGCAGGGAAAACCACACGACTTTCGCGTGCGTTTTTTCCGCAAACGTCCGCACGATGGGATCGTCGTAATTGAGCGCCGCGTATTCGCTCTCCGCGCAGTTTTTTAAGATGCGCTGTTTGAGGAATATGTAATTCTCCATCGTGTAGTGGCGGTTGAGGTGATCTTCCGTGATATTGAGCACGACCGCGACGTGCGGGCGGAGCGACGTGAGCGTTTCCAACTGAAAGGAAGAGACTTCGGCAACCGCCAAGCCGTCCTCGCCGAGTTCTTTCAGGCAGGCGGTGAGCGGCTTTCCGATATTCCCGCACGCGACGGCGTTTTTTCCCGCGGCGCGGAAAATATGTTCGAGCAGGGAGACCACCGTCGTTTTGCCGTTCGTTCCCGTGACCGCGACGAGCGGACAGCGGAGCGCGCGCGCACCGAGTTCCGCCTCTCCGATCACCGCCTTTCCCATGCGCTTGAAGGAGACGGGCAGCGGGTGATCGACGGGAATCCCCGGGCTCAATACAAGCACGTCGCACTCTTCGCTGCGGGAAGCGAGCTCCTCTTTTTTTACGGTGCGGGCGCCCTTTACGACGAGTTTCTCCGTCGCCTCACGCACCGCCTCGTCGGTCACGTCGTCGTAGAGATATACCTTCGCGCCCTTTGCCAGCAGATACTCGGCGGCGGCTACGCCCGAACGGGAGATCCCCGCCACCAGAAACGTCTGTTCAGGGAAATACATACACATCCTCCTTCTCCCCTCGCGCGGGGATCAGACAAACGGAAGAAGCAGCGTCAGCGACAGCGCCGCGGTGACAGCCGCGTAAACGTAGGCGATCTTCCCCTCCGAATAGCCCTTCTGCTGAAAATGGTGGTGAAGCGGCGCCATCAGAAAGATCCGTTTGCCCGTTTTTTTGTAATATATGACTTGAAGGATGACGGATATGCTTGAAAGGACAAACATGATTCCCGCAATCGGCACGACGAGCGCGTTCCCCGAAAACAGGGCGGCGGATGCGGCAAACCCGCCCAGCGAGAGCGAACCCGTATCGCCCATGAAGAGGCTTGCGCGGCTCGCGTTGAAGATCAGATACGCCGCAAGCGCGCCGACGAGGCAGAAGCACAGCAGCGAGAGCGCGCCGCTATCCCCCTGCAATGCAATCAGGCAGCCGAGCGCGAGAAAGAACACCGCGCTCGTTCCGCCCGCAAGCCCGTCCAGCCCGTCGGTGAGATTGACGCCGTTCACCGTTCCCAAAAAGACGAGGATTCCCAAAGGGAGCATCCACCAGCCGATGTCCACGGCAAAGGGGGTGTACGGCAGCCGAAGCACGGTCAATCCGTCGATGCAGCAATAAACGGACGCCATCAGGGCGACCCCGAATTGGAAAATGATTTTCTGATAGGGTCTCAGCCCGAGATTTTTGCCCCGCTTTTGTTTTAAAAGATCGTCTAAAAATCCGACCGCCAGATAGCCAAGCCCCACGGCAAGCGCGACGAAAAAAGGCTTGTCCGCATTGCGCGCGAACGGAATCGCCGCCAGAACGGCGGCAAGAATAAAGGCAAGCCCGCCCATTGTAGGCGTACCTTCCTTCTTGGAATGCTCCCTGACGTAGGAGAGAATATGCTGTCCGCTCCCCGCCCGCTTTAAAAGCGGGATCGCCGCGGCGCAGAACAGGAGCGAAAAGGCAAAGGCGAGCAGAACTGCCAGAAAAATATCGTGCATATCATTTCCCGATCAACGATTTTATTACAGCTTTGTCGTCGTAGTCGTATTTTATTCCCATAATCTCCTGATATTTCTCCGCTCCCTTGCCCGCAACGAGCAAAATATCGCCCTCGGCAAGGTGTTCGAGCGCGTAACGGATCGCCTTTTCCCGCTCTTCCACCACAACGTAACGCTTTGAAACAAGTCGGAAGCCCGCCTCGATTTCGGAAATGATCGCCACGGGATCTTCGTAGCGGGGATTATCCGACGTGAGCACGCAGAAATCCGCGCACCGCGCGGCGACCTCGCCCATTTTCGGGCGTTTGCCCGCGTCGCGGTTTCCACCGCAGCCAAACAGCGCGATCAGCCGCCCGCCGCAATATTCGCGGAGCGCGCCGAGCGATTTTTCAAGTCCGTCGGGCGTGTGCGCGAAATCCACAAAAATATCTCCGCCGCGGTACTTTGCCACCCATTCCAGCCGCCCCTCGACGTGCGCGCACTCCAATCCGCGGGCGATCGCCTCGGCGTCCGCCCCGAGCCGCTTCGCCGCGCAAGCCGCCGCAAGCGCGTTCAGAAGATTGTGCCGCCCCGTAAAAGGAATGACGGCTTCGCACAGTTCGTCCTCCAAATTGAGAACGGCGCGCGTTACGCACAGCGATTCGCTCTCGATGACGGCGAACGCGTCCGCGGGCGTCTCCAAACCGTACGTCATGTGCGCTATGCCCTGTCCGACGAGGCGCGCGGAAAAACCGTCGTCCGCATTCAGTACGGCGAACTTGCAGCGGTTCGGCTGAAAGAGCAGTTTTTTTGCGTCGCCGTACGCCTGCATATCTCCGAAAAAGTCCAGATGATCGCGCGTGAGATTGGTGAACACGGCAACGTCGTAACGGATGGGCGTCTCCTTTTTCAGCGCGAGCGCGTGCGCGGAAACTTCGAGCACGACCGCCTCCATGCCCGCGGCAACCATATCTGCGAGGAGAGAAAAGAGACAGACGGGGTCGGGCGTGGTGAGAGAAGGCGGCACGACCACCGTTCCGTACCGCGCGCCGAGCGTGCCGACAAGCCCCGTCCGCATTCCCGCCGCGGAGAGGATTTCCGCGATCATCGTCGCCGTCGTTGTCTTTCCGTTCGTTCCCGTTACGCCGACCGTCTTTAACCGCCGCTCGGGATGTCCGTAAAACGCCGCGGCGATCCGCGCCATCGCCTCCCGCCCGTCCGAAACGACGAGCTGCGGACAGGAAAGCGCAAGTTTCCGCTCGCATACGACTGCCGCCGCGCCGCGCGCTGCGGCTTCTGCCGCGAATTTGTGCCCATCCTCCCGCGTGCCGCGGAAACAAAAAAAGAGATCCCCCTTGCCCGCAACACGGCTGTCCGTACACAGTCCGCGTATTTCGGCGTCGCCGCCGCAAAGTTCCCCCGTTTCTTCCGCCAATTCAGAAAGTTTCATTCAGACCTCCACAGGTTGTAATCCCAGAACTTCGATCATGCCCTCGAAAATCTCCTTTGCGCACGGTGCGGCGACGGTACTTCCGTAGTACGCTCCCTGCGGTTCGTCAACAATGACGAGCGCGAGATATTTCGGACTGTTCGCGGGAAAACACCCCACAAAGGAGGAAACGTATTTTCCCTGCGCGATATGTCCGTTTTCGTACTTCTGCGCCGTACCCGTCTTGCCGGCAACGCGGTAGCCCTCGATATACGCCTTTTTTCCGCTGCCGTCGCGCACAACGCCTTCGAGCATGGAAGTCAGAATGGCGGACGCCTCTTCGCCGATCGTCCGCGCGACGAGCGTCGGCGACGTTTTCACGACCGTCGCGCCGTCGTCGGAAAAGATGCTTTTCACAAGCCGCGGCGCATAGTAATATCCCCCGTTGACTGCCGCCGCGCTCGCGCAGGCGAGCTGCAAGGGCGTGACGGCGATCGACTGCCCGAATCCGATGCGCGCAAAATCGCAGTCGCGGAGCGTATGCTCGGGAAGGAGCATTCCGATCGCCTCGCCCGAGAAGTCCAATCCCGTCGCCCGTCCGAATCCGAACGCGGAGAGATAGTCGTAAAAGGTTTCTTTCCCCAACGAGAGCGCAATATCCACAAAACAGGGATTGCAGCTATTGTTGAGCGCCTCGGCAAGCGTCTGATTGGAATGCTTTCCGTTGGCGTGATCGCTCCAACACCGAATGGTCGTGCCGTCCACCGTGCGCGTGCGCGCCGACGAAAAGACGCGGTTTGTCGCATAGGCGTTCGCGTTCCCCTGCAAATATTCCTCGATATTGGCGGCGGCGGTCACGATTTTGAAGGTAGACCCGGGTTCGTAGACGTCGCTCACCAGCGCGTTGCGGGAGAGCGCGTTCAGGGAAGTCAGATCGTCGCGCGGGATCTCGTTCAGATCATACGAAGGGATATTCACCATGGCGAGAATGGAAAAATCGGTGACGTCCATCACGATCGCCCGCGCCGCCCTGGCGGAATATTCCGTATATGCCCGCGCCATCACGTCCTCCGCGACCGCCTGAATGCGGCTGTCCAGCGTGAGCGCAAGATTCAGCCCGTCCGTTCCCGGGATATACGCCGCCGTCGCGCCGTCGAGATCGACGCCCACGAGATCGGTTTCAAACAGAATTTCCCCGCGTTCGCCCGCGAGATAGTTGTCGTAATATTCCTCCAATCCCGTCGCGCCCGCGCCGTCGTACGAAGTAAAGCCGAGCACCTGACAGGCAAGCGCGCCGTACGGATAAAACCGCGCGTCGTCCCGCGCGTAATAGACGCCCGAAAGGTCAAGCCCTTCGATTCGCTCCGCAGAAGATTTGTCCGTGCGCTTTACAATGACGATTTCCGAACGGCTTCCGTCCGTGAGCTTTTTTAAAATCTCGTCGTACGGCAGAGAAAGCGCAGCGGAGAGCGTCTGCGCGCTCCCCTCCGCATCGTCCACGGCGTTGGCGCGGGCGTACACCGAATAGGCGGGCGTACTCCCCGCAAGCAGTTCGCCGTTCGCGTCGTAAATGTCGCCGCGCCCTGCCGATACGGGGATCTCCCGCGTCCACTGATCGATGGCGCGCGCGTTCAGATCGTCCTCCCAGATGACCTGCACGTAAAAGAACCGTCCGAGAAAAAGACAAAAAAGAAAGGCTATCGCCAAAGATATGGCAAATAACCTCTTTCGTAGAACAGACAGCGAATACTGTGTCCGTTTGATATGCAGTTTCCTCCGAATTTACTCCGCGGGTCTGACCATGCCGTTTTCCTGCGCCCATTCGTCGATGTTGGAAGGATCGCGGATCGCGTCCAGATCTTCCTGAATCTGCGTGTAGTTCTGGGTCAGCTCTTCAAGGCGCGCGTTCTTTGCGAGAATGTCGGCGTTGACCGCGCTCAGCAGTCCCGTATTGATGCACACGATGACGATGGCGAGGATAATCGCCGCGGCGATCGCGCAGAGCACGAGTTTTGTTTTGAGGGAGAGCGCCGCCAAAGCGTTGGTGCGCGTCTGCTCCTCCGCAGCCGAGTCGGAACGGCGGAGCGTATCCAGCGTGCGGCGGGTGGGAAGCGCGTCCTCTTCCGCAGGAGCCTGCACGGGCGCAACGGCAGGAGCGGGCGCCGCGGCGGGCGCGGGAACGAATGCGGGCGCGGCGGGCGCAACGACGGCTTCCGCCTTGGGAGCCTGCGCGGGCGCGCGGGTATCGATGAGTTCGCCGTTCTTATAGGCAAGCCCCTCAAAGAGCACTTTCTTGCTCCCCGCGGGATAAGCGACGTAATCGGCAAGTCTCTGCGCCGTGTTGGAGGGCGAGATCTCGGCGGTCTCCTCGCGCACGGATTCGTGAACGGGCGCCGTCTCGCGGACGGGCGCGTACGCCTCGGTACGGATACTCTGGCGTTCCAGCGTCGGGACAGCGGATTCCGCCGCAGACGACCACGATTCGGCGTTATCGAACAGCAGCCTGCGATAGTTTTCAGAGATGTGGTCGGAGTGTTCCCGTTCTTCCGTAGAAATTGCGCGCGACTCGTCGCGGCGCTCACTGCGCCGCGTTTCAGTTGCGTCCATGATCGCAAGCCTTGTCATATCGCTTTTCTCCTTATCAATGTATTCTCTTCGTTACCCGTTCATTCTACTTTTCGGGCAATCCGTAATTTTGCACTCGAACTTCTTGAATTTTCCCTGACTTCCTCGTCGCTCGCCGTGATCGGCTTTTTGGTAAGGATCTCCACTTCGCGTTTCTTTCCGCATACGCAGACGGGAAAGGTCTTGGGGCAGACGCACGCTTCGTTCAGGGAACGGAACACTTCTTTCACGATCCTGTCTTCCAGCGAGTGGAAAGTCAGCACGCACGCCCTTCCGTCAGGTTTCAGCCTTCGGATAAGTCCCGTCAGGCACTCTTTCAGCCCTTCCAGCTCCCCGTTGACTTCAATGCGGATCGCCTGAAAGGTCTTCTTGGCGCAGGCGTTGAAGCGGTATTTTGCGGGAACGCTCTCCTCCACAATGTTTCTGAGCTGCCCGCAGGTGCGGATACGTTCTTGGGAGCGGACGGCGGCGATCCTTCTTACGATGGACGGCGCGAACGTCTCTTCTCCGTATTCTCTCAGAATGCGCAGCAGCGCGCTTTCTTCGTACTCGTTTACCACAATTTCGGCGGTGAGCGGCGCGCGGTCGTCCATCCGCATATCCAACGGCGCGTCGTCGCACATATAGGCGAATCCGCGTTCGCGCGTATCGATCTGATGGGAAGAGATCCCGAGGTCGAGCAGGAATCCGTCGATCTTCTCCACGCCCGCGTCCGCAAACGCTTCGGCGTAGTTTTTGAAATCGGTGCGGTAGAGTTTGAATCTCCCGCGGAACGGTTCCAGCCGCTTTGTCGCTTCCGCGATCGCTTCGCCGTCCTTGTCGGTCGCGATCAGGCGGACCGTCGGGTTGCTTGCGAGGATCGCGAAGGAATGTCCGCCTCCGCCCGCCGTGCCGTCGAAGTAAATGCCGCCGTCTCTGACGTTCAGCCCTTCCAGCACCTCGTTCACCATGATCGGGCGATGATATTCGCTCATGACTCCGCGCTCCGCTTGTATGCAAGCGCGTTCGCCTGCTGAATGCTCATTTTGCCGACCGACTGCTCGAACTGCTCCTGCGCCCAGATCTCGACGTAATCGCCCATACCGACGGTGATGACGTCCTTTACCAGCCCCGCGTATTCGCGGAAGGATTTGGGGAGCTGCGCACGCCCCTGTCCGTCCTCCGTCACTTCTTCGATGGAGCTGAGGATGCGGCGCTTTGCGTCCATCATCTCGGGATCGCCCGGGTTGACCTCGTCGAAGGAGGCGAGCTTTTTCCCGAGCACCGATTCGGGCATGACCGAGATGCAGTGCGGCGCGTACTCTACATAGTAGAGCGTCTCGCCCTTGGGGAACGCCCCCTTATACTTGGCGGGAATGCGTATTCTGTTTTTCGCGTCCAGCTGGTGGGCGACTTTCCCGCTCAAAAGTTTCATGGCGTTCCTTCTTGCGATTTGCTTGAAATACCCTTCCGTCCGATACTTCGGGTATTACGTGTTCTATTATAGCACCACTCATGACCACTGTCAACCACCTTTGCCCAAATTTTTCCCTTTTTTTGAAATTATTTTTAAATCGAATTAAAACAAATGTTCGTAAAATAGACGCTTTCATTCACTTTACCCCCGTTTCCGAGGAAAATAACCCCTCTGTTTTCCTTTTCTTTGCATTTTTTTGTAAAACAAATGTTCGGATTTTGTTCGGGTTGCGGGTGGTCAGCTATCCCATTTTTTCGCCGTACGAGCTGCTCCGCAAGCACGCTTTTCAGGCGGTTTGCCGTTCCCTCCCCGCCGTCGAACACCCTGCACCCGTAAAAACGGGCGATTTCCTGCCGAAAAAAGACGTAATGGGTGCACCCGAGCACGACGCCGTCGTACCGTCCTGCGGGCAGGTGGTCGGAAATGGTCAGCTTATCCCCGCGGGTCAGCGCGCGCTCGATCGCCCCCGCCAGATACGGCAGCGCGCACACCGTGAAGTCGCACCGCGGATAGCGCGCAAGCAGGCGGCGCAGGCGGTCGCTCTCCGCCGTGCGCGGCGTGGCAAGCACGAGAACGCGCGAACACTGCAACGCGGCGGGACGGACGGCAGGCTCCACCCCCACCACGGGAAACGGGAATGCGGCGCGCATCTGCTCGGCACAGACGGCGGTGGCGGTATTGCAGGCAAGCACCGCGGCGTCCACCCCGATTCGCTCAAAACGGCGGAGTGCTTCGGAGACGAACCGCACGATCTCCCCGCGCGGGCGGCTCCCGTAGGGAGCGCGGGCGTTGTCGCCATAATAATAAAAACGGCAGTCGGGAAGTTTTCCGACGCACGCTTTCAGAACCGTCAGCCCGCCGATCCCGCTGTCAAACACGCCTACGCGGACGACGCCGCCTATCTCCTTTTCCCGTTCCCCCATGGCATGATCCCCAAGATTTTGAAATTTTTTTGTGATAAGCGACAAAAAACAGTTTACAAGCAGTGTATTTTATGCTAAAATAGCAAAGGTTATCAAGAATAAAGCCATTTGGAAGGAGTAAATAATCGTGCCCAACATCAAATCTGCGAAAAAGCGCGTGCTGGTTACCGAAAAGAAGACGAAAGAGAACAAGATGATCAAGTCCGCGCTGAAAACGACCATCAAGAAGTTCCTTGCGGCTGTCGAGGCTGGCGACAAAGAGACTGCTAACGCGCTCTATCCCGAGACGGTTTCGGCAATCGATTCCGCGGCAAGCAAGGGAATCCTGCACAAGAATAACGCCGCGAACAAGAAAGCGAAGCTCGCAAAGAAGCTCGCTTCTATCTCCGCGTAACCAAATTTAAGCATAAAAAAGCGTCCGCAGATCGGGCGCTTTTTTTCGTGCCCGGAAATCCCCCTCTCCGCCGCACACTCTTTTCACACTCAGTCCCCCTCTCCGCCGCACGCGGATAAAACTCCGTCCCGCCGATTTACGGCAGTTCCCTTTCAAACCCGCTTGCGGGTACCTGAAACACGGTAAAATATCCGCAATATTATCCCCTGCAAACGCAGGGCTTTTTTTGTGAAAAATTTTTTACAAAATTTTTAAATTTATGCCCGCAAACAGTTGACATATCTTTTCCTATATATTATGATAGCACGCGTTGAGTTTATTCTTATTAAACTTTTCGTTTATTTTTACGAGAGTTCCGTGAAAAGCGACCAAAAGTTTACGGATATTAAACTCCGCACAAGGAGAACTTATGCAGTTAGGCGGAAAAATTCGGGAACTCAGGCAGCAGTACAACCTGACGCAGGGCGAGCTTGCCGACCGATGCGAACTGACGAAGGGGTATATCTCCCAGCTTGAAAACGACCTTACAAGCCCCTCCATCGCTACGCTCGTCGATATTCTCAACGCCCTCGGGACGACGCTTGCGGACTTCTTCCGTGAGGACGCGGAAGAAAAGATCGTCTTTACGCAGGAAGAGTACATTGAAAAGCGTTCGGACGGAATGGTCTGGAATTGGGTCATTCCAAACGCGCAGAAAAACATGATGGAGCCCGTGCTCGTGGAGCTGGAAGCGGAAGCCTCCACACAGGTGGACTTCCCCCACGACGGCGAGGAATTCGGGTACGTGCTCGAAGGACGCATCGCCATCGTGTGCGGCGGAAAGTCGCACGTGGCAAAAAAAGGCGAAAGTTTTTATTTCACCGCAAACCGCGAACACCGCATCTTTAACAAAAGCAAGGGCAGGGCGAAGTTCCTCTGGATCTCCACGCCCCCGAACTTTTAGTCGATATACCATATTATATACAGGAGAACAGGAATGGCAGAGCACATTATCGAGCTGCAAGACGTCACCAAGTACTACGACGACAACCTCGTCATCGATCACGTGAGCTTCTACGTCAATAAAGGCGAGTTCATCACCTTCCTCGGCCCCTCGGGCTGCGGCAAAACGACGACGCTCCGCATGATCGCAGGCTTCGATCTTCCGACCAGCGGCAAGATCCTTTTGAACGGGAAGGATATTTCCTCCCTCCCGCCCAACCGACGGCCCGTCAATACCGTCTTTCAGCGATACGCGCTCTTCCCCCACCTGAACGTGTTCGAGAACGTCGCATTCGGTCTCAAATGCAAGCGCGTCATGAACACCTACCGCAACGACGAGGGAAAGGAATACACCAAAAAGGAGCGGCTCTCCAAAAAGGAGATCGCCGAGAAGGTGCAGCATGCACTCGAACTCGTCGATCTGGAAGGATTTGAAAAGCGTTCCATCTCCACCCTTTCCGGCGGGCAGCAGCAGCGCGTGGCGATCGCGCGCGCGATCGTGAACGAACCCGAGATTCTGCTCCTCGACGAGCCGCTCGGCGCGCTCGATCTGAAAATGCGCAAGGAAATGCAGATCGAGCTGAAAGAGATGCACAAGCGCCTCGGGATCACCTTCATCTACGTCACGCACGATCAGGAAGAGGCGCTCACAATGTCCGATACGATCGTCGTCATGGCGGACGGCATCGTGCAGCAGATCGGCACCCCCACCGACATTTACAACGAACCCGCAAACACCTTCGTTGCGGACTTCATCGGCGAAAGCAATATCTTCAACGGAACCGTCGTCGGGGAGCGCAAAGTGCGTTTCTGCGGCAAGGTCTTTGACTGCGTGGACGATTTCGAGCGCAACGAGCCTGTGGACGTCGTCGTACGCCCCGAAGACGTGGTCATGTGCGCACCCGAACAGGGCGCGCTCAAAGGCAAGGTCATTTCCGTCGTGTTCAAGGGCATTCACTACGAAATCACCGTGCAGGTAGGAAAATACGAGGTCGTCGTCCAGAGCACCGAGCTTCGCCGCGAGGGCGACGTCATCGGGCTGAATATCGGTCCGGACGAGATCCACCTGATGAAGCCCAAGTACACTTCCAACGTATTCGACGGCGTGATCACCAAGCGCAACACCGTGCAGTTCGCGGACGGCGAGTTCGAGTGCGACGTGACGCAGCTCTACCCGGGCAGCCATGTCGACGAAGAGGAATACCTCGTGACCGCCTCCGGCGAAAAACTCGACCTGACGGGTACGGAAGTGCGCGTCGAAGTCGGGCTTACCGATATTGAGATCAGCGACGATCAGGAAGCGGGCGGCACCGTCGGCAACATTATTTCCATCATCTACAAGGGCGACCACTACCGCCTGATCGTCCGCACCAACGGCGAGGACGAAGAGGATTTCGTCTTTGCGACGGACGATCTGTGGAACGAAAACGACCTCGTCTCCGTCATTATCCCCAAAGACAAGATCAAACTTTCCCTCAAAGCGGAGGATAAGAAGAAATGAGACTGCGCTTTTCCCGCAAGACGCTCGGCATTCCGTACGCCGTCTTCCTTCTCTTCTTCGTCATCATTCCCATGCTCGTCATCATCTTCTACGCGTTTACGGACAAGGAGATGCACATCTCGTTCGAGAATTTCATCCGATTTTTCTCCGACCCGACGAAGCTGAGCACCATCGTTTATTCCCTCGTCATCGCGCTCATCACGACCGCGGTGTGCCTTCTCATCGCCTATCCCGTGGCGTATATCCTCGCGCGGAGTAAGATGAAGAAGAAGTTCGTCATTCTTCTCCTCTTCGTCACGCCCATGTGGATCAACTTCGTCCTGCGCGTGAACGCCATCCGCGAACTTCTGAACTGGATCGGGCTTCTGGGCGAGGCGAATTACTTCAACACCATTTTCGGTATGGTCTACGACTTTCTGCCCTTCATGATCCTGCCCCTCTACACGACGCTCCTCAAAATCGACGAGAGCCTTTACGAGGCGAGCGCGGATCTCGGCGGAAACACCTTCACGACGTTTACGCGCATCACCCTTCCCCTCTCCATGCCCGGCATTGCGAGCGGGATCACGATGGTATTCCTGCCTTCCATGACGAACTACGTCGTTTCGGATATGCTCGGAAACTCCAAAGTGACCATTATCGGTAAATTCATTTACGAATATTTCGGCACGAATTGGCACATGGGTTCGATGGTCGCGCTCATTCTGCTCATCGTCGTATTCCTCTCCACATGGCTGACGGGCGGCTTTAAAGAAGAATCTACCGCAAGGGGGACGAACAATCTATGAATAGAAAAGCGATTGCAATCAAATGCCTGAAAGCAACGTTCATCGGTCTCGTACTGCTTCTGATGTACGCCCCCATTCTTCTGCTTACCGTTTACAGCTTTATCGATACGGACATCATCGGAACGTCGGGTAAAATTTCCCTCGTCCACTACCGCGCGCTGTTCACAGACCCCAAGGTCCTCACGATGATCGGGAACACTTTCGGGCTTGCGCTCGCCGCGGCGGCGCTCTCCACCGTGCTCGGCACGCTGGGCGCGCTCGGCATCTTTTACAGCAAGCGGCGCGTGAAAACGACGATGAACGCCGTCTCCCGCATTCCCATCATCAACGCCGAGATCGTGACCGCGCTCGCGCTTGCGATCACCTTCGTTGCGTTCGGACTTCCCAAATCCTATTTCACCCTCCTCATCGGGCATATGGTCATCTGCACACCCTTCGTCGTGCTCTCCGTCATGCCCAAGCTCAAACAAATGGATAACTCCCTCTACGAGGCGGCGCTCGATCTGGGCGCGTCTCCCGCGAAAGCGCTCTTCACGGTCGTGCTGCCGCAGATCATTCCCGGCGTCATTTCCGGATTCATGCTTGCGATCACCCTTTCGCTGGACGACTATATCGTAACGTTCTACACCCGCCCGAGCGGTTTTGAGACGATCTCCACCTACGTGTTCAACGCGACGACGCGCGGCAACGCGCATACGGCGGCGACGCTCTCCTCCTTCTGGGCGCTGACGACCATCATCTTCGTCGTTATTCTCATCGTCGTGATCTCTGCAAATCTTGTCGGACGCAAAAAGGAGGTACGGAAGTGAAAAAGAGAAGAATTTCCGCACTTTTGCTTGCGGCAGTCGCAACGCTCCCCACGATCTCCATTCTGGCGGGCTGCAACTCCGATTCCGAGATTGTGCTCCGCGTCTATAATTGGGAGGAGTACATCGACGAAGGCGGCGAGGACTCGTGGGACGGCGATCCCGACGCGCCCGACATGACCACTCGCTTTGAAGAGTGGTACGAAGAGCAGTACGGCACCCCCATCCGCGTGGAATACTCCACATTCGGAACAAACGAAGATATGTACAACCAGCTCAAACTCGGGAACGAGTACGATCTTCTCTGCCCCTCCGAGTACATGATCATGAAACTTGCGGCGGAGGATTACCTCGAACCGTACGACGAAAGTTTCTTCGACGCAAGCAAGGAAGAGAACTACTATATCCGCAACGTCTCCCCTTATATCCGGCAGATGTTCGAGAGCAACCGCATCAACAAAGAAGATCCTGAGGACGATTCCACGTGGAGCGACTATGCCGCGGGATATATGTGGGGCGTGACGGGCTTTATTTACAACACCGAATATGTTGACGCGGCAGACCTGCCCGAACTCGGCTGGAATATCATGACGGAACAGGCTTACCGCAACCGCGTGACGACAAAAGACAACGTACGCGATTCCTACTTTGTGGCGCTCGCCATTCTCTACAAAGACGAGATCGCCGCGCTTGACAAGACCGCCGACGACTATACGCAGAAACTTGCCGAGATCATGAACCGCACCGACGACGAAACCATCGCAAAGGTAGAAGAAGTCATGCGGGAGATGGACGAAAACATTTACGGCTACGAAACGGATACCGGCAAGGCGGACATTGTCAGCGGGCGCATCTGGCTCAACTTCGCATGGAGCGGCGACGCCGTCTATGCGATGGATCTTGCCGAAGAAGAGGACGGCGTCGGCCTCAACTTCTTCATTCCCGAAGAATGCGCAAATCTGTGGTTCGACGGCTGGGTCATGCCGAAAGGCGCGAACAAGCAGGCGGCGCAGGCGTTCGTCAATTTCCTCTCGATGCCCGAAAACGCAATCAGAAATATGTATTATATCGGCTATTCGGGCGTCATTGCAGGCGAAGAAGTGTTCGATTACGTCTGCGAAACGTACGCCGTCGATCCCGAAGAATACGAGAGCGAGGAAGAATTTCTTGCAAATACAACAACATATGACCTGAGTTACTTCTTCGGCGACGCCGTGGAGGACGCGACCTTCATTGCCGACCGCGAACAGGCGGAGAGCCGACAGCTCTATGCGCACTACCCTCCCAAAGCCGTCACGCACCGCTGCGCCGTGATGGATTATTACGGCGAAGAGGCAAACGAGAACATCAACGAGCTGTGGTCGCGCATCAAGGGCGAAACGCTTGAAACATGGGCGATCGCCGTCATCTGCGCAGGCGTCGCGCTCGTCATTGCAGGCGTGCTGCTCGTGAAGTTCGGCGGCAAGATCGACTTCTTCCGTCTCCCGCCCAAAAAGGGATATAAGCGCGTCAAACAGGAAGAGGTCAAAAAATATTGAAATAAAACCCCGCGTAAAACGCGGGGTTTTTCATCAGACGCAAAAAGACGGGTTGAAACCCGTCTGATTATTCTGTCAGAAGTCCCTTTCTGCGCGCATATTTCACGATTCGGCGATAACTTGCGCGGAAACTTCTCCCCGAAAGAGTCCACTTTCCGCCCGCATATAAAACAAATTTGCCGTTATTTCTCCTGCGCGTCGCAAGCCCGTTTTCCATCACGCGGTAAGAAATCTCCGTCACGGAGATACCCGTCTTTTCCAGCCAGGAAAACAGCCCGAAGAGCGCAAGCGCATAGCCGTCCATCAGATCCACTCCCTCCCCGAACTGCGCAAGGGAGATTTCCTCTCTCGCCTCGCGGACGAGGAAAAAAGAAGACAGCGCCTTTCCCTTTTCCACCTTCGGAAAATCCATATCGAATGAAACGCTGCCGTTTTGCGCCTGCCATCCGTCCGAAAGGTATTCCCGCGCATACAGCAGAAGCGCCGCGGAAAATGCGGGGCGGCGCGACACTCCGTCATCCTTTCGATCAGAGGCAAAAACGCTGAGAAAAACTTCCGCGCCAAACGCCGCCAGCCCGAGCACGGTACAGACGATCAGAAGCGCAAGACGCCACGGAGGATAAGTTACGCCTTCGTCTGCAATGAGAAAGCCCGCCGCGACCAGACACGCCGTCCCGACAAGACAAAGGGCAAGCCCGATATAGCCCGTTCGCTTTGAGCGCGCAAGCCGCCGCTGTTCCCTGCGGAAAATTTCCGTTTTTGAATATTCCTCAAACGTCATATATCCCTTCTGTTTTTTGGTGTTTTAATTGTATTATGTCAGACATAATACTACGAATAATGCAAAATCAGTCCTTTTTCCCCTTCCGATGCCTTACACACTCGGTGAGAAGATACTCGATCTGCCCGTTGAGCGAGCGGAAATCATCTTCCGCCCACTCCATGAGTTCTGCATACAGCGCGGGAGAGACGCGAAGCGGAATTTGTTTTTTGGCTTTATTTTTCTTTTCCAACTCCTCTTCTTTCATGACATCCTCCACCTTCAAAACGTTCCCGTATGTCATTTCCCCTCAGCTCCGCTTATTCAAAGACTTTTGTTCCAGACAGCGGCGTCTTTCTGAGACAGGCGCCGCATAAATCGAACAGCACGAGGGGCGGAATAATTGCGCCCCTCTTTATTCGATTTCCAAAAAGCAAACATAAGAAAATTCACTTGCCCGAATAATCAACAAACGGCTTGAACTTTTCAGGCTTCTCCAACCGAATGCGGAACACCGCACCGCAATCGGTACAGGCATACGCGCTCAGTTTTGAATATTTACAAAATATCTTCTTGCGCTGAACCTTCGGCACGGCAACCAAGCCGCCGTCTGCCGCAAACACAATTTCGGTCGTTGCCGGGCTTCCACAGGACCCGCAGCGTATCAGTAGATACTCCCGCTGTTCACGATGGGCTGCGCGTCCTTGTTGCCGCAGAGCACCACGAGAAGATTGCTCACCATCTGCGCCTTGCGCTCGTCGTCAAGCTCAACGATCTGCTCGTCCGAAAGTTTGTCGAGCGCCATTTTTACCATGGAGACCGCACCCTCAACGATCTTCTGCCTTGCCGCAATGATCGCGGAAGCCTGCTGGCGTTGCAGCATTGCCGCGGCGATCTCGGGCGCATAGGCAAGGTGCGAAATACGCGCTTCGAGAATTTCAATTCCCGCCATCTCCGCGCGGGTCTGGATTTCTCCTTTTAAAATATCAGCGACTTCCTGCGCGGAGCCGCGGAGCGATTTTTCATCGCCGTTGCTGGAAACGTCGTACGGATACTGCCGCGCCACCTGACGGATCGCCGCGTCGCACTGCGTGGAAAGATACGCCATATAATTATCGACGTTGAACACCGCGCGCGACGTATTGGTGATGCGCCAGATCACGACGACGGAAATTTCGATCGGGTTGCCCTCTTCGTCGTTGACTTTCTGCTTTTCATTGTTGAGCGTCATCGCCTTCAAAGAGAGTTTCTTGTTCACACCCATCGTTGCGCGCGCAGGATTGACTGCCGAACAGAACGGATTTACCCAAAAGAAACCGTCGCGTTTCAGCGAACCGTAATACTTGCCGAACAGCGTAAACACATACGATTCATTGGGCTGTAACGTCTTGAACCCGCACGTCATCACGATCGCGACGATAAAGACAAAAATCCCCGCCACCATCAGCGCCGCAAACGCGGGAATATCGTTCACATTGATCGCACCGAATGCAAACATGACGATTCCGCCGACGATCATCAGCAGAACCACAGCCAGCATCACCCAGCCGTTTTTCTCATGCGCCGCACGCTCGTTGATCTCTCTTTCCATACCGACCTCCAAAAGTGATATTATTTTGATATCATCATAATAGCATATATTTCCGCTTCTGTCAATACCTTGCAACAAAAAAAGAGATATCTGCGCCTCTTTTCGTTCTTTCCATATTATAGATATTTCGTCAGACGAGTTTTTTTAAGATCTCCCGAACGGCAAGTTTGCAGTGTTCGTACGTCAGACCGCCCTGAAAGTATGCGACATACGGCGCGCGGATGGGCGCGTCCGCACTCAACTCGATGCTTGCACCCGAATTGAACGTGCCTGCCGCCATAATGACCTTGCAGTCATACCCGGGCATATCCCACGCTTCGAGACGAACGAAGGAATCGACGGGAGAAACGTCCTGCACAGACTGAATGAAATCCGTCAGCTGTTTTTCGGTATCGAACCGGACGGCGCGGGTGATATCGGGCGGCAGACGATCGACGGACGGATAGTTGCGATAGCCAAGCTCCGCCATACACTGCCCGATGAGCAGCGCGCCCTTCAAACTCTGCGCAACGACGTGCGGCGCAAGGAAAAACCCTTGATAATAGAGCTGATAGCCGTACGCATACGAGCCGACTTCTCCGCCTACCGAAGGCGCGGTAAGGCGGTTTTCGCACTGCAAAACGTACGTTTCTTTCCCCGCTATATACCCGCCCGTCGGCGCAAGCCCGCCCCCGGGATTTTTGATGAGCGAACCGACGATAAGGTCCGCGCCCACTTCGGAAGGCTCGCGCTCCTCGACAAACTCGCCGTAACAGTTGTCCACAAAGATGCAGCCCGTAAAGCCGCTCTCGCGAACAGCCGCGCACGCCGCGCCGATCTCCTGCACCGTAAATGAATCGCGGAGTTCATACCCGCGGGAGCGTTGCAGATATACCATTTTATAGGATTTGCGCGCAAGCATTTCGCGCACGGCGGGAAGGTCGATTTTCCCGTTTTCGTCGAGCGGAACAACGTCGAAAGAGATCCCGAAATCTTTCAGCGAGCCGTTTCCCTCGCCCCAGATCACGCCCCGCAGCGTATCGTAAGGCATTCCGCTGATACAGAGCACATCGTCATTCGGGCGCAAAACCCCGAACAATGCGACCGTAAGCGCGTGCGTTCCGCTTAAAAGCGCGGGAGATACGACCGCCCGCTCCGCACCGAATGCGCGCGCATACACCTTTCCCAAAACCTCGCGCCCCTCGTCGCCGTAGCCGTAACCCGTGCTCGGCGCAAAGTGGCGGAGCGCAATGCGTTCTTCCTTGAACGCATTGAGTACTTTTTCCTGATTTCGGAGCGCAATCGCGTCGATCGAAACAAATTTTTCGCGCAGCGTCTCTTCCGCGCGCGCGATCCGTTCTTCAACGGTCATAAATTTTAATAACCTCCTCGACTGCCGCGTCCGACGGCGTCAGCCAATGTAAATTAGGCAATTTTTTAAAAAATGTGAGCTGCCGTTTTGCATAATTACGGGTGTTTTTCTGTACTATGTCACGCATAGTACTTTGATTATCGCCATTTTTCAGCCCTTCGACGACCTCTTTGTACCCGATCGCCTGCATACACTGCGCATTTTCAGGCACGGAAGCCAACAAGCCCCTGACTTCTTCCACAAGCCCCTCTTCAAACATCTGCGCGGCGCGGCGGTCGATCCGCTCGTATAATACCTCCCGCGGATAGTCGAACGCAAACGCTTCGTAGGGAAAGCGCGGAACTCTGCCGTCCTGCTGATCGGACTTCTTTTTTCCCGTCAGTTCGTAAATTTCCAGCGCACGGACAACGCGCTTTACGTCGTTCGGGTGAAGAACCGCCGCGCTCTCCGCATCCACTTCCTGCAAAAGCCCGTGCAGATATTCCTTCCCCTTTTCCGCCGCAATGGCGTTATATTTTGCGCGGACGCCCTCGTCAGCCGCGGCGTTCCCGAATCCGCTCTGAAACAGCACCGCGTTCAGATAGAATCCCGTTCCGCCGCAGAGCACAGGCACTTTGCCGCGCGCGGAAATATCCGCAACGGCGTCGAGCGCAAGCCGCTCGAAATCATGCACGGTAAAGCCGTCGGTCGGATCCGCCACGTCGATGAGATGGTGCGGGATCCCGCCCATTTCCTCCCGCGTCGGTTTCGCCGTTCCGATATTCAGACCGCGATACACCAACAGCGCGTCGCAGGAAATCACTTCGCCGTTCAACCGCTTCGCGCACTTCACCGCGAGCGACGTTTTCCCCGACGCGGTCGCGCCGCAAATGACGAGCAGTTTTTTCATACGATCCGTTTAAAGAGCTTTTCAAGCTCGCTCTTTCTGACTTTAACAACGGCGGGACGGCCGTGCGGGCATTTCAGCCCAAGATCGCCGCCCGTCTCGCGAATGAGCGCGCGCGCCTCCTGCTCGCTCAAAAGTTCGCCGCCCTTGACCGCCGCTTTGCAGGCGGCAGTCGCAAGTTTATCTTTCAGAATATCGGCAAGTTTAATGGCGCGGAGCGTCTCCATGGACGCCAGCACCTCGCCGAAAAATTTGTTCAGGTCGATCCCCATCAGCTCGACGGGAACAGCCGAGACTTTCACGGCGTCGTCGCCGAAGGCGTCGATCTCAAATCCGATTTCCCGCAGGACGGGAAAGTTCCGTTCCAAGAACGCAAATTCCTGCCCGTTGACGGTAAGGAGGAACGGCGCGAGCATCGACTGAGAGACGACGGAACGGTTTTCCCATTTTTCCCGCAGGCGGTCGTACAGAATGCGCTCGTGCGCGGCGTGCTGATCGATGAGATAGGCGCAGTCCCCCGCCTCGTAAATGAGGTAGGTGCGGAACAGTTCCCCTTTGTACGTCAGCGTATCCGGCTCGACGCGCTCCTGTTTTGCCTTTACCGCCTGTTCGCGAAGAAACCGCTGATTTTCCGCAAACGCGTCCTCCGCCGCATTTCCAAGCGGCGCTTCCGAGGCAGGCGACCGGACTTCCATCCGCACGGGCGGCTCGTCAAAGAAACGCGGCTCGTTTCCCTTCGGAATGGAGACATCGAACTTCACCTCTTTTTTCGCCGCCTCGTAGCTCATAGTCTGCTGTTGCTGCTGCGGCGGTGCGCTCGGCTTTGGAGTTGCCGTAAATACAGGCGCGGGTGCGGGTTTTACCTCTTCCTGTACTTCCGCAGCGGCGGGCTTCGGCTGATTGACGAGATATTCAAGCGCGCGGGAGTTGCCGTCCAGCACCGCCGAAACAACGGAGTAAACGCACCCGTAAATGATCTGATTATCCGCAAAGCGAACGTCCGCCTTGTTCGGATGAACGTTCACGTCCACGATTTCGGGCGGAACGTCAAGAAACAGAACGTAAAACGGATACTGCCGCTTCATGAGATAGCTTGCGTACGCGTTGGTGACCGCCGCGCCCACCGTCTGATTGACGACGTAACGCCCGTTGACGAACAGGCTCTGCCATGTGCGGTTCGGTTTGAAAAAGTTGCGGTTTCCCAGAAATCCGTGAATGCGGATCCCGTGTTTTTCCGCGTCGATCTCGATGCAGTCGTTTAAAATCCCCGCGCCGTAAACCGCAGCGAGCGCGGCAGGCAGTCCGTCTCCGAACGAACGGTATTTGATCTTCCTGTTTGCGAGGTAGGTAAAGGAAATTTCGGGGTGCGAGAGCAGAAAACGCGCCATAACGCCCGCAATGTCACCCTCTTCCTGCGCGTCCGATTTGAGAAATTTGAGCCGCGCGGGAACGTTGAAAAACAGGTCGTCAACGGTGACCACCGTACCTTTTGCGCCTGCGGCGGGCAGAACTTCGCCGAGCACGCCGCCTTCGGAGCGGAGCGAATACGCCTCCCCCTCCGCCGTGCGGGAGACGATCTCCATTTTCGAGACCGCGGCAACGGAAGCGATCGCCTCGCCGCGGAATCCGAGCGTACGGATCGCAAAGAGGTCGTCCGCAACTTTGAGTTTGCTCGTCGCGTGCGAAGCGTAGGCGAGCGGAAGATCGGATTTTTCCATTCCGCTCCCGTTGTCCGTCACGCGGATCCGTTTCTTCCCGCCCTCTTCGATTTCGACGGAGATCTCCGTCGCGCCCGCGTCGACGGCGTTTTCCACAAGCTCTTTGACGACGGAATAAGGACGGTCAACGACCTCCCCCGCCGCAATTTTATTATAGACGTCTGCCGTGAGAAGATTGATCATTGCACTTTCTCCTTTAACTCGGCGAGCAAGGCAAGCGCCTGCATCGGCGTGAGCGTGTTCACGTCAATGCCGCGCAATTCCTCGCGAAGGCTGAATTCTTCGCTCTCCTGCGGCTCTTCCGTCGGCTCGGGCAGCTTTTCGCGCCGTTTTTCGCCGCGTTCAAGCTCTTTTAAAATGACTTTCGCGCGCGAAGTGACCTCTTCCGGAACGCCCGCAAGCGAAGCGACTTCCACGCCGAACGAGCGCGACGCGCCCCCGCGCACGATTTTGCGGAGAAAGACGATGCTCCCGCCGATCTCGCGCACGTTGATTTTATAATTCTTGACCCCTTCCAGCTTCCCTTCCAGCTCCGTAAGTTCGTGGTAATGAGTCGCAAAAAGCGTCTTTGCGCGCACGTTGTTGGTGAGATATTCGATGACCGACCACGCGATGGAAAGCCCGTCGAATGTGCTCGTTCCGCGCCCGACTTCGTCGAGAATGAGCAGACTGCGCTCGGTGGCGTTGCGGAGAATATTGGCGACTTCCGTCATCTCCACCATAAAGGTACTTCTGTCGAGAATGAGATTGTCGCTCGCGCCGATGCGCGTAAAAATGCGGTCGCACAGCGGAACGCGGGCGCGCTTTGCGGGAACGAAACACCCCACGTGCGCCATAAAGGTAATGAGCGCGACCTGCCGCAGATAGGTACTCTTGCCCGCCATATTCGGTCCCGTGATGATCATCGTGCGGTCGTCGCCGTTGTCGAGACGGCAGTCGTTCGGAACGAAACGGTCTTTCGAGATCGCCTCAACGACGGGGTGCCGCCCCTCTTCGATCTCCAACGCGCCGCCCTCCGCGATTTCGGGGCGGCAGTACTTGTTTTCTTTGGCGACCGAGGCGAAGGAAACGAGGCAGTCGAGCAGCGCGATCGCCCCCGCGATCCTCTGAAAAACGGGAATATTGCGCGAAAGCACTTCCATAAGCTCTCCGAACAGATGCTCTTCGAGCCGGGAAGCCGCGTCCGTGCTGCCGAGGATCTTCCCTTCCAGATCTTTAAGTTCCTCCGTCGTATAGCGCACGCAGTTCGCGAGCGTCTGTCGGGGAACGTAGGAATAGGGAACTTTATCCTTAAAGGAGTTGGTCACTTCAATGTAATAGCCGAACACGCGGTTAAACCCGACTTTCAGGTTGCGGATCCCCGTGCGCTCCCGCTCGCGCGTTTCAAGCTCTAACACGAGAGACTTGCCGTTGTCCTTCACGGCGCGCAGTTCGTCGAGCTGTTCGCTGTATCCGCGGCGGATATAGTTCCCCTCTTTCAGCGTCGTCGCGTCGGGAGAGATCGCCCTGTCAAGCAGATCGCAGATCTCTTTGGTATCGACGAGATCGCCCGCGATCTCGCAAAGGAGCGACGAAGAAAATCCGATCAACTGAAATTTGAGATTGGGCACAGCCGCAAGCGAGGAAGAGAGCGCAAGACAGTCGCGCGGCTGTAAATTTCCGTTGGAGACGCGCCCCGTCAGCCGCTCGATGTCCCGCACGCCGCCCAGCATATCCGCAATGCCCATGCGCACGACCGTGCCTTTGAAAAGCTCGTCCACGGCGTCCAGACGGCGCTCGATCTCCGCCTTATCCGCAAGCGGCGCGGAGAGCATTGCAACGAGTTTTCTCGCACCCATCCCCGTTTTTGTATGATCGAGCAGCCAAAGGAGAGAGCCGTACCGCTTCCCTTCGGCGTTGTTTTTCAAGATTTCGAGATTGCGGACGGCGTTCGCGTCCAACGTCATATTTCTGCCCGCGTCCACAACGCGGATCGCGTTCATGTTCTTTAAGGCGTGCTTCTGCGTTTCGCGGAGATACTCCAACAGCGCGCCCGCCGCGCGGACCGCGCCGTCCTTTCCGTCCAGTCCGAGCGCCTCCAAGGAAGCAGCGCCGAGCTGTTCGCACACGCTCCGCTCCGCAGCCGCCTTTTCAAACGCCCACGGCAGATAGCACGAGAACGCGGGAAGCGCGCCGCGGCTAGCCTCTACGTCCTCCTTTGCGTCGAAGAGCATTTCCTCGTTGCAGATCACCTCCGCAACCGCAAGATTGACGAGCGCGGAGATAACGTTTTCGCGCCCCGAAAGCTCCTCCGCGCAAAGCTCGCCCGTCGTAATATCCGCCCATGCAAGCGCATACGCCGCGCCGCTCTTATAGGCGCACGCGATATAATTATTCTTCTTCTCGTCGAGCTGGTTCTCCTCGATGACCGTACCCGCAGACACAACGCGGATAACGTCGCGTTCGACCATTCCCCTTCCCGCAGTCGGCTCGGTAAGCTGTTCGCAGATGGCGACGCGCTCCCCCATCGAAACGAGTTTTGCAATATACGCGTCCGCCGCATGGAAGGGAATCCCGCACATGGGAGCGCGCTCTTTCAGCCCGCAGTCCCGCCCCGTGAGCGTAAGATCGAGCAGTTTCGAGACGCGCACCGCATCGTCAAAGAACATCTCGTAAAAATCTCCGAGACGGTAAAACAGAACGCAGTCTTTATATTTCTCCTTCATGGAGAGATAATGTTCCATCATCGGCGAGAGCGCCATATCGTCCTCCGTAAAATTCTTTCCCGCTCAACGCGTTTCTATCTTATCCCCGTAGAGAGATACGCCGTTTGCCCGCGTGACCTTCATGCGGACAAACTCCCCGATACAGTTTGTATCGCTCGAAAAATACCCCATTCTGCCGAGCGGCTCGCGCCCGAGATACAACCCGCGCTTTTCGTCGAAATCCTCGCACAGGACTTCGATTTCTCTGCCGACGTACTTCTCGCTCTTGCGGCGCGTGTTTTCGTTGACGCAGGCGACAAGCCGCGTAATGCGGTCTTTGGCGACCTCGTCGGAGATGCGCCCCTCCATCTTCGCCGCCTCCGTTCCCGTGCGCGGCGAATAGATAAAGGTGAACGCCGAGGCAAAGTCCGCCTCTTTGACGAGGGAAAGCGTCTCCTCGAATTCCTCTTCCGTCTCCGTCGGGAACGCGACGATCAGGTCGGTCGTAATTTCCGCTTCGGGGATCTCCCGCTTCAAGAGCGCGACCTTTTCCAGATACTCTTCGCGCGTGTAACGCCTGTTCATCAGCCGCAAAATGCGCGTAGAACCCGACTGCGCGGGAAGATGCAGAAGATTGAGGATTTTATCGTGCTTCTTCATGACGGCAACGAGCCGCGCGGAAAAATCTTTGGGGTGAGAGGTCATGAACCGAAGGCGGAAATTGCCTTCCACCGACGCGACCATTTCGAGCAGCGCGGGGAAATCCACATCGCCGTCGCGGTAGGAGTTGACGTTCTGCCCGAGCAGCGTGATTTCTTTATACCCTTCCTTCACAAGCCCGCGCACCTCGTCGAGAATGACCGCCGCGCTCCTGCTCTTTTCTCTGCCGCGCACATACGGCACGATGCAGTACGTGCAGAAATTGTTGCACCCATAGGTGATATTCACCCATGCGTTCGGATAGCTCGTGCGACAGGGCTGCGCGCCGTCCTCCGTCTCCCGCCTGTCCTCATAGAGGGAAACAACGCGTTTTTCGCTCTTCTTCCGTTCGATGAGCGAGGCAAGTTCCGCAAGATTGTGCGTTCCGAAGATAATATCGATGAACGGAAACTTTTCTTGCAGGACTTTGACCTTCCCGGGTTCCTGCGCCATGCAGCCGCCCACCGCAATGATCAGCCCCTTTTTCTGCCGTTTGAGTTTTTTCAGCGCGCCGATATTGCCGAACGCGTGGTTTTCGGCGTTTTCGCGGATACAGCAGGTGTTGAATACGATGATATCCGCCTCTTCGAGCGGAACTTCCTTTTCATAGCCGACAGAACGGAGAATCCCCGCGATCTTCTCCGATTCGTGAAGATTCATCTGACAGCCGTATGTGACAATGTGATAATTCATAGCGTTTCTTCCGTATATGACGGCAATGCGCCGAGTATCTCGCCCACCTTCCCGTGTACGACGAGCGTACAGGAAGCGTCGAGCGGCGTTTCGTCGCGGTTGATGAGAATTAAATTCTCGCCGCGGAAATAATCGATAAAGCCCGCGGCAGGATAGACGGTCAGCGACGTTCCCGCGACGATAAGCGTATCCGCCGAGGCGATGGCGGCAAGCGCGCCGTTCACCGTTTCAGAATCGAGCTGTTCTCCGTACAATACGACGTCCGGTTTTATCACGCCGCCGCACGTACAGCGCGGAACGCCTTGGCTTTCTGCAATAAACTGCGCGGGATAGAATTTCCCGCACTTCAAGCAATAATTGCGATGCACGCTCCCGTGCAGTTCAAAGACGCGTTTACTGCCTGCCGCCTGATGCAGTCCGTCAATGTTCTGCGTGACGACGGCAAGGAGCTTGCCCGCCCGCTCCCAATCGGCAAGTTTCCGATGCGCCGCGTTGGGCTTCGCCCGGAGCGGGAGCATCTTCTCGCGGTAAAAGCGGAAAAAGTCCTCCGTATGCGAATGAAAATACTGCGCGCTCAGCATCGTTTCAGGCGGAACGGAATACTTCTGCCGATACAGCCCGTCCTCACTGCGGAAATCGGGGATCCCGCTCTCCGTCGAAACGCCAGCGCCGCCGAAAAAGACGATGCGCCTGCTCTTTGCTACGATCTCTTGCAGCGTCATATCTCACCCCGCAATCCGATTTACGATATTACATTTATACTGTAAGGGAGTAATACGAACCCGATCAAAAGCGGAAACTGTGCGCTCATACTTTGTTGAACCCCTTGCCCGTGCCACACGGCACGCGCTGCGGACTTCGCCGCGTCTGACCGCCCATCTTGCCGCTTTTGATTACTTCGCACCTTTGGCGGGAAGATTTTCGCGCCAGATTTTTGTGAAGATGACGCCGCTATACAAGCGTATTGCAAGGAAGATGAGCAAAAAGATGCCGAAAAGATTCCGCCAAAGGCGTGGTTCGTATTGTTCCCTTACAGTATACCACAGCGCGGCATTTTTTTCAAGTTATGCGCGTGCGCATGAGAAAATTTTTCCGCAAAGCGCACATACTCTGACTTGATGAAACGCGCACTCACCATAACTTCCATCGTTCTCGGAATTTTCGCCGTACTCCTGCTCGCGTGCATTCTCTATTATTGGAGCGTGACGGCAGGCGTTCGGCTGGATAAAGACAAACTCACGCTTGAAAACGCCTTCCTGACGCTTTACGACGGATCGGGGCAAGAGATCGAGGCAAACGCGATCCATGCGAGCGCAACGTTTTCCGAGATCCCCGAACACGTCAAAAACGCCTTTGTCGCCGTGGAGGACAAACGGTTTTATCAGCACAAGGGCGTTGACGTCAGACGCATGGCGGCAGCCTGCTGGAAAAATCTGACGAGCTTTTCTTTCCGCGAAGGCGCGTCCACCATCACGCAGCAGCTCATCAAAAACACGCACCTGACAAGCGAAAAGACAATCAACCGCAAATTAAAGGAAATTCACCTTGCGCGCCTGCTCGAAAAGAAGTACACAAAAGACGAAATTCTGACGCTCTACCTGAATTCGATTTATTTCGGGCACAGCGCGTTCGGCATTGAGAGCGCGGCGCACTTCTACTTCGGTAAATCCGCGTCCGAACTGCTGCCCGCAGAGGGCGCGACGCTTGCCGCGCTCATCAAATCCCCCAACCGTTATTCCCCGTTCCGCGACGCGGAAAACTGCAAAGCGCGGCGCGATCTGGTACTCGGACTCATGCGGGAACAGAACTACCTCGACGAAACAACGTACATGAAAGCGCTTGCCGCCCCCCTTCCGACACAGCCCGCCGAGAGCGTCGAGCAGAACGCATATCTTGCGCGCGTGTACGACGAGCTGACGGAACTATTTCCCGACGCAAAATCGGGCGATTGGGGATCGCTGAAAATTTACACCTATTACGACCCCGCCCTGCAAGCGGAACTTGAAAAGACAAACTGCGATTCGGACGTCTGCGTTCTGGTGCGCGACAACCGCACGCAGGCGATCCGCGCGCTCTATTCCACCGTCGGAACGCCGTCGCGGCTGCCCGCCTCGACGATAAAGCCCCTCCTCGTCTACGCGCCCGCGCTGGAAGAGAACCTCATCTGCCCCGCCACGCCCATTTTAGACGAAAAAATCGACTTCAACGGCTATTCGCCCGACGACTACGCGGGCGCAACGGGGCAATATATGAGCGCGCGATATGCCTTGGCGCACAGCGTGAATATTCCCGCCGTAAAAATCCTGAACGAGCTTGGCGTTGCGCGCGCGACCGATTATCTCGCGCGCATGGATCTTCCCGTAGAGGACGACGACAAAACGCTCGCCCTCGCGCTCGGCGGCATGAAGAAAGGGTATACCCTCCCCGCGCTCGCGGACGCGTACGCGACCTTTGCAAACTGCGGCGAATTTTCGCCCGCCGTCACGATCGCGCGCGTCGAGGACGATACGGGGCGGACGCTGTACGAACACACGCCCGTCAGGCGCGACGTGTTCTCGAAGGACGTCTGCGCGCTGCTCAACGATATGTTGCAGACCGCAGCCGAGGAAGGCACGGCAAAAAAACTCCGTTCGCTCCCCTTTCCGATCTGCGCCAAAACGGGTACTGCGGAAGGTCCGAACGGCAACACGGACGCCTATTGCATCTCCTATACGCGCGACCACGTCGTGGCGGTCTGGATGGGCAACGAGGACAACTCTCCCGTGACCGCCACGGGAGGCGGACTGCCCGCCAACGCCGCACTCCGCATCAATCGGTTTTTATATGCCGACAGTCAGCCGCGCGCCTTTGAAGAGAGCGACGAGGTCATAAAACTCCGATACGACAAGACGGCGTATGACACCAATCACGTTCTTCTCCTGTCCGACCCGTCCGCGCCGCCCGGGACCGATCGCGAAGAGCTGTTCCGCAAAAGCGCACAGCCCTCAGAGCGGAGTACCTTTTATTCCTGCCCGACCATTCAGACGCCGTCCATTTATTACGAAAACGGCAGCGTCCGAATAGTACTATGCCAGACAGAGTACTACGATTACGAGATAAAAAGAATAAATCGTGGCAAAACAACCACGATTTACGACGGAAAATACCGTAAAACGATCTGCGACAACTCGGTCAAAGCGGGCGAAACGTACATCTATACCGTCTGCCCGAAGTATCGGGAACACGTCGGAACCGCCGTAACGCTGCCGCAAATCAGCATTCCGGACGGCGCAACTCTCCCCGACGATTGGTGGATCGATTAAAATCCGATGCGCTCCATCGTGCCAATCGCTTCCGCAACGAGCGACTCCACGTCGAGCTTTTGTTCCTCTTCCTCGATAAAGGAGAGTTTGGGCTTGATTGCGGGAAACTCGGGAAGGAATACCGTGCAGCAGTCCTCATACGGGAGAACGGAAGTATCGAACGTGCCGATCTTCTTCGCCCGCACGATGATCTCCTCTTTGTCGAATCCGACGAGCGGACGAAGCACGGGAAGCGTTACGACTGCGCCCGAGGAAGTCATACCTTCAATGGTCTGCGAGGCGACCTGACCGAGGCTCTCCCCCGTGATAAGGCACTGCGCGCCCGTGCGCTTTGCAAGCCGTTCCGCAATGCGGAACATAAAGCGGCGGAGAAGGGTCACGTTGAGTTCGGCGGCGCACTTTTTGTGGATCTCTTCCTGAATGTGCGTCACGCTCACCGTCATGAGAGAATTGCTGCCCGTATAGCGCGAAAGAATGCGCGCAAGCGAAACGACTTTGTCCTTTGCCTGTTCGTTGGTATAGGGATAGCTGTGAAAATGCAGATATTCCACGTTCATGCCGCGCTTTGCCATCATGTAGCCCGCCACGGGCGAATCGATGCCGCCCGAGATCAGCAGCAGCCCTCTTCCGGACGTTCCGACGGGCATGCCGTTCGCGCCTTCCTCGAACGTGCCGAACACGAGCGCCTTGCCGCCGTCGCGGATATCGAGGTAGACGTAGCCCTGCGGCGCGTGAACGTCCACCGTGAGCGCGGGAAACGCCTCGATGAGCTTTGCGCCGACTTCCGCATTCAGCTGCATGGAAGTCAGCGGATATTTCTTGTCGCCGCGGTGCGTATCCACCTTGAACGTTCCGCTCTGCGGGCAGACGAGTTTTGCCGCCGCGAGCAGACTTTCCATGTCGTTATCAACGAGATACCCGAGCGAGTAGGAATGCACACCGAATACGCGCGCGACGCGGCTCAAAATTTCGTCCGCGTCCTCCTCCGCAAACGCCGCAACAAGGTAGCGCCCGCTCATGCGGCGCAGTTCGTGGCGGATCCCTTTGAGCGCTTTTTCAAGATTGACGGAAAAAACGCGCTCGAAATACCCGCGGTTTTTCCCCTTCAAATGTATCTCCGCATAGCGGATAATTACAACTTTTTCCATTTAAACATTTTCCTTTCTCTCACGCGCGCAGGCATTGATCGTCTGCGCCGCATTGCGTATTTCCTGCTCCGTCGTCGCGGGCGAAAAACTCATTCTGATGACGCCGTACAGCGTATCCTCGCCGTATCCGCACGCCTCGATGACGCGGCTGAACGGCTTTTTAGAACTGCACGCGCTCCCCGTTCCGACCGCCACGCCGCGATCCCACAGTTCGCGCTGCAAGATTTCGCCGCGCAGTCCCTTTGCCGAGACCGTGAGAATGTACGGAGACCCGTTTTCGGGGGAAATGCGCGTAAAAATCGAATGATCGAGCATTTCCCAGAGCTGTTCGCGGTACCCTTTCAGGCGTTCGCCGTCCACACGGAGCGACGAGAATTTTTCTTCCGCCGCATGGAAAAACGCGGCGATCCCGAACGTGTTCTCCGTTCCGCTCCGCATTCCGCTCTCCTGCCCTCCGCCGATCACATACGGCGCGAGAACGGTACAGCCCTTGCGGCGGATGAGCGCGCCCGTCCCCTTGATCCCGCCGATCTTATGCGCGCTGACGGCGTAAAAATCGATCTCTTTCGTAAGGCGGAACGGAAGTTTTCCGAATGCCTGCACGCCGTCGCTTAAAAATACGGCGCGCGGGTTTTTCGCTTTTACCCTTTTCGCGATCGCGGCAATATCGTTCACCGCGCCCGTCTCGTTGTTCACGTGTACCACGGAAACGAGCGTCGTTTTCTCATCCACGAGCGATACAAGCGCGTCCGCATCAACGCTTCCGTCCGCGCGAATGGGTGCAAAACGCGGTTCTACGCCGCGATTTTTCAGCGTTTTGTAGCTTTCAAACACAGCCGCGTGCTCGCCCGCCGTCGTGACGGCGTTTCCGCGGCGCGCCGCGGAAAAAATCGCCTGATTGTCCGCTTCCGTTCCGCAGGAGGTAAATATCAACTCAAAATCAGCGGGATCGGCAACGGCGCGCAGCAGAAAATCGCGCGCGCGGGAGAGCATACGCGAAACTTCCGCGCCGCCATGATAGCGCGCGGAAGGATTGAAGTATTCTTCGGTGAGATAGCGTTCCGCCTCGGCGACCGCGCCCGATAACGGGCGCGTCGTGGCGGCGTTGTCAAGATAGATCATTTCGGATCGAATTTGTTTCTGCCTGCCGCAAATACGACGTATTCAAGAAGTTCCTTCCGGCATTCAAGCACATAAAGTTTCTTTTCGATGGAGGAAGAATAGTGAATGTAAATGAAGATCTTCCCCTCAACCGGTTCGCGGTTCGGCGTGAGGATCACGGGCTTTTTTCCGCGCAGTCCCTGCTCCATTCTCGTGAAGGAATCGCTCTCTACATAGCCGATTTTCAGCATCTGCTCGGCTTTGAGCGTGGTGAGATATTTGCGCGATTTCCCGTTGAAAACCTTGGTGATACGGAGTTCATCCTGCACGAACGTGTAGTCGAAGCTCACGTTGAAGCGGCGTTTGATCGCTCGGAACAGGAAAAAGAACCCGATAAAGCACAGGAGCGGAATACACCAGATCACGACGTTGAAGATCTTGACCGCCGTGGAGGCGTCCTGCACGATCATGGACGGAATAAACCAGACCGAGAAAAAGATCATGATCGCAGCGAGCACAAGAAATATCATGCTTGCAATATGAAAGACCTGATATTTCCTGCGTTCTCCCTGCTCGTCCGCCGCGATCGCACTCTCTTCGTACAGCGCAGAACGCGCCATCAGAATTCCACCGTCCCTTCGTAGATTTTTTCAACGTTGCCCGTGAGCGTCACGGAGCCGTCGGAAGAGTAGCGCACGATGAGGTCGCCGCCTTTGAGCTTGACGGTGATATCCGTATCCGCCTTGCACAGTCCGTTGAGCACGCAGGCAACCGCCGCAGCCGCCGCGCCCGTTCCGCACGCCCACGTCTCGCCGTTGCCGCGCTCCCAGACGCGCATCTTCACCGTGCTTTCATTGACGACGCGGATAAACTCCACATTCGTCTTTGCAGGGAAGTATTCGCTGTTTTCGATGCGCGGACCGAGCGTCGAAACGGGAACGTCGTCCACCTTGTCGCAGAAAATGACGCAGTGCGGGTTACCGAGATTGACGAGGGTCACGTGATAGGTCTTGCCGTCCAGCTCCATCGGCTGATTGACGACCGTATCGCCCTTCCAGACGGAGGGAATGTTCTCTCCGCGCAGCTCCGCTTTGCCGAGATCGGCGCTCGCGGACGTCACCACGCCGCCGAAGGAATAGACCTTGACTTCCTTTACGCCGCTTAAAGATTCGATGGTCATCGTCTCCTTTCTGACGATCCCCTTCTCATAGAGGTACTTCGCCACGCAGCGGATCGCATTTCCTGCGATCTGCCCTTCGCTGCCGTCTTTGTTGAAAATGCGCATCTTCGCATCGGCAACGTCGGACTTTTCGATGAGCACGATCCCGTCGCCGCCGATGCCGTAGTGGCGGTCAACGAAATTGATCGCAAGCGATTCGGGGCAGGTGATCTTCCCTTCCAGATCTTCAAAATAGATATAATCGTTTCCGCAGGACTGCATCTTGGTGAAGTGCAGTTCCGTTTTCTTGGTGCGGAGGTTGTTGATGTCGACAAGCTCGGTGTTGTACTCGGTGAACTTGCTTGCGATGCTGTCGCACAGCGCGTTTGCGGTATCCAGCGAGGTGAGCACGGTGATGCCGAGCAGGATCGCATGGTGATGCAGCTCGATATAGTCCGCAATCGAATCGACGTCCGTCTTGCCCGTGTAGATGATATACCCGATCTTGCCCTCGTCCATCAGCTTGGAAACCTGCTTGGTCGCTTTCAGACGGTCGACGACGGTAACGTCGATCCCGAGTTCGGAAATGACCTTTGCCGTGCCTGCCGTCGCGTAGAGATTGCAGCCGAGGTCGGCAAATTTCTTCGCAATGGAGACGATCTCGAATTTATCCTGATCGTTGACGGTGAAGTACACGCCGACGGGGTTTTCCTTGGTCGGGTGGCACATTTTGAAGCCCGCGGAGACAAGTCCTTTGAAGAGCGCCTCCTCGATGGTCTTGCCGATGCCGAGCACTTCGCCCGTGGACTTCATCTCGGGACCGAGCTGCGAGTTGACGTCGTTCAGCTTCTCGAAGCTGAATACGGGAACTTTGACCGCAACGTACGGCGAGTTCGGGTACAGTCCCGTGCCGTAGCCGAGCTTTTTGAGCTTTGCGCCGACCATGATCTTCGTCGCAAGTTCCACCATCGGCACGCCCGTCACCTTGGAAATATAGGGAATGGTACGCGACGCGCGCGGGTTGACCTCGATGACGTAAAGCTGGTTCTGATAGATGAGGTACTGGATATTGATCAGACCCTTTGTTTTGAGCGAGAGCGCGAGCTTTGTGGAGATGTCCACGATCTTTTCGAGCATGGCGTCGCTCAGATGATAAGGCGGGTAGACCGCGATGGAGTCGCCCGAATGCACGCCCGCGCGCTCGATATGCTGCATGATCCCGGGGATGAGCACGTCCACGCCGTCGGAAATCGCGTCGACTTCCAGCTCGCTGCCCATCAGGTATTTGTCGCAGAGCACGGGATTTTCAATGTGCTGCGCCAGAATGACGTCCATGTAGCGCGAAATATCGTTCTCTGTGAAGGCGATCGTCATGTTCTGACCGCCGATGACGTAGGACGGACGAAGAAGCACGGGATAGCCGAGCGTCTCGGCGGCGTGAATCGCCTCTTCCTTGGTCATAACGGTAAGTCCCTTCGGGCGCGCGATATGGAACTCTTCCAGAAGCTCGTCGAAGCGCTCTCTGTCCTCCGCCATATCGACGGAATCCGCGCTCGTTCCGAGAATGCGCACGCCCTTCTTATCGAGGTAGCCGCACAGCTTGATCGCCGTCTGACCGCCGAAGGTGATGACGACGCCGTAAGGCTTCTCCACGTCGATGACGTTCTGCACGTCCTCGGGCGTGAGCGGCTCGAAATACAGTCTGTCCGCCGTATCGAAGTCGGTGGAAACCGTCTCGGGGTTGTTGTTGATGATGATGACTTCGTAGCCGAGTTCTTTGAGCGTCCAGACGCAGTGGACGGAAGAATAGTCGAACTCGATACCCTGACCGATGCGGATAGGACCCGAACCGATAACGATCACGCGCTTTTTCGTGCTGTTCTTGACGAACGGAAGCGCCTCGTCGTGGTCGAGCTCGTCGTAGGTCGAGTAGAAATAGGGCGTCTGCGCGGCGAACTCGGCGGCGCAGGTATCCACCATTTTGAATACGGCGCGGCGGTGCGCGGGCAGTTTCTCGCCCGAGAAACGTGCGAGCGCCTTATCGGGATAGCCGATCCGCTTGCCTTCCAGATAGAGCGATTTGGAGATCTTCTTCCCCTCGATCGCCTGTTCGTATTTCACGAGATTGAGAAGTTTGTTCAGGAACCATCTGTCGATCATCGTGATCGCATAGATCTCGTCCACGGAGATACCGTGCTTCAATGCCGCGAACACGGCAAAGAGACGTTCGTCCGTCGTCTTGTGCAATTCCCCTCTCAGCTCGTCCGCGCTCATGTTCTCGAACTTGGGGTGGTTGAGCGTGTCGAGCGAGATCTCCGCGCCGCGCACAGCCTTCATGATCGCCTGCTCGAAGGAAGTGCCGATCGCCATGACTTCGCCCGTCGCCTTCATGCGCGAGCCGAGCGTGCGCCCTGCGTACAGGAATTTATCGAAGGGCCACTTGGGCAGTTTGACGACCACATAGTCGATCGCAGGCTCGAAGCAGGCGTACGTCTTGCCCGTGACGTCGTTTCTGATTTCATCCAGCGTGTAGCCGAGCGCGATCTTGGTAGCAACTTTCGCAATGGGATACCCCGTCGCCTTACTTGCGAGCGCCGAGGAACGCGACACACGGGGATTGACCTCGATGACCGCGTATTCAAAGCTCTCGGGGTGCAGCGCGAACTGGCAGTTGCAGCCGCCCTCGATGCCGAGTTCGGTAATGATATTCAGCGACGCGGTACGGAGCATCTGATATTCCTTATCGGAGAGCGTGACGGCGGGCGCGATGACGATAGAGTCGCCCGTATGCACGCCGACGGGGTCGAAGTTCTCCATCGAGCAGACCGTGATCACGTTGCCCGCGCTGTCGCGCAGAACCTCAAATTCGATCTCCTTCCAGCCGCCGATGTACTTTTCGATGAGCACCTGCGTAATGGGCGAGAGCATGAGTCCGTTGTAGGAGATGAGGCGCAGCTCCTCTTCGTCGTAAGCGACGCCGCCGCCCGCGCCGCCGAGCGTGAACGCAGGACGGACGATGACGGGATACCCGAGTTTTTCGGCGATCGCCACGCACTCGTCCACCGTATAGGCAATATCGGAGGGAACGACGGGCTGACCGATCTTTTCCATCGTCTCTTTGAAAAGCTCACGATCCTCCGCGCGGTCGATCGCGTCGAGCTTGGTGCCGATGAGCTTGACGCCCCACTGATCGAGGAAACCCTCTTTCGCAAGCTTGCAGCCCATGGTAAGACCCGTCTGCCCGCCGAGCGAGGCAAGCAGCGAGTCGGGACGCTCCTTGATGATGATACGCTTTAAGCTGTCGAGCGTAAGCGGTTCGAGATAGATCTCGTCCGCGAGCATTTTATCCGTCATGATCGTCGCGGGGTTGGAGTTGCACAGAACGACGTTGACGCCCGCGTCTTTGAGCACGCGGCAAGCCTGCGCGCCCGCATAGTCGAATTCGGCAGCCTGCCCGATCACGATGGGACCGGATCCGATCACCAGAACTTTCTTAATGTCACTTCTCTTCGGCATATCTCAGTTCTCCTTTTTCATGTTCTCGATAAAGCGGTCGAACAGGAAGTTCGCGTCGTGCGGTCCGCCGCACGCTTCGGGGTGGAATTGCACCGTAAACGCGTTGACCGAGGGATATTCCACGCCCTCGCAGGTGCCGTCGTTGGCATTGACGAAGGTCAGGTTGCCGACGTCTTTGACCGACTCGCTCACGACCTCGTACCCGTGGTTCTGCGACGAGATGAACACTTTTCCCGTTTTCAGATCCTTGACGGGCTGATTTGCGCCGCGGTGACCGTACTTCATCTTGCGCGTCTGTCCGCCCATGGCGAGCGCGAAGAGCTGATGCCCGAGGCAGATCCCGAGAATGGGTTTCTTCCCGATGAGTTTGCGGATATTTTCGACGACTTCCACGTTCTCCGCGGGGTCGCCGGGGCCGTTCGTCAGCATAATGCCGTCCGGATTGTATGCCAGCGCCTCTTCCGCCGTGCAGGTTGAGGGAACTTCGATCACGCGGCAGCCGCGTTTGACAAGTTCGCGCACGATATTCTGTTTCGCGCCGAAATCGTAGAGCACGACGCGGGGTCCGCCCTCTTCGCCCGTCTCGCGCACTCTGCCCGAGGAGACCGCCTTGACGGCGTCCTTCACGCGGTAGGCTTTGAGTGCCGAAAGATCGGTGAGCGGCTTGAAGGTGATCGCGGCGTTCATGACGCCCGCTTCGCGCACGATGCGGGTCAGCTCGCGCGTATCAACGCCGTAAACGGCGGGAATGTTCTGTTCTTTGAGGAACGCCTCCAACGTCATTTCGCAGCGGAAGTTGGAGGGCGCGTCGCACTTCTCGCGCACGACGTACGCCGTCAGCCAACACTTCTTGCTCTCCTTATCCGAAAGAATAATGCCGTAATTTCCGATGAGCGGGAACGTCTGCGTGACGATCTGCCCGTAGTAGCTCGGGTCGGTGAGCGTCTCGATATAGCCCGTCATGCCTGTGGTAAACACGAGTTCGCCGATGACCTCGCGGTCCGCGCCGAACGAGTAGCCCTCGAACACCTTTCCGTTTTCCAGCGTAAGATATACTTTTTTATTCATAGCGTTTTTCACGTTCTCCTTCCGCTTATTTCATGAGCTTGCACAGCACCGCTTTCTGTGCGTGCAGGCGGTTTTCCGCCTCTTCAAAGATCTCGTCCGCGTGCGCCTCGAATACGTCCGCGGTGATCTCCTCGCCGCGGTGCGCAGGCAGGCAGTGAAGTACCATCGCGTCGGAATGCGCCGCTTCCATGAGCGCCGCGTTCACCTGATACCCCTTGAACGCCGCTTCGCGCTTCGCCTTCTCGTCCTCCTGTCCCATCGACGCCCATACGTCCGTATAGACGACGTCCGCGTCCTTTGCGGCGGCGAATACGTCGTCCGTCACCGTGACCGTGCCGTTCTCCTTCGCCCATGCGGTGAGCGCCGCGTCAGGCTCGTAGCCCTTGGGGCAGGCGATCGCAAATTCCATGCCCGTTTTCACCGCGCCGACCATGAGCGAGTTCGCCATATTGTTGCCGTCGCCGATGAAGCACATTTTCAGCCCCTTGAAGTTTCCCTTCTTTTCGCGGATCGTCATGAGATCGGCGAGCACCTGACAGGGATGGCAGTAATCGGTCAGACCGTTGATGATGGGAATCGAGCCGTATTTTGCGAGGTCCTCCACCTCTTTCTGCTCGAAGGTGCGGATCATGATCGCGTCGAGATAGCGCGAGAGCACGCGCGCCGTATCCTCGACAGGCTCTCCGCGCCCGATCTGCAAATCGCGGTTGGAGAGGAAGAGCGCGTAACCGCCAAGCTCGTACATTCCCACTTCAAAGGAAACGCGCGTGCGCGTAGACGACTTCTGGAAGATCATACCCAGCTTTTTGCCTTTGAGATATTCCTGCGGCACGCCGTGTTTGCGCTCGTATTTGAGCTGATCGGCGAGATTGAGAATGGATAAGATCTCCTCGCGCGAGAGATCGGCAAGTTTGAGAAGATGTTTCATTTGAGTACCTCCTTGATGACGGACAGCCCTTCGTCCATTTCGGTTTTTGTGATGGTGAGCGGCGGCACGAGGCGCACGCGGTCGTGCGCGGTGAGGACGAGCAATCCCCGTTTCAGACACTCCGCCGCAACTTCTTTGGCGTTTTTCCCGATTTCAAGCCCGATCATAAGCCCCAGACCCGTGACCTGCTTCACGCCGTCGAACCCTTTGAGTTTGGCGCGCATATAGTCGGATTTCCCCTGCACTTCGAGCAGGAACTCTTCCGTGAGACGGGAGACGACGTTGACCGCGCCCGCGCAGCAGACGGGATTCCCGCCGAACGTCGAGCCGTGGTCGCCGACCTGCAACGTGTGTTCCGTCTTGCCGAAGAAGAGGCACGCGCCGATGGGCAACCCGCCGCCCAGCCCCTTCGCCGTGGTGACGATATCAGGCTGAATGCCGTAATGCTGATAGGCGTACAGCTTTCCCGTTCTGCCGTTTCCGCACTGCACTTCGTCGCAGATCAGAAGAATGTCGCGCTCCTTGCAGAAGGCTTCCAGAGCGGTCACGAACGCCTTGGGGAGCGCCGTTACGCCGCTCTCCCCCTGCACGCACTCGATGACGACCGCGCACGTCCTGTTATCGGCGACCCGACGAATATCGTCCATGTTCGCTTCCGCATAGTCCACTTCGGGAACGAACGGACCGAACCAGCGGTGAAACGCGTCCTGCCCCGTCGCGGTCAGCGTGAAGAGCGTTCTGCCGTGGAAGCTGTTTTTCAGCGTGACGATCTTGGCGCGCCCCTCGCCGTATTTCTCGGCGGAATACTTCCGCGCCGCCTTGAACGCGCACTCGTTCGCCTCCGCGCCCGAGTTTGCGAAGAACGCCCGCTTTGCGCCCGTCTTGGTGCATAAGAGTTCCGCAAGCCTGCTCTGCGGTTCGGCGTAGTAGTAGTTGCAGACGTGCTGCACGCGGTTGAGCTGTTCCACGACCGCCGCCTTCCAGCTCTCGTCGTTCACGCCGAAAATGTTCGTGGCGATGCCCGCGCCGAAATCGATATATTCCTTCCCGTCCGTTCCGATGAGCGTGGCGTTTTTCCCGCCCGTGAACGCGATGGGAAAATAGGAATACGTTTCGGCGTGGTACTGTTTATCAAGCGCCTGTATCTGAGAAAAATCCATCATAGCAAAACCCCGATATCGTAAAAGAAGGACTGATAAAAAATCAGTCTCCCTTCACAAACATTGTCCCCAGACCTTCGTCCGAGAGCAATTCCAATAGAATAGAATGTTTGACCCTGCCGTCTGTAATAAACACACGGTTCACGCCGTTGCGGATGGCGTCGCGGCAGCACTGCACTTTGGGGATCATTCCGCCCGAAATAATGCCCTCTTTGATGAGCGACGGAACGTCGGAAACATACACTTTCTTGATGAGCGAATCGGCGTCCCCCGCCTTTTGCAGAAGTCCGCGCACGTCCGTCATAAGAATGAGGCTCTCCGCTTTGAGCGCGCCCGCCAGCGCGGAAGCCGCCGTATCGGCGTTTACGTTGTAAATGTTCCCTTCGTCGTCGTATCCGACGGTGGAAACGACGGGCAGATACCCCGCGTTCAGACAGCTTAAAATGAGATCGGTATTGACGTTCTCGATCTTGCCGACGAATCCGAGCTCTTCGCTCTCCTTGGAACACTGTAAGAGTTTCCCGTCAATGCCCGAAAGCCCGACCGCCTTTGCGCCGAGCGAGCCGAGCATATGCACGAGTTCTTTATTGACCTTTCCCGCAAGCACCATGCGGACGACTTCCGCCGTCTCGGCGTCGGTGTAGCGAAGCCCGCCGACAAAGCGGGATTCGATCCCCATGCGCTTTAACGTCTGGGAAATTTCCGGTCCGCCGCCGTGGACGAGAACGACCTTGATCCCGACGAACTGCAACAGCGTCATATCCCGCATGACGAGCTTTTTCAGCGTGTCGTCCGTCATGGCGTTCCCGCCGTACTTGACGACGAGAATCTTATTCTGGTATTTTTCGATGTACGGCATCGCTTCCAGAAGGAATTCCGCCTGCGCCTCTTTTCCTATCACGTTCTGTAATCTCCGTTGATTTTTACGTAATCGTACGTGAGGTCGCACCCCCACGCGGTTGCAGAATATGCGCCGTCTTTGAGATCGACGTCGATGACGACCTCTTTCTGCGACAGCACGCGCTTTGCCTCCTCTTCGGAGAAGGGAACGCCGCTCCCGTTTTCGCAGACGAACACTTCGCCCGCCGCCGACGTGAACCGCACGTCGATCTTATTGACGTCGAGATCGGCTCCCGCATAGCCGAGCGCGCACAGAACGCGCCCCCAATTTGCGTCCGATCCGAACATCGCCGCCTTGACGAGGTTGGAATTGATGACCGATTTCGCAGCGATGCGCGCGCACTTCTTGCTCTTTGCGCCGCGTACGCGGCACTCGACGAGTTTGGTTGCCCCCTCGCCGTCCGCCGCAAGCTCTCTGCACATTGCGGAAGTGACCATGTGCAGCGCCTTGCAGAACCTTTTATAGTCCGCGCCCGCCGAAACGATCTCCTTATTTCCCGCAAGCCCGCTCGCCATAATGCAGAGCGTATCGTTGGTCGAGGTATCTCTGTCCACGCTGAGCATATTCAGCGAGTCCTTCACGTCCGCGGAGAGCGCTTTTTGCAGCATCGCGGGAGAGACGGCTGCGTCCGTCGAGATGAACATGAGCATCGTCGCCATATTCGGGCAGATCATTCCCACGCCCTTGCAGATCGCACCGATCTTGCAGGGAACGCCGCCGATCTCGAAGGAATAGGCGATCTCTTTTTTGACGGTGTCCGTCGTCATGATGGCTTCCGCCGCGGCGGAGCTGTTGTTTCCGAGCCCCGCGACGAGTTCCTGCATTCCGTTTGCGATCGGCTCGATGGAGAGCTGCTGCCCGATCACGCCCGTGGACGCCACAACGACGTCCCCCGCCGCAACGCCCGTGTGCCGCTCGACGAGCGCGCACATTTCCTCCGCGATCTCAACGCCGTTCGCGTTGCAGGTGTTCGCGTTGCCGCTGTTGACGATGACCGCCTGCGCATAGCCGTCCGCCACGTTCTTTTTCGTCACGAGAATGGGCGCGCCCTTTACGAGGTTGGTCGTATAGACGCACGCCGTCGCGCAGCGCACGTCCGAGACGATGAGCGCAAGGTCTTTTTTGATTTTATTTTTGCGGATCCCGCAATGTACGCCGTTGGCGCGGAATCCCTTGGGCGCACATACGCCGCCCTCAATTTTTGTTATCATCATGTTATCCTTACAATTATATCACAAAGAAATGCGTTCGTCAAGTCCGAGCGCAACATTCATGTTCTGAATTGCCGCACCGGAAGCGCCTTTTCCGAGATTATCGAACCGCGCGGTGAGCAGGATCCGCTCTTCGTTGCCGTTCACGAGCAGCTGCATCCGGTTGGTGTGGTTGAGCGTATTCGCCGAAATATAGCCGCTCTCCTCCTCGCCCACGGAGAGGAACGCGCTGCCCGCATAGTGCTCCGCAAGCAGCTTTTTCACGTCCGCCGCCCCCATCCGCTTATTCAGAAGATCGGAAAAGAGCGGAACGTTCACCGTCATGCCGCATTCGTAGTCGCAGATATACGGATTGAACACGGGCGTGCGCGTAAGTCCGCAGACGGCGCGCATTTCGGGCAGATGCTTGTGCGAGAGCGTGAGCGCGTACAGGCGGGGCGTATCCAGAAGCGGAGAACGGTTTTCCGCCTCATATTCCGCGATCCCCTTTTTGCCCGCGCCCGAGTAGCCGCTGACGGCGTGGCACACGAAGGGATAATCGGGCGCAACGACGCCCGCTTTGACGAGCGGATAGACGAGCGCGATAAATCCCGAGGCGTAGCACCCGGGGTTTGCGATGCGCTTGCCGTGCGCGATCGCCGCGCGATGCTCCGCGGAAAGTTCGGGGAAACCGTAAGCCCACCCTTCCGCCGTGCGGTGCGCGGTGGACGCGTCGATGACGACCGTATGCGGGTTTTCCACGAGCGTGACCGCCTCGCGCGCCGCGTCGTCCGGCAGACAGAGGAAGGTCACGTCGGAAGCGTTGATCGCCTCCTTTCTGGCGTCCGCGTCCTTGCGGAGCGATTCGGGAAGCGCGATCAGCGAAACGTCCGTACGCCTTTCCAGCATTTCACGAATGCGGAGACCTGTGGTCCCCGCACTCCCGTCGATAAATACTTTAAACATATCGCTTATTTGAGTTTTTTCTGATCGAGCAGAGCTTTCACCTTGATGGGAAGCCCGAACAGGTTGATGAATCCCTCGGAATCCTTCTGCGAATATGCGCCGCCGTCGTCGGAGAAGGTGGCGATGTCCTCGCTGTACAGCGAATAAGGAGAGGTGATGCCCGCGTTCGTCACGTTGCCCTTATAAATGCGGAGTTTCACGTCGCCCGTGACCGTTTCCTGCGTTTTGGAAACAAACGCGGAGAGCGCCTCGCGGAGCGGGGTGAACCACTGTCCGTCGTACACCATTTCGCCGAACTTGACGGCAACGAGCTGCTTATAGTGCATCGTCGCCTTGTCAAGGCAGACGGTCTCCAAAAGGCGGTGCGCCTCGTAGAGAATGGTGCCGCCGGGCGTCTCGTACACGCCGCGCGACTTCATACCGACGAGACGGTTTTCCACGAGGTCGGCAAGTCCCACGCCGTTTTCGCCGCCGATTTTATTCAGCGTTTCGACGATCTCGACCGCGCCCATCTCCTTGCCGTCGATCGCGGTGGGAATACCCTTTTCAAAGTGAATGGTCACATAGGTGGGCTTATCGGGCGCCTGCATGGGAGATACGCCCATTTCGAGGAAGCCCTCTTTCTCGTACTGCGGCTCGTTTGCGGGATCTTCGAGATCAAGCCCCTCGTGCGAAAGGTGCCACAGGTTTTTATCCTTGGAATAGTTGGTCTCGCGGTTGATTTTCAGAGGAATGTCGTGCGCCTCCGCGTACTCGATCTCCTCTTCGCGGCTCTTGATGTTCCAGATACGCCACGGGGCGATGATGGTCATTTCGGGCGCAAACGCCTTGATGGTCAGCTCGAAACGCACCTGATCGTTGCCCTTGCCCGTGCAGCCGTGGCAGATCGCGTCCGCGCCCTCTTTCTTGGCAATATCGACGATCGCCTTTGCGATCACGGGGCGCGCAAACGACGTGCCGAGCAGATATTTATCCTCATACACCGCGCCCGCCTGCATGGTCGGGAAGATGTAATCCTCGACAAACTCCTTTTTCAGATCGAGCACGTACAGCTTGGAAGCGCCCGTCTTTTTCGCCTTCTCTTCCAGCCCGTCAAGCTCCGTTCCCTGCCCGACGTCGCCCGAAACGGCAATGACTTCGCAGTTATCGTAATTCTCTTTCAGCCACGGGATAATAATGGAAGTATCCAACCCGCCCGAATATGCCAGAACCACTTTTTTGATCTTTTTTTCCATAACGATTTCCTCGCTCAAATTTTTCATTTGCTATTATATAAAGAGCGGGCGCATTCGTCAAGCGTTTGCACCCGTTTTTATAAAAATTTTTTTATAATTTTTGCATATTTATACGTTATAATGTATATTATTCTTATTTTATGCAATATTTTCTGTATAGACAGAGCGATTATGCACGTTGCGCGCGATCTGAGCGAAAACTGCGGCGGGTCAATCCTCCCCTTCTTCCTCAAACGCGGGGAAGATGCGGCGCATATCGTCCTCGGTGAACGCAACTTCGTAGCGCTTCGTAAAGGGAACGCGGCGGAGGAAAACGAACTTATCTTCCGAATCCTGCGTGCGGAACGTTCCGACGAACTTTCCCTTTTTCACCTTTATCGCCACGCAGCCCATTCTCGCGTCATAGGTAAACGTTTTGCGCTTCGTCTTGATATGCACGACGAGGTCGGTCACTTCATATCCGACGACCAATCCCATGGAGACGTAGAGCGCATAAACCCCGTATAAAATCAGATAGGCGACGATGAGGACGGGCGCGATGATGCAGAACGCGACCGACCCGCCGAACGCGAAGATAAGGCAGACCATGATCGCGGGGATCATGACGCAACTGAATATGACGAATAGTTTTTTAATGCGCCGCACATAGTTCGCGACGATTTCTTTTTCCATGAGTATCCCCCGAATTGCAAACCCTGAAAAGCCTGCGCGCGTTCAGGCTTCAAACCAGACGCGGAACTGCGACAAAACGTCCTCTCCGCAGCGGATCTCGCAGAGCGCGCCGTCCTCGGCGTCCTCGCGCCGGAGCGCAAGCTCGCTCCCCTCCTTCGCCTGCTTTTCGTACGTGATCTGAAACGCCTTCACCTTTTTGCGGGAAAGCTCGTCCATCGTAAAGCAGTCGAAATAAAAATCGCCGTAGCGGGCGTTATTGGCATGGAAATAGTGGTCGCAGTGGCTGTTTGCGACCGTCATGCGGTACATTTCCCGCCCGTTTTTGATATGCGGAACTTTCCAGCTCTGCGGCACGGCGGCTTTCTCGTCGCGGTACGGGCATTTTTCATGTGCTTCCCCCATATGTTCGGGGCGGAGCAGCGCAAACGTATTCAGATCGACAAGACACCAACGCGAAGCCGCCGCCGCGACCTCCTCGTCCCCGACGCGCACGCGGTAATCGCGTTCGAAAAAGACGTGACGGGGCGTAAGCGGCCACGTTTCCACCGTCAACGACTCCCCGAGCAGCACGGGGCGGCGCAGTTCGCAATAAGTATTGACGACGATAAACCCAAAGTTCTTGGGTTTCAGATCTTCGTACCCGAATCCGAGTTCGTCCGCGCTCAGGCAAGCGGATTCCTGCACCACGCCGAGAAGCGAGGAAGCGCGGAGTTCGTCCTTGTAATCGAAGTCCGAATAACGCAGATCGTACGTCTTGAAATGTGCATAGCGACTCATGATCCGAGTATATCATTTACATTGTGAAATGTCAAATAAAAACGCGCGGCACACTACTGCCGCGCGTCATTTTCTCGCGTTATTCCGTTGTCGTTCCCGCCGCAAGAAAGGCGATCGTTCCTTGGCAGACGACCTCCGCAAGGCGTTTCTGATAGGCGTCCGTCACGAGCAGCGCTTCGTCCGCCGCATTGGACAGAAATCCGCACTCCACGATGACGGACGGATAGTCGTTGCAGTTGAGCACATAGTAATCCCCTTTGAGCGGTTCGCTCTTCACGACGCATTCGGGCATTTCGTTGAGCGCCGTCTGAATGGAACACGCAAGGGTGTGCGAAAGCTCGTTGGATTCGCGGAAAAATACCTGCGCGCCGCGGCGGGAGGCGACGGGGAAAAAATTCTGATGCACGGAAATGACCGCGGCGGGCGCGTTCTCCGCAATGATCTCGGCGCGCCTCTGCATATCGCGCTTTTTATACCCCTTTGTCGCCGTGCCGTACAGCCCCGCCTCCGTGGGGCGCGTCTGCACCACCAGAAACCCCGCCTCTTCAAATTCCGCCTGCAACAGACGGGAAACGGAAAGGTTGATGTCGCTCTCCTTCGTCCCCGTCCTGCGCCCCACCACGCCGCCGTCGATCCCGCCGTGACCCGCGTCGATGACGATCGTCATTTTCTGCATTCCCGCCGCCGTCTGCGCCAACGCATACGCGCACATTCCGACCGTAACGGCAAGCGCCGCCGCGACCGCGCAGAACGCAAGCACGACGCGCCGTTTTCCCGATAGCCTCTTCATGCAGATATTGTATGCGGCAAAGCGGACAGACTTTCCGAAAAAGCCCGCTGAAATTCAGCGGGCTTTCAAGGCAGTCGATATGAATTTATGCAAGCTGGCGGATCATCAGACGGATGATCTCCTCGTCCGTTTCGCGCATTCCGTTGCGGGCGAGATCGCCCACGGCGCGGATGGTGTTTTCCACGCCCTTTTCCACGATGCCGTCTCCGCCGATGAACTCGCTCCCGCGGCGGTACATCTCCATGCCGACCAGCCCCGCCTCCACTGCGGAAGCGACCTTTGCCGCGCAGCTCGATTTCGCGCCGTCGCAGATGATGCCCGACTCAATCGCAAGCGCGTTGACGATGGTGTGCGCGATCTCTTTATAGCTGCCGCCGCGCAGGTAGCATACCCCCGCGCCCGCGCCGCAGCCCGCGCTGACCGCGCCGCAATAGGCGGAAAGACAGCCGATCCCCCGCTTCAAATGCACGGTGACGAGATTGGACACGACGAGCGCGCGCAGCAGTTTTTTGTGCGGAACGCCCAACTCTTTTGCATAGACGATGACGGGAACGGAGGCGGTGATGCCCTGATTGCCGCTCCCCGAGACGATGACGACGGGCAGCTCGCAGCCGTTCATGCGGGCGTCCGATCCCGCCGCGGCGGTCGCCTTCGCGCGGTTATGTATGTCGTTGCCGAACGCCGAGAGCAGGATTTTCCCCACGCGCGCGCCGTAATCGGTTTTCAGCCCCTCTTCGCAGATCGCGCTGTTGAAGGCGATCTGCCGTTCGAGCGTCTCCTCTACGTCGGCAAGCGCGACGGTATCGGCAAACTCCACAATATCCTTGACGGAAAAATCCGCTTTCGGCGTCTCCGCGCCCGCCTCCCCGCTCTCGCCGCTGCGCAGGACTTCGCCGTTTTTCTCGACGCGAACCACGTTGGTATGCCGCTCCGCAATGCGGACGAACGCCTCGTCCGCGCCGCAAAAGACGCGCACCCCGATATCGAACACGCACCCCGAATCCGACTCCTTCACCGCGATGGGCGCGCTCTGCATATAGGGCGCAATGCGGCCGATCTCCTCCGCGGTGATTGCGGAGAGCACTTCCAGCTCCTTCGACGCGTCGCCCGCGACGATCCCCGCCGCCACGGCGACAGCCACGCCGCGCAGTCCGCCCGTATTGGGGACGACGACGCTCTTCACGTTCTTCAAAATATTGCCGCTGACTGCAACTTCCGCGCGCGCGGGCATTGCGCCGAGCGTATCGCGCGCGAGCGCGGCGGCATATGCGACCGCAACAGGCTCCGTACAGCCCATGGCGGGAATAAGTTCCTCTTTCAGCACGTTGAGACAGGTCTCGTATTTCTTCCGTTCCATACCGCAAAATAATAGTGAAAAACAACGGAAAAGTCAAGCGAAAAGCGGCGCGCAAGTCTGCGCGCCGCCCCTTTTTTATTTACTGCGGATATATTCGTCGATGGCTTTTGCCGCCGTTTTTCCCGCACCCATCGCGAGAATGACGGTCGCCGCGCCCGTGACGGCGTCGCCGCCCGCGTAGACGCCTTCGAGAGAGGTCTTGCCGTTCTCGTCGGCGACGATCTCGCCGCGGCGCTGCGTTTCCAGCCCGACCGTCGTCTGTTTGAGCAGAGGATTTGGCGAGGTGCCGAGCGCCATGATCACGCAGTCCACGTCCATGACGAACTCGCTCCCTTCCACCTCGACGGGGCGGCGGCGTCCGGAGGCGTCCGGTTCGCCCAGCGTCATCTGAATGCACTTCAACCCCACAACGTTGTCGTCCGCGTCCGTCAGGATCTCCACGGGATTGGTGAGCAGTTTAAAGACGATCTCCTCTTCCTTGGCGTGCTCGACTTCCTCGCGGCGGGCGGGAAGTTCCGCCTCCGAACGGCGATAGACGATATACACGGTGTCCGCGCCGAGCCGCTTTGCACAGCGCGCCGCGTCCATTGCGACGTTGCCGCCGCCCACGACTGCAATCTTTCTGGCGTGCATGATGGGCGTTTCGCTGTCCGATTCGTACGCCTTCATCAGATTGGTGCGGGTCAGGTACTCGTTTGCGGAGAACACGCCGCGCGCGCCCTCCCCCTTGATCCCCATGAACTTGGGAAGCCCCGCGCCCGTTCCGAGGAACACCGCCTCGAAACCGTATTCGTTTTTCAGCTCGTCAATGGTCAGAACGCGCCCGATGACGGAGTTCGTCTCGATCTTGACGCCGATGTGTTTGAGCCCCTCGACCTCCCTGCGCACGATCTCCTTCGGGAGACGGAATTCGGGAATGCCGTAGACGAGCACGCCGCCCGCCATGTGGAGCGCCTCGAACACGGTGACGTCGTACCCCATCTTGGCGAGGTCGCCCGCGCAGGTCAGCCCTGCGGGACCCGACCCGACCACGGCGACTTTGTGTCCGTTGCGCATCGGGCAGGTGGGCGCGGCTTCCGAATGCGCCATGTGCCAATCGGCGACAAAGCGCTCCAACCGACCGATCCCAACGGGTTCGCCCTTGATGCCGCGCGTGCATTTCCCCTCGCACTGCGTCTCCTGCGGGCAGACGCGCCCGCAGACCGCGGGCAGCGAGGACGTGCGCTGAATGACTTCGTACGCCTCTTCAAACTTCCCCTCCGCAACGAGCGCGATGAACGCGGGAATATCGACCGCGACGGGACAGCCCGAAACGCAGGGCTTGTGCTTGCAGCCGATGCAGCGTTTCGCCTCTTCGATTGCGGTCGCTTCGTCGTAACCGAGCGCGACTTCCTTGAAATTTTTATTTCTGACAAGCGGATCCTGAGAAGGCATCGGGTGCTTTTTGGGATCCATATTGAATTTCGGCATGATATTACTCCTTTTTCATTGGATGAAACCGTTCACGGACGGCAAACAGTATGCAACCGCCGTCCGCCGCATTCAGACGACCGTCTTTTTAAAGAGATTGCAGTGTTTTTCTCTCGCCTTCGCCTCAAACTCCGAATAGGTGCGCGAACGCTTCATCGCTTCGTCGAAGTCGATGAGGTGCGCGTCGAAGTCGGGTCCGTCCACGCAGGCAAACTTCATCTCGCCGCCCACCGTCACACGGCAGCAGCCGCACATCCCCGTACCGTCGATCATGATGGGATTCATGCTCGCAACCGTCTTAATGCCGTAGGGCTTGGTCGCCGCAGCGACGAACTTCATCATGATGAGCGGTCCGATCGTGATCACTTCGTCGAACGTCTCGCCGCTCTCCAAAAGGTGGTTCAAAGGCACGCACACGTTGCCCTTTTCACCGTAAGATCCGTCGTCCGTCATCATAAAGAAGCGGTCACTGATCGCCTTGAATTCATCTTCGAGAATCACGAGATCCTGATTGCGGAACCCGACGATGGAAGTGACCTCGCAGCCGCGCTCGTGCAGGGCGCGCGCAACGGGCAGCGCGATGGCGCACCCGACGCCGCCGCCCACGACGGCGACCTTTTTCAGTCCGTCCAGATGGGTGGGCGTTCCGAGCGGACCGACAAAATCCGCCACATACCCGCCCTCGGGAAGAGAGGCGAGCGTCATCGTCGCTCCGCCGACGATCTGGAAGATGATCGTGACCGCGCCCGTCTGCGCGTCGCACCCCGCGACCGTGAGCGGGATCCGCTCGCCGCGTTCATCGGCGCGCACGATGACGAACTGACCCGCAAGCGCCTTCTTTGCAATGAGCGGCGCTTTGATATCCATCCGCATGACGGTAGGATTGAGCGCAACTTTTTTGAGAATCTCGTACATTGCATTCGTTCTCCTTGGAAAATCTCAATGAATATTATACTATCACTCTTTTTTCTTGTCAATGTGCGCCGCGTGTTTTTTCAGGGAAAATCTTTCGTTTTTCCCTTGACTTTTATCTCCGCGCAGGCTATAATGAGAATAGTTCAAAAAATGAAATAAAATATTTGGAGAGGACAATGGCGAACATCAAAATCGTCACCGACTCGAACAGCGGCATCACGCAGGCAGAGGCGAAAGAACTGGGAATCTTCGTCGTGCCGATGCCCTTTCTGATCAACGGTGAAGAGTACTATGAGGACATCAACCTCACGCAGGAACAGTTCTACGAACACTTGCAGGGCGACGCGACGGTCTCCACCTCCCAGCCCTCGGCGGCAAGCGTTGCCGAGCTTTGGGACGAGCTGCTGGCGGACGGGAGCGACATTGTGCATATCCCCATGTCGAGCGGGCTTTCGGAGACGTGCCACACCGCGCAGAATCTTGCAAAAGATTACAACGGGCGCGTGCAGGTCGTGGACAACCAGCGCATCTCCGTAACGCAGAAACAGAGCGTTTTAGACGCGCTCAAACTTGCACAGCAGGGAAAGAGCGCGGCGGAGATCAAGGAGTATCTCGAAGCGACCAAATTTGACAGCAGCATCTATATCTCCCTCGATACGCTCAAATACCTGAAAAAGGGCGGCAGGCTCACCCCTGCGGCGGCTCTGATCGGCAGCATTCTGAAAATCAAGCCCGTTTTGCAGATTCAGGGCGAAAAGCTGGACGCCTTCAAAAAGGTGCATTCTCTGAGACAGGCGAAAACGGAAATGATCAACGCCATCCGTCACGATCTGGCAACGCGGTTCAGATCATACGTCGACGCAGGCGAAATGACCATCTCCGTCGCGCACACCAACAACGACGAAGAGGCGCAGATCTTCAAAAAAGAGCTGGAAGCGACGTTTCCGGACATCCCGCTTACGTACGTCGATCCCCTTTCGCTCTCCGTCTCCTGCCATATCGGCCCCGGGGCATTGGCTGTAACGGCAACACGGATTTTGAAGTAACAACCGAAAAGAAAAGCCCGCCGGCAGTTCCGACGGGCTTTTTCCTATTCTTCCAGCATTCTGATGAGCTGCGGAAGATCCGCGCTCGTAAGAAGGTTGACGATCTTATCTCCCACATATCCCGTTTCGGTCACGAGCACGGCGAGCAGCTTTCGGTTTTCCTCGAATGCGTCAATCGCCGCTTGAACGGAATTCTGGCGCCCCAGCACTTTATAAAAGCGGTACAGATCCTCTTCGCGAATGATTTCGGCGCAGGGCGTCTGCAAACAGTCGTCGAGCGGCTCGCCGCGTTCCAACGCGCTGCCGACCACGCGCACCGCGCGGCGGTTGTTTAAAATTCCGAGCATTCTTCCGTTCCGGTAGACGGGCAAGTTGGAATAGTTCGTCTGCGCAATGCGGATGAGCGCGTCGGCGAGCGTAGCGTCTGCATCGATGCCCGTCACGTTTTTCTCTTTGAGTTCCGAGAGCTTGGGCGGAGAGCTTAAAAGCTCCGCTACGTGGCAGATGAGCTGCGTGAGATCGTCGCAGGGTTCGGCGATGATGCGGTTCTTCTTGCTCTCGTGTACGATGACGTTGCGCAGACGCGCGCAGAGAAGCAGGTCGTCCTCGTAGCGGCGCACCGTTTTATTGAACTCGGCGCAGCGGCGGACGAGGTCGGAAAACTGCAAGTTCCCCTTTCCGCGGTAGATCGCGCGGAGACGGGAATCGATGGTGTTGTAAGCGGAAATAAAATCGACTGCATTGCTCATGCGAGCATTATACCACATCTTTCTGCCCAATGCAATACCGTAAAGAAATAATATGACCCCGATCGGAAGCGGGAACGGCGGCGTTCATGCGGCGATTTTAAAATTCCTTTCGTCTCGTCTTGAAAAATCCGCGCTGGCGCGTTTCGACGAGGTGGTACTCCTGTTCGCGTTCCGGCTCGAAGATACACGGACTGACGGGCGAGGCAAAGCGGAGCTTCCCGCCGACGTCCGCCGCGAACGCGTACCCGTAGCCGCACAGCAGAACGGGAATGCCGCAGAAAAACGCGTGCGCACGGGCGAGCGTCGTTTCGAGCGTATCGCCGAACTGCTCGAAGATACAGACGGCGAGTTCCGCCCCGCAGACGGAGAGCGTTTCGACGACGCGCGGAAAATAAATATCTTCCGCCACGACGACGCCGAGTTTTCCCGCAGCGGTTTCGTAGATCTTTACGCCTGCACCCGCGCGGTATTCGCTCCCGTCGATGCGGTTTACCATATCCGAGACGCCCAGAATCCTCCCGCGCTCCGCAACGACCACCGATTTTCGGCGGATCCCGCGCGCATCGGTAAAACAGCCCGCCATCACGACGCATTTTTTCTCGCGCGAGGCAATGGCGACGTCCTCGAAATATCCCGTTTCGCCTTTGAGCTCGCGCTCGTAACTCACCTCGCCCAGCGACTGAAACCCGCATACGACGACATCCGCTGCGGGCGCGGCGGACTCCGCAAATTCCGAAAAGCTACCTCCCGTCACAAAACAAACGCGCATATGCCACCCCACGCAGTATATGCGCCGCTTCTTTTTTTTGGCACGAAAAAGCCTGCGCTTCCGCAGGCTTTCAGCGTTATTCCTTTTTCGGTTCGTCCGGCGCGGCGTCCGCTTGCGCGGGAGCAGCCTCCGCGGAACCCTCCGCAGCCTTTTCCGCCGCGGCGGCAGCCGGTTCCGGTTTTTCCGCCGCAGCCTTTTCTGCGGCTTCGTCCGCTTTGCGCTTTTCTTCCGCTTCCGCGATCGCCGCTTTCGCCTGATCGCGCATATTCTGCACTTTCATGAGCGCTTTGATGATGAGGAACAGCACGAGCGCGATGAGAATAAAATTGATGATCGCGTTGATGAACGTACCCCAATCGATATAAATCGAGGAGGCAAGATCGATGATCTCCGTTCCGTCCTCCGCCGTCGTGGTTACCGTTTTCAGGAAGGTGTAGACCCCCGTCAGTGAATCCGTTCCGACGATCGCCGCAAGGATCCAGTTGATGATGGGCTTTAAGATATTGTTGCAGAGCGAATTCACAATCGCAGTGAACGCGCCGCCGACGATAATGCCGACCGCCATATCCAAAATGTTTCCGCGCGTGATGAATTCTTTGAACTCTTTCCAGAAGCCCTTTTTCTCTTTTTTCTCTTCTTTTGCCATCGCCCTATCTCCTCTTGTATTTTTTCAGCATTCTCCCGAATTTCCGCATAACGCTGCCGCGCGGCAGTCTGCTGAGACGGAACCGCCAGTTTCCGCTGTCCGTCCCGGGGCAATTCATGCGGGCTTCGTTGTCCAGCCCCAGAATATCCTGCACAGGAATGACGGCAAGACGGGAGCGGGAGGCGAGCGCGAGCCGCGTCAGAGCCTCGGGGAAGCCCTTGCTCGTCTCGCCGAGCGGAACCCAGATGCCCTCTTCGGCAAGCGCCGTCGCCACACGGGAACGGAAGAGCAGGAACTCCTCCGCGGAAAGCGACTTCACATAGCCCGCAACCGTGTCGTTATCGTGCGTACCCGTATAGCAGACGCTGTTTTCTTCGATATTGACGGGCAGAAACTCGTTTTCTTCGTTGCCGTCGAAGGCGAACAGAAGCACCTTCATGCCGGGAAATCCAAGTTTTAAACGCAGAGCGCGCACGCCCTCGTCCATTTCGCCGAGGTCCTCTGCGATCACCCTATCCTTGCAGTCGACCGCCGCAAAGAGCTTCTCTTTCGGACCGTCCTGCCACACGCCGCCGATCGCGTTCTCCGCAAAAGCGGGGATCTCGTAATAGCGGTCTATGCCGCGGAAATGATCGATGCGGACGACGTCGTAGAGCAGGAATGCGCTTTCCATGCGCCCCGCCCACCAACGGAAGCCCTCTTTCTCGTGCGCCTTCCAATCGTAAATGGGATTCCCCCACAGCTGCCCCGTTTCGGAGAAGTAGTCGGGCGGAACGCCCGCCACTTTAACGGGGCGGAGATCCTTGTCCAGCTTGAAGAGTTCGGGATGCGCCCAGACGTCCGCACTGTCCGCCGCAACGTACAGCGGAATATCGCCGATGATTTTCAGCCCCAGCCCGTTGCAGTAGCTTTTGAGCGCAAACCATTGCCGACGGAACTCATACTGCAAAAAGTTCCAGAAGAGATATTCTTCGTGGAAGTCGGTGCGCAGTTTTTCGAGCGCGTCCGCCTCGCGGAATTTGAGCGGGTCATCCCACGAGAGAAAGTTCTCGCCGTAGACCTGCTTCGCCGTCATGAAGAGCGCATAATCTTCCGCAACGCCGCTCTTGACGAAGGCGCGGAATTCCGTGCCGTCGAAGTTGAAGCGCGAAAACGCCTTGCGCAGGGTCATGTAGCGTTCGTTGTAGAGCGCGCCGTAGTCCACGGGTCCGCCGTGCCGCGCCGCGCGCAGATCCTCCGCCGTGAGAAGTCCCTCCGCGGCAAGTTTTTCCAGATCGATAAAATAGGGATTGCCCGAATTGCAGGCGACCGAGCTGTACGGCGAATCGCCGTATCCCGTCTGCACCGGTGGCAGAATCTGCCAATACTTCACGCCGCTCTTTGCAAGGAGCTTCGCGAAGCCGTACGCCTCTCTCCCGAGCGAGCCGATGCCGTACTTCCCCGGAAGGGAAGAAATATGACACAGGACTCCCGCCGCCCTCGTCTTGATCATGTTACTCTCCCGCCTGCACCGTTATTTTTTGAGGAGCGCGCCGATGCGCTCGCACGCTTTTTTCGTATTCTCTTCCGTTCCGAACGCCGTCAGGCGGAAGAACCCTTCGCCGTTCTTCCCGAACCCGCTGCCGGGCGTTCCCACAACGTTGGCATTTTCGAGCAGATAATCGAAAAACGCCCAGCTCTCCATGCCGTTCGGGCATTTGAGCCAGATATAGGGCGAATTTTTCCCGCCCGTATACCAGATCCCCAGCTCGTCCAGACAGTCGGAGATGATTTTCGCATTGCGGCGGTAATAGCCGAGGTTTTCCTCGATCTGCTTTTCGCCCTCTTCGGTAAAGACAGCCGCCGCCCCCATCTGCGTAATGTAGGATACGCCGTTGAACTTGGTGGACTGACGGCGCGCCCAGAGTTTATTCAGGCTCACGCCCTGACGTTCGAGCGCCTTCGACACGATGGTGTAACCGCAGCGGACGCCCGTGAACCCCGCCGTCTTGGAATAGGAACAGAGTTCGATGGCGCACTCCTTCGCGCCCTCCACTTCGTAAATGCTGCGCGCGAGGTGTTTATCGACCACGAAATGCTCGTAAGCCGCGTCGTACAGAATCACGGCATTCTGCTTCTTCGCGTAGTCCACCCACACTTTGAGCTGCTCGCGGCTGTACGCCGCGCCCGTCGGGTTATTGGGCGAACAGATATAGATGATATCCGCCTTCACGTTTTCGTCGGGCATGGGCAAAAAGCCGTTTGCCTCCGTCGCGTCCGCAAAGATCACCTTGCGCCCCGCCATAATGTTGGTATCCAGATAGACGGGATACACGGGGTCGGGTACAAGCACGACGTTATCCGTCGAGAAAATATCGAGAATGTTGCCGCAGTCCGACTTCGCGCCGTCCGAAATGAACACCTCGGAGGAATCGAGCGAGACGCCCTTGCGCGCATAGCTCCCCTTGATGGAGTCGATGAGCACGTCGTACCCGTAGCAATACTGATCGGGACCGTACCCCTTGAACGTCTCTTTGCGCGCCATGTCGTCGACGGCTTTGTGCATCGCCTCGATCACGACGGGCGCGAGCGGCAGCGTGACGTCGCCGATCGAAAGGCGGATGACGTCCTTTTCGGGATGCGCGGCTTTGTAAGCGGCAGTCTTTCTTCCGACCGTCGCAAAGAGATAGCTGTCCTTCAAATCAAGAAAATGTTCGTTGATCTTCATAATTTGGTTTTCCTGAAAATATATCCTGTCTGACGGGCTTATTTTTTGCCCTGTTTCTTTTCCGATTTCTTTTCCGAATATTGCACCGCGTGGCGGATAAATTCACGGAACAGCGGATGCGCGTTGTTGGGACGGGACTTGAATTCGGGGTGGAACTGCACGCCCACGAAGAAGTCGTTCGCAGGGACTTCCACCGCCTCGCAGAGCGTGCCGTCGGGAGACGTGCCCGCGATCTTCATGCCGCCCTCCTCGAACTGTTTGCGGTAATCGTTGTTGAACTCGAAACGGTGGCGGTGGCGCTCCTGAATGAGATCCGCGCCGTACGCTTCCTTCATTCTCTCGCCCAGAACGACGCAGGGATACGCCCCGAGCCGCATCGTGCCGCCCATCTTCACGCCGTACTGATCGGGCATGAGGTCGATGACGGAATGCTTGCCTTCGGGGTAGAACTCCGAAGAGTTCGCGTCCTCGATCCCGAGAACGTCGCGGGCATATTCGATGACCGCGACCTGCATCCCGAGGCAGATGCCGAGGTAAGGAATATTGTTCTCGCGGGCATAACGGCAGGCAAGCACCTTGCCTTCGATCCCTCTTCCGCCGAATCCGCCGGGGATGATTACGCCGTCCGCGCCGTTCAGCCGCGCCGCAACATTCTTTTCGGTGAGCGTTTCGGTGTCCACCCAATCGATTTCGACTTCCGCGCCCGTCTCGTAGCCGCCGTGCGCGAGCGCCTCGGCAATGGAAAGGTATGCGTCGTGGAGCTGCACGTATTTGCCGCAGAGCGCGATTTTCACGTGCTTCTGCCGCGCATGAATGCGCGCAAGCATCGCCTGCCACTCCGTCATGTCGATCTCTTTGGGATCGAGATGGAGGATCTTGCAGACGATGGTGGAAAGATTGCTCTTTTCAAGCATCATGGGCGCTTCGTACAGCACGGGAACGGTGAGATTCTCGATGCAGCACTCGGGCGCAACGTTGCAGAACATGGCGATCTTTTCGCGGATGCTCTGCGGCATGGGCGCGTCGACGCGCGCCACGATGATGTCGGGGAAAATGCCCATTCCCTGCAATTCCTTGACGGAGTGCTGGGTGGGTTTGCTCTTGAACTCGCACGAACCCGAAATATACGGAACGAGCGTGACGTGGATAAAGCAGCAGTTTTCGCGCCCCACTTCGCGCGCGACCTGACGGATGGCTTCGAGGAAGGGCTGGCTCTCGATGTCGCCCGTCGTTCCGCCGATCTCCGTGATGACAATGTCGGCGTTCGTCGTCTTGCCGACCTGATAAATAAAGGACTTGATCTCGTTGGTGACGTGCGGAATGACCTGCACGGTCTGCCCGAGATACTCGCCCGCGCGCTCCTTGGTGAGCACGTTCCAATAGACTTTACCCGTCGTAAGGTTGGAGAACTTGTTCAGATTTTCATCGATAAAGCGCTCGTAGTGACCGAGATCGAGGTCGGTCTCCGCGCCGTCTTCCGTGACGAACACCTCGCCGTGCTGATAAGGGCTCATCGTGCCGGGGTCGATATTGATATAGGGATCGAGTTTCTGCGACGCGACTTTATAGCCGCGCATTTTCAAAAGTCTGCCCAACGATGCCGCCGTAATGCCCTTGCCGAGTCCCGATACAACGCCGCCCGTGACAAAGATGTATTTTGCCATAAATAAAGTTCTCCGTTCTCCTTTGGTATTTTTGTAGAACCGCCGAAATAGCGGTCAGATTTCCACTTCTCCCGTAAATGCAAACGCCGCGGGGCCCGTCATAAAGACGGCGTCGGGCGTATAGTTGATGACAAGATCGCCGCCGCGCAGATGCACGGTAATATCCGCGCCCGCGTCGCAGAAGCCGCCGAGCACGCCCGCAACCGCAACGGCGCACGCGCCCGTTCCGCACGCCCACGTCTCGCCGCTGCCGCGCTCCCAGACGCGCATCGTCAGTTCGTTTCGCCCGTCGACGCGCACAAACTCCGTGTTGACGCGCTCGGGGAAGGCTGAATGCCGCTCGAACGCAGGGCCGATCTTTTCCAGATCGAGCGCGTACGGGTCCTCCACGAAGGTGATGCAATGCGGATTGCCCATCGAAACGCAAGTCACGCGGTATTCCGCGCCGTTCACGCTGAGCGGCGCGTTCACGACGCGCTCCCCTTCAAACTTTGCGGGAATGCGCGCGGGCGAAAGCTCCGCCTTGCCCATATCCACGCGCACGGCGCGCACAACGCCGTCGGAAACGTCGAGCGAAAGCGTCTTGATGCCGCTGAGCGTCTCCACCGTGAGCACGGGCTTGCGCATTTCTTTGATCTCGTATAAAAATTTTCCGATGCAGCGGATCGCGTTCCCGCACATTTTTCCTTCGCTGCCGTCGGCGTTGAACATGCGCATCCGCGCGTCCGCAACGCTGCTCGGCAGAATGAGCACAACGCCGTCTCCCCCCACCGAAAAGTGGCGGTCGGACAGCGTTATTGCAAGCGATGCGGGGTCGTTCGGCTGCCATTCAAAGCAGTCGAAATAGATATAATCGTTTCCGATGCCGTGCATCTTCCAGAATTTTTTTTGCATAGATCCTTCTCAGACAAAGGCAAAAATTCGGTCTTGTAAAAAAGCTGCGTCTTTCTCAGACATACGAAGATTTTTCCCATCAACTTGGGAAAAATCCCGCGAATCACGTTACCGCTCGATGATCTGATCGCGCTCCGCGCCGACCGATACGAACGTGATCTTGCATTCGCAGAGCTTTTCGATCAGGCGGACGTAATCCTGCGCTTCCTTGGGCAGTCCCTCGAAGGTGCGGCAGCCCGTAATATCGCAGTTCCAGCCCTTGACCTTTTCAAAGACGGGTTTGCATCTGTCGAGCGCGTCGGAGAACGGGAACTCGTGAATGATCTTCCCGTCCAGCTCGTACGCGGTGCAGATCTCCAATTCTTCAAACTCGGAGAGAACGTCCAGCTTGGTCAGCGCGATCTCGTCCGCTCCCTGACAGCGGATCCCGTAGCGGGAAGCGACCACGTCGAACGGTCCGACCCTTCTCGGCCTGCCCGTCGCCGCGCCGTATTCGCCGCCCGCCGCGCGGAGCGCCTCCGCCTTCTCGCCGAAATACTCGGCGGTAAACGGACCCTCGCCCACGCAGGTGGAATACGCCTTCATGATCCCCACCGATTTATCCAATTTCAGATTGGGCACGCCCGCGCCGATGGGCGCGTACGCCGCGATCGTGGAGGACGACGACGTGTAGGGATAAATACCGAAATCGATATCGCGGAGCGCGCCGAGCTGCGCCTCGAACATAATGTTCTTGCCCGCCTTGTGCGCCTCGTTGAGCCAAAGCCCCACGTCGCAGATGTATTCTTTGAGCGGTTCGCCGTATTTTTTGAAATATTCGATGACTTCGTCGACAGTGATGGGCGCGTGATGATACCCGCCTTCCACGGTGAGGTTCTTCCATTCGACGATGTCTTTCACGCGTTCATAGAGGTGTTCGGGGTGCAGAAGCTCGCCCATACGGAACGCCTTTTTCATGTACTTATCCGCATAGACGGGCGCAATGCCGCGGCGGGTGGAGCCGAACTTCTTATCGGCAAGGCGCTCCTCTTCCAGGCAGTCCATCAGCACATGATAGGGCATCGTGATCACAGCTTTGTCGCTGATTTTCAGATTCTCGGGCGTGATGCGGATCCCCTGCGCGCGCAGACGGTCCGCCTCCTCCGTAAGGTGCCTGATGTCGATGACCATACCGTTGCCGAGTACGTTGACGACGCCGTCGCGCAAAATTCCGGAAGGCAGAAGGTTTAAAATAAACTTCCCCCTCTCGTTGATGACGGTATGACCCGCGTTATTGCCGCCCTGATAGCGGCAAACCACGTCGTAACGGCGGGACAGCAGGTCGACCATGCGTCCTTTCCCTTCATCGCCCCAGTTGATGCCGCAAATGGATGTGAGCATTCTTTCCCTCCTCGTAAGCCGGCGTCGTAAAATCGGAAAAACGCCGCAAAACAATCGCTGTTATTATACTATGGAAAGCGCTCTTTTGTCAAGCGTCCTCGTGAAAAAAGCAAGTGCAATGTTTGCGCGTACGCCTCTCGTTTTTACTGTGACGGGACGCCATTTTTTTGCAAGAATTTTACAAATTTCTGCAAGATTTTTACATGAAACGGTTGACAAGCGGGCATGCGCGGCGTAAAATAAAAGGCGAATGATTTGAAGCCAAATGACAGGAGGTCATAAGTTACACGATGTTTTGCAGAGACTGCGGCACCCGACTCTCCCTCCGTTTCCTCGAAAACGAAGGACTCATTCCCTACTGCGAAAAATGCGGGGCGTTCAAGTTCCCCTACTTCCCCGTCGCCGTTTCGATGACGGTCGTCAACCGCGCGGAAAACAAGATTCTTTTGGCGAAACACACGGGCGAAGATACTTACAAGTTGTTTGCGGGATATATCAAACAGGGCGAGAGCGCGGAAAAGGCGATCCCCCGCGAACTCAAAGAAGAGACCAAGCTCAACGCCGTCAAGTGGCGGTATTTCGGTTCGCGCTATCACGAGGCGAAAAACGTGCTCATGCTCAACTTCATCGTGACGGCGGACGAGGGCGAAATCGTCCTGAACGACGAGATCGAGGAAGCGAAGTGGTTCACGCCCGAAGAGGCGAAAGCCGCCATCAGGAAGAACTCCACGGCGGAGTATTTTCTCCTCGGCGCGCTCAACGAACTCGGCAGAAAAAAATAAACAAAAAGCGGCTCCGAGCCGCTTTTTTCGTTTTATAACGGCGGGCAAATGCCCGCTTTTTTATTTGCGCACCTGACCGTTCCCGCGCACGATAAATTTGTAGGAAGTCAGTTCCCGCAGCCCCATCGGACCGCGCGCGTGCAGTTTCTGCGTGGAGATGCCCATCTCCGCCCCGAACCCGAATTCAAATCCGTCGGTAAAGCGCGTGGACGCGTTGTGATAGACGCAGGCGGAATCGATTTCTTTGAGGAATTTTTCCGCCGCCGCCCTATTCTCCGTCACGATGCTCTCGCTGTGGTGCGTGGAATGTTCGTTGATGAAGGCGATCGCCTCCTCCACGCCGCGCACGATTTTAACGGAGATCTTCATCGCGAGATACTCGGTATAAAAATCCTCCTCCGCCGCGGGTTTAACTGCGGAGACGAGCGCGCACGCCGCTTCGTCACCGACAATTTCAACGCCCTTTTCCATGAGCGGCGCCAGAAGCTCCGCCAGATGCGCTTTTGCGAACTCCTCGTCCACGACGAGGCTCTCGCAGGCGTTGCACACGGAAATGCGCTGCGTTTTGGCGTTGAGCAGAATGCGCTTTGCCATTTCAAGGTCGGCGTTCTTCTCCACATAGACGTGGCAATTGCCCGTTCCCGTCTCAATCACGGGGACGGACGCGTTTTCCAGCGTGCTCTGAATGAGCGACGCGCTCCCGCGGGGAATGAGCACGTCCAACAGTCCCTTCTGCCGCATAAATTCGCGCGCGCCCTCGCGCGTGCAGTCCTCCAAAAGCTGAATGAACTCCGGATCGAAACCGCCCGCTTTGATCGCATCCTTCATAACGCGCACGATGGCGGCGTTGGAAGCGTAGGCATCCTTGCTCCCGCGCAGGACCACGGCGTTGCCGCTTTTCAGGCACAGTCCGACCGCGTCCGCCGTGACGTTGGGGCGCGCCTCGTAAATGATGCCGACCACGCCGAACGGCACGCGCACGCGGGCAATATCCAAACCGCCCGCCGTCGTGTGCTCCTCGATCACCTCCCCGACGGGACAGGGCAGCGCCATCAGCTGACGAAGCCCCTCGGCGATCCCCGCAATGCGGCTCTCGGTGAGCACAAGGCGGTCGCGGAGACTATCCTGACGGGTAAAGCGGTTGAGATCCTCCGCGTTCGCCGCCAGAATTTCGCTCTGGCGCGCTTGGAGCGCGTCCGCGGCGAGCGCAAGCATTTTGTTTTTATCTGCCTCGGAAGAAAATGCCGCGGCATTCGCGTGTTCTTTCGCAAGCCGACACGTCTCGGAAATGGTCATAAAGCAGCCTCGCATTGTTTTTTCTCATTATACAACAATGCTGTCCGATTGTCAAATTGCTGTTTTTCTTTTTTAAAGATTTAAAACAGTGTATTGTAATTTAAATTTGTATTCTTTCCTTTTTTTCTTATCTTCTCCATAATCCAACTCGTAAGTATAATCTTTTACTTGATAAAAACCCTGATCGTAGTAAATCACTTCCTTTGTCATGCGATACTCTTTATAATCAAAAATCAACAGTCGTACGGGTTTTTGTTCATATCCTGCATTGAGCAATGCCCGATTGTTTGCGGTTTCTTTTTGATCGCCGGATTTACCTTCTCCCGAAAAAAGATATACTCCGCTTTGAAGCCAGCGATCATGATAGACATAGTAATCCGGATCGGTATTAACAACCGAAATAGCAATAATTTCCGTAGCTGTTACATAGATCCCTCTTATTTTAAAATATTCGTTGCGAGGTATATAAACCCTCTTTTGCAGCCATTCAAAAGATCTAGGAAGGGCACGACTATAATTTGTTCGTTGCGCGCCATTGGGCTCGTCGAGCGGCGAAAGCGGCGAAGCCCCATCAAGGTTTTGCAAAATATATTCTTGCGCATTCGGATTTTCAAAATGTGACGGTCGTGTGGTTTCTTTTTCAGAAAATTGACGATATCCTAAAATCCTTTTCCCGTCTTTGATAAACTCTATTGTTAATTTCTTTGTTGTCTCATTTACGCCTGTAACGCTTCCCTCACCATAAATTGGTGAAACTACTTTTTCGCCGATTAAATCCCGATCAGTCATCGTTTTCCTCCTTCCGGCGCAAAAACGCGCTGCGCATCTCCGAGATGCTGCAACTCATATGTTCGAAACACGCTTCAACGCCCGCGGCATCGTGACTGAATTGCATCGTCTGACGTGCGGGAATCCCCATACTGCGCGCCGCGCCGAAGGCGTCGATATTTGCGCCGAAAAAGAGAAACTCCCATCCGTACTTTTCCTTCTTCTGCTCAATCAGGTTTTTTACACGTTCCAAAGTATATTCGCGGCTGGCATTTTCCATCCCGTCGGTGGTGATTGCAAAGATCACTTTGGACGGACGATCGGATTCGAACATTCGGGAATAACGCAGTCCGGCAGCGTCGATGGTTTTCCCGACCGCATCGAGGAGCGCAGTTGACCCGCGCGCAAAATATGTATCCTCGGTAAGCGGCGGGATCTCGTTGATGTCCACGGTGTCGTAGAGAAGATCATATTCGTCATCGAATAATACGGTCGTGACGCGCATTTCCCCTTCCGGCTTGCGCTGTTGTTCAATCAGCGTGTTATATCCGCCGATCGTGTCCTCCGTCAGCGGTGCCATAGAGCCGCTTCTGTCCAGAATGATAAAAAGTTCTGTGAGATTTTCTTTCATAATTCCTCCTTATATTCCCGCAAATAAATGCGATAAAGTATCTTTTGTAAACGCTCCGCAAGCTCCGATTTTTCTTCGCCCGATTTTCCGTTCGCCGCCAGAATTGCTTTCTGAATAAACTCCGCTTCCTCCAAAGAGAATTTCTTCATCGATAAATAAAACCCTTTCGGCGTCTTTACGATCGGATACCCCAGATCCTGCAAGAAACGTATATTGCGCCCGACCGTTTTCCGATCGCAACACCCCTTTGCGTCTGCAATCCAATCCGCAATTTTCGTCTGCGTCATCGGATGCTGTTCGTCCGTATTCGATTCCAGAATTTTCAGAACTGCAATAATGGAATTTTTCTTACACGCCATGTCCTCCTCCTTTGCGTATCCTTACACATCTCATAAATATTATAACAAACCATTTGTACCAAAAATAGCCCTTATCAAAAATAATAGTAATTTAAAAATAATCTTTTCCGTTTATATATACGATGGAAATCATCATTTCTCCTTCTTTTTTTCCTCTTTTTCTTTTGCGTCGCGGTTTCCATTATCGCCGTCTTTCTTCTTTTCCAGCTCCTTGTAATAGAGACGCAAGTTAAAGAATGTTACAATCACGCATATAATCAGTGAGAACACGACAAAGCCGATCCAATTTTCCGTCAGATTGATCGTCATGACGATCCCGAATGCGGCGAGTGCATAAAAAATCATCGTAGAATAGACATACTTCATAAATTGATATTAAACCCCCTTTTATTTTAATTATAACAAACACGCTGTACCAAAAAGTGTCCGCTCGGAAATAAATTTTGAAGTATATGAAATTTTGCACAAAAAAAGAAGCTCGGCATAACCGCCAAGCTCCTTTTTTAATAATATATAGAATTTACTCTTCGTCGTCCTCTTCGGGAAGTTCGACGTTGTGCCAGACCGTCTGGACGTCGTCGTTTTCGTCGAGTTTGTCGAGCATCTTTTTGAACGTTTCCAGCTTGTCCTCGGGAAGCGTGATCTTATTCTGCGGGATCATGGAGAGCTCCGCTTCGAGGAACGCCAGCCCCTTCTCCTCAAAGAACTTGCGCGCCTCGGAGAACGCGGGAACGGACGTGTAAATTTCAAACGCGTCCTCCTGCGTGACAACGTCGTCCGCGCCTGCCTCGATGGCGTAATCGGTGACCTGCTCCTCGGTCAGATCGGGCGTGCGTTCGAGTACGATGACGCCCTTCTCGTCGAACATATAGGAGACGCTCCCCGTCGTTCCGAGCGAACCGCCGTGCTTGCTCATGATGGCGCGCACGTCGCCCGCGGTACGGTTGTTGTTGTCGGTCAGCGTCTTGATGATGACCGCCGCGCCGCCCACGCCGTATCCTTCATAGGTAAGCTCCTTATAATCTCTGTCTCCGAGTTCGCCCGCCGCGCGCTTGATGGAGCGCTCGATATTGTCGTTGGGCATATTCGCCGCCTTCGCCTTCGCGATGACGTCCGCGAGCTTGGAGTTGGTGGAAGGGTTGGGGTTATTGCGCGCCGCAACGGCGATCTCTCTGCCGAGTTTCGTGAAGATCTTGCCGCGGGCGGCGTCCGCCTTGCCCTTCTTCGCCTGAATATTGTGCCATTTGCTATGACCTGACATATGATTGTTACCTCTGATTGCTCAATTTTCTTCTCTGCGCAGCGCGTACATTAAGATCCCCGCCGAAACTGCGGCATTGAGACTTTCGCAGCGCGCGTCCATGGGAATCCGCACAGTGAAATCGGCGCGGGTGCGCGTTTCCTGCGAAAGCCCGTTCCCCTCGCTGCCGATCGCAAGACAAAACTTTTCGGGCGGCTGAAAGGAAAACGCGTTCTGTCCGCCCATATCCGCCGCCAGCACGGGAACGCCTTCGAGCGCGGAAAAAATCTCTTCGCGCGTTCCCTGCATGATGCGGGCGAAGAACACGCCGCTCATGCTTGCGCGTACGCCCTTGGGCGAGAACGGATCGGCGCAGCCGGCAAGATACAGTTCCCCATACCCCGCCGCGACTGCCGTTCGGACGATCGCGCCCACGTTGGACGGATCCTGCAAGCCGTCCAAAAACAAACACCTGCCCTTTGGCGGCTGCACGGCGTGCGCGGGAATGACGACCTCTGCGGCGATTCCCTGCGGCGTCTTTTCATCGGAGACAGCCGCGAACACGTCCGCGCCGAGCATGACGGCAGGCAGAGAATACGTCTCGCCCGCATAGTCCTCGCGCACGATCAGGCGCACGACTTCAAGCCCCGCCCCGACCGCCTCGCGCACCATCTTCACGCCCTCGACGAGGAACGTGCCGCGCTCGCGCCTTCCCTTTTTTTCTTTCAGGGAGACAAGCTCTTTTACGAGCGGATTGCGTCTGGAAAGGATTACCATACAAAAACGCGAAAAAAGCCTTTATAGAAAGGCTTTTCGGCAAGGGCTGCTGCCCTCAGATAGCGGCTTTCGCCTTGTTGCAGATGTCCGCAAACGCGGCGGCATCCGTCACGGCGAGGTCGGCGAGCACCTTGCGGTTCAGCTCGATCCCGGCGACCTTCAACCCGTGCATGAGCTTGGAATAGCTCAGCCCGTTCTCACGCGCGCCTGCATTGATACGCGCGATCCACAGGCTGCGCATATCGCGCTTTCTGTGCTTTCTGCCGATATACGCATAGTTGAGCGACTTCATGACCGCTTCGCGGGCGATGCGGTAGTTCTTGCTCTTGCAGCCAAAGTAACCCTTGGCAAGTTTTAAAATCTTTCTGCGCTTCTTAACGCCGTTGACGCCTCTCTTAATACGCATAATTCACCTCCGCTCAATCCTTGTAGGGGATCATCTTCTTGACGTTGTTCTCCTGCGCCGAGGAGACGAGCGTCGTCTGACGCAAATTTCTCTTTCTCTTTCTGTTCTTGGTTTCAGCCTTGTGGTTCTTGCCGCCGTGCGGTCTGTTGACCTTGCCGGTGCCGGTGAGCCAGAAGCGCTTCTTGGAACCGCTGTGCGATTTCTGCTTAGGCATACCTGTATCCTCCGAATGAATTTTTTCGCATTTATCGTGCAGCCCGCAGCGCGGGCGTGCTGCCTTATTTTTTGGCGGGAGCCAAAATCATGATGAGGTTGCGCCCCTCCTGATTGACGGGCTTTTCGATGACGGCGATCTCTTTGAGCATTTCAAAGAAATTCATCATCACGTCCCGTCCGAGATGCGCGTGCGCCATCTGCCTGCCGCGGAGACGGATGGTGACTTTGACCTTATTCCCCGCTTCGAGGAATTTGGTCGCCTGCTTCGCCTTCACGTTGACGTCGCCGACGTCGATGGTGACGGAGAGCTGCACCTCTTTGAGTTCCACGATCTTCTGATTGCGCCTGTTCTCCTTCTCTTTTTTCGCCTGTTCAAATTTGAACTTGCCCCAATCCATGATCTTGCACACGGGCGGGACGGCGTTGGGAGAGATCTTCACGAGATCCAGCCCCGCGTCCTCCGCAAGGCGCATCGCGTCGCGCGGCGACATGACGCCGAGCATTTCCCCCGTCTCCGAGATCACGCGGATCTCGCGGTCGCGGATTTCCCCATTCATCTGATTTTGCGTTTTAATACTTCCACCTCGATGAAAAAAGAATAGGGTCGCACAAAGGCGACCCGTGAAAATTTCAGTGCGCGATTCCGCGCAGCTTTTCCGAATTTTCATTGACCCGTTCCGCGGAGCAGACACGGGGAGAAGGGTTTACCTCTGCTTGACTGAGATATTTTAGCAGATGCCCCGCCCCTTTGTCAAGAAAAATTCCGATGATTTTTCAAGTTTTTTTCCGAAAACGCTCAGAAAATCGTCTTTTCCCTGTCCTCTTTTGAAACGAGGTCGTAGAAGTCCTGTTTCGCCATCGCGCCGACGTCCCCTTCGCCGCGGCGGCGCACGGAAACGGTGCCGTCCTCCACTTCCTTATCGCCCACGATGAGCTTGTAGGGAACTTTTTCCAGCTCGGCGTCGAGGATTTTTCTGCCGATCTTCTCTTTGCGGAGATCCGCCGACGCGCGCAGTCCGAGCGCAGTCATCTCCTTGACGAGCTGCGTCGCGTAGTCTGCGGCGCGGTCGGTGACGGGAAGCACCTTGACCTGTTCGGGCGCGAGCCAGACGGGGAATTTGCCCGCAAAGTGCTCGATGAGAATGCCGATGAAGCGCTCGATCGAGCCGAACACGACGCGGTGAATCATGATCGGGCGGTGTTTCTGCCCGTCCTCACCCACGTAGTCGATCTCGAAACGCTGCGGGAGCTGGAAGTCAAGCTGAATCGTTCCGCACTGCCACGTGCGCTTGATGGAGTCTTCGAGGTGGAAATCGATCTTCGGTCCGTAGAACGCGCCGTCGCCCTCGTTGACGACGTACGGGAGTTTCAGCTCGTCGAGCGCCGCGCGGAGCGCGTTCGTCGCTGCCTCCCAATCCTCGTCCGAACCGATGGAGTTTTCGGGGCGGGTGGAAAGCTCGACGTGGTATTTGAACCCGAACAGCGTGTAAACTTCGTCGATGATGCGCACGACGCCCTTGATCTCTTCGGTGATCTGCTCGGGCAGCATGAAGATGTGCGCGTCGTCCTGCGAGAAGCACCTCACGCGCATCAGCCCGTGGAGCTGACCGCTCTTCTCGTGGCGGTGTACAAGGCCAAGCTCGCCCATGCGGATGGGAAGATCTTTATAGCTGTGCGGGTGCAGTTTGTACACCAGAAGTCCGCCCGGGCAGTTCATGGGCTTGATGGCGCAGTCCTCCCCGTCGATCTTGGTGGTGTACATATTTTCCTTATAATGATCCCAATGCCCCGAGGTCTCCCAGAGCGAGCGGTTGAGGATGATGGGCGTCTGCACTTCCACATACCCCTCGCGGCGGTGGATCTGACGCCAATAATCGATGAGAATGTTTTTCAGGACCATGCCGTTGGGCAGGAAGAACGGGAAGCCCTTGCCCTCGGGCAGCAGCGCGAACAGCTTCATCTCCTTGCCGAGTTTGATGTGATCGCGCTTTTTCGCCTCTTCGAGCATCTGGAAGTACTCGTCCATCTCCTCTTTTTTGGCAAACGCCGTGCCGTAGATACGGGTGAGCATCTTGCGCTTTTCGTCGCCGCGCCAATACGCGCCCGCAATGGAGACGAGGCGGAACGCCTTGATCTTGCCCGTGGAAGGCAGGTGCGGTCCGCGGCAGAGGTCGATGAACGCGCCCTGACGGTAGAAGGAAATTTCCTCGCCCTTGGGAAGGTCCTGAATCAGCTCTACCTTATAGGTCTCGTGATATTTGCTCATGAGCGCGATCGCCTCCTCTCTGGGAAGCGTAAAGCGTTCGATGGGAAGATTGCTCTTGACGATCTTCTTCATCTCCGCTTCGACCTTGGCAAAGTCGTCCATCGAAATGGGCGTCTTGAAATCGACGTCGTAATAATAACCGTTGTCAATGACGGGACCGATGGCAAGTTTGCAGGTGGGATATATGGTTTTGAGCGCCTGCGCAAGCACGTGCGCGCAGGTGTGGCGGTAGACTTCCAGCCCCTCTTTATCTTTGAGCGTGACGATTTCGAGCGCGTCGCCCTCGCTGAGCGCGTGCGAAAGGTCGACGAGCTTTCCGTTCACCTTTGCCGCGACCGCCGCTCTGAACAGTCCTTCGGAGATCGCGTGCGCCGCGTCCGCCGCGGTTGCGCCGTTCTCCACGTTCAGCTTATCGCCGTTTTTCAGAATGATTTCCATGAAATTCCTCCTTGTTTGACAGTATTATGTCTGACATAGTACTTCGTATTTGGTGCAAAAATAACAAAAACGCCCCTAAAATTCCCCTTTTCGGAGAAATTTTAAGGACGCATTCTTCTTTCAAAATGCGCGGTTCCACCTTAATTGCCGTGCGGCCGCTCTTCTTAATTGTGCCTGCGAAATGCAGGAGAGCGCAGAGCGGTTTCGCGTTCCGCCGCTTATACGGACCTTTCAGCCAAAGGGTCCGCTCTCTGCGATAAGGCGCGCGGGGTTACTTGTCTCTGCGGGTTTTGTTACCGCTATTCTACACCGCGCCGCCCGTTTTGTCAAGAGAATATCGCACGCTCCGCATAATATTTTTGCAGAAAGTCCCCCACCGAATCGTCTATCTCGCCGAGGCAGTAGATAAAGCCCGCGTCGGAGAGTATGATCTCCGTTTCCACGTCCTCCCGCCCCGTCAGACGGCTGCGGCGGAGCGGCGCGAAATCCGAACCGTACACAACATTCCCTTTGAGGTAAATTTTGTTCGCACTCTCCCCCGCGAGAAAGGAGCAGAATTTTTTCAGATCGGGCGCGGCGAACGTGGCGGGAACGTAGCGCACGATGCGGTCCCACTTTTCTTTGAGCGCGCCGAGACGGAAATTCCAGAATCCGTCCACCGCCCACGCGTCGGTCACCCGAACCTTCCGCCTGACGTACGCCGCGTCCCCCTCGTAGTCCGCCGCAATCAGCGCGGCGATCAGCAGCCGCCGCTCCCTGCGCGGCAGACACACCGAGAGCCTCGCGTCGAAAAATCGGTATTTATAGCCGATACAGACGACGTCCGCCACGGCGTCCGCCGCACGGACGCGCAGGCAGCGCGCGGACGGCGCGCGCAGACGGATGGACGCGCGGTCTCCGTCGTACGCAAGCTCCCCCGCGCCGCCCTCCGCCATCGCCTCGGGCAGCAGGGCGTTATACAGATAGGCGACGAAGCCGCCGTTTTCTCTCTCTTCCGAAAGCGTGATCTCTTCCACACCCCTATTGTATGAATTGTACGGGATTTTATTTCCCTTTCCGCCAATCCGATGAAAAACGTATGAATTTGCCCGAAACGCCGCGCTCCGCTTGACTTTCCGCGCCATCCATAGTAAAATATGGAATGGTATTATAAAGAGAGGTTTTTGTAACGTATGGACGTAAAATCGGTCGAGCACAAGTGGCAGACGCGCTGGGAAAAGGCGAAGTTCAACAACTTCGACAAGAAGGACGAGGAAAAGCAGAAGTTGTACGTCCTTGAAATGTTCTCCTATCCCTCGGGCGCGAAGCTGCACATCGGGCATTGGTATAACTACGGCCCTACCGACTCGTACGCCCGCTTCAAGCGGATGCAGGGCTACAACGTTTTTCAGCCCATGGGATTCGACGCGTTCGGGCTGCCCGCAGAAAACTATGCGATCAAGACGGGCATTCACCCCAAGGATTCCACCGAGAAGAACATTGCCACCATGGAGGGACAGCTCCGCGCGATGGGCGCGATGTTCGATTGGTCGGCGGAAGTCAAGACCTGCGAAGAGAGCTATTACAAGTGGACGCAGTGGATGTTCTTGCAGCTCTATAAAAAAGGACTTGCGTACCGCAAGGAGGCGCCCGTCAACTGGTGCCCCTCCTGCCAGACCGTGCTTGCGAACGAGCAGGTCGAGGGCGGCAAGTGCGAGCGCTGCGGCACGGACGTCGTCCGCCGCAATCTGACGCAGTGGTTCTTCAAGATCACCGACTACGCGGAAGAGCTTCTGACCGGTCTTGACGGGCTCGACTGGCCCGAAAAGACCAAGAATATGCAGCGCAACTGGATCGGCAAATCCACGGGCTGCGAAATCGAATTTGACTGCGAAAACGGCGAAAAGATCCGCGTCTACACGACGCGCTGCGATACCGTTTTCGGCGTGACCTACGTCGTGCTCGCGCCCGAGCATCCCCTCGCGCGCGTTCTCACCACGCCCGAACAGCAGGAGGCTGTGGAGGCGTACATTGCGCAGGCGGCAAAGGCGAGCGAGATCGACCGTCTTTCCTCCACGCGCGAAAAAACGGGCGTATTCACGGGTTCTTACTGCGTCAACCCCGTCAACGGAAAGCGCATCCCTATCTATCTTGCGGACTACGTTCTCGCAACGTACGGCACGGGCGCGGTGATGGCGGTTCCCGCGCACGACGAACGCGACTTCGCGTTTGCGACGAAATACGGGCTTCCCATCGTCAAAGTCATCGAGAAAAAGGGCGGCGAGACCGAGCTCCCCTTCACGGAGGACGGTATCATGGTCGGCTCTCAGAACTTTGACGGGCTGTTCGGCGAAGAGGCGCGCGCGGAAGTGGCGGCGTACATCTCCAAACTCGGCAAGGGCGGCAAAAAGGTCAACTATCGCCTGCGCGATTGGCTCGTTTCCCGTCAGCGCTATTGGGGCGCGCCCATTCCCGTCATTCACTGCCCCGTCTGCGGCGACGTTCCCGTTCCCGAAAAGGATCTGCCCGTGCGCCTTCCCTATGACGTGGAATTCCGCCCCGACGGGAAATCCCCCCTCGCAAAACACGAGAAGTTCATGCACACCGTCTGCCCGAAGTGCGGCGGCGAGGCAATGCGCGATCCCGATACGCTGGATACCTTCGTCTGTTCGAGCTGGTACTATCTGCGCTACGCGGACGCGCACAACGAAAAAGAGCCATTCTCGCGCGAGGCGGTGGACAAGATGCTCCCCGTGGACGTCTACGTCGGCGGCGCGGAACACGCCTGCATGCACCTTCTGTACGCGCGTTTCTTCACGAAAGCGCTGCGCGATATGGGTTACCTCGACTTCGACGAGCCGTTCAGGCGGCTCGTGCATCAGGGCGTCATTCTCGGTCCCGACGGCAACCGCATGAGCAAGTCGCACGGGAATATCGTCTCCCCCGACGAGTACGTCGAAACGTACGGCGCGGACGCGTTCCGTCTCTACCTCATGTTCGGGTTCTCCTACACGGAGGGCGGACCTTGGAACGACGACGGCATCAAGGCGATCGCGAAGTTCATGGACCGCGTTGAAAAGCTCGTCCTGAAAGTCCACGCCTGCAAAACGAACAAAAACGAGACCTTCGGCGCGGAGGAAAAGGCGCTCGAATACGCCAAAAACTACGCGATCGACCGCGTGACCAAGGATACCGAAGCGTTCTCCTTCAATACCGCGATCGCGCGCATCATGGAATATGTGAACGCGCTGTATAAATACGACGGTTTGGCGGAGAAAAACGTTACCGTCCTCAAAGCGGGCGTTCGCGATCTCGTGCTCATGCTCGCCCCCTTCGCGCCCCACTTCTGCGAAGAACTTTGGGAGGAGATCGGCGGCAAGGGCTTTGTGTTTGAACAGAAGTACCCCGTTGCCGATCCCAAGGCGCTCGTGCTTGACGAGAAGGAATACGCCGTTCAGGTGAACAGCAAGATCGTATGCAAGGCGATGATCGCAAACGGTCTTGAAAACGGCGAAATCGAAAAACTCGTGCTTGCGCTGCCCGAAGTGCAGGAAAAGACGGCGGGCAAGACGGTGAAAAAGTGCATCGTCGTTCCCGGGCGGCTCGTCAATCTGATTGTAGGTTAATGAAAATCAAAACGGTTTCGCATTTCCGCAAAACCGTTCTTTTTATTATGATAGTAAATATCCCCCACTAAAGTGGGGGCTTTAGGAAGCCCTAAAGGGCGAGATTACCGGCACGGTGCTAAAGCACCGACTTTAACTCGCCTACCGCACACAAGCAAGCCGTCCTTTTATTTCTTTCCTGTCCTCAGATTTGATTTCAGCCATTATTCAAACGGGTCATAATATTCCACCATACTGATTTGGCTTGAAATCAAATCCTCTTTCTCTTGGTTTTGGATATATTTTTGTACGGCTTGCTTGTTTCC
>CAJFFP010000002.1 GCA_904373325.1 Candidatus Gallimonas merdigallinarum
AATTTAGAAAACTTTCAAAGAAATAAAGGAATTAAAGTGATATTCTAACCCAATTCATTTTAATAATAGTTATTAACATTATTCAAAATCTTTCAACGAGCCATGTAAGGTATTTCTCTTTCGCCTTTGGGGTGTATCGGAAAAATCGGTCGCCGTCAAGGGGAAAAATTATCGCTGAAAATTTGCAAAGCCGGGCAGGTAACTGCTCGGCTTTACTCTCACTCCTTGTTATCATGCTGCTTTATGAAATACTTGCTTATTTCCAATTCGAATCTACATTCTAATATTGTCAAAAAAGGGAGCGAGTTCAAATAACTCGCTCCCTTTTTTGACTTGCCCTTTGTGGTGTATCCGTTTTTTATTTTATTATTAGATTTTCTCTATCGAATACACCTTTTTTGCCTTCTTTTTTTTGTGCGGAGGAGCAGGCGAACCTCGCGCCCGCGGGAAGAGAACGACGAAACCGCGGAGCAGGGCGCAGGGTCGCGCGGAACGCCCCGCCGAGGGGTCCCCCTTCGGGGGGTGTCGGCGGAGCCCTGTTGTCCCCACCGGAAAAAACGATCCGGATCGCGCCCTTTTGCGGCAGAGCGTGCGGATCGTTTTTTTCCGCAAAGTCCGTTCCCCTTTTCAGATGGCCAGCCCCCTTTGACGACGTCAAAGGGGGCTGTGTTCTTTCATATTAACGCTCAGAGTTTCGGGATGCTTGCAAACCCCTTCGCGAGGTCCTCTTCGGTGGGAACATAGTCGGTCATGGTGCCGTCGTTATACTGTTTGTAAGCGGCAAGATCGAAATACCCCGTGCCCGTCAGACCGAAGAGAATGGTCTTTTTCTTCCCTTCCGCCTTGCATCTGAGCGCCTCGTCGATCGCGACGCGGATGGCGTGAGAGCTTTCGGGCGCGGGAAGGATCCCCTCGCACTTGGCGAACATGACAGCCGCCTCGAACACCTTGCTCTGCTCCACCGAGACGGCGCGAAGATATCCGTCGTGATAGAGCTGAGAGACGACGGGGCTCATGCCGTGGTAGCGCAGTCCGCCCGCGTGATTGGGCGACGGCATAAATCCGCAGCCCAGCGTGTACATTTTGGCAAGCGGCGTAATCTTCGCCGAATCGCAGAAATCGTAGGCGAATTTCCCGCGCGTGAGCGAAGGACAGCTCGCAGGCTCGACGCCGATGAAATCGATGTCGTTTTTGCCGTCCAGCTTATCCCCCATGAAGGGCGCGATGAGACCGCCGAAGTTGGAGCCGCCGCCCACGCACCCGATGACGGTATCGGGCTGAATGCCGTATTTTTCAAACGCCGTTTTGCATTCCAGACCGATGACGGATTGATGCAGCAGAACGTGGTCGAGCACCGAGCCGAGGACGTAGCGGCAGGACGGCGTAGAGACTGCCTTTTCCACCGCTTCGGAAATGGCACAGCCAAGAGAGCCGCCCGTCCCGGGAAACTCCTTCAAAATCTTTCTGCCCGCTTCCGTCGTATCGGAGGGAGAGGGAATGACGTTCGCGCCGTATGTGCGGATGACCTCTCTTCTGTACGGTTTCTGTTCGGCGGAAACCTTGACCATGTACACGTCGAGATTGAGTCCGTAGAACGCGGAAGCCATTGCCAGAGCCGTGCCCCACTGCCCCGCGCCCGTCTCCGTCGTGATGGACTTCAACCCCTGCTTTTTGGCATAGTACGCCTGCGCCGCTGCCGAATTGAGCTTATGCGAACCGGACGTGTTGTTGCCCTCGAATTTATAATAGATCTCGGCGGGAGTATCGAGGAGCCGTTCCAGATAGTACGCGCGCACCAACGGCGACGGACGGAACATCCGGTAGAAATCGCGGATGCCTTCGGGGATCTCGATATACTCGTCCGTCTCGTTGAGTTCCTGATCGATGCACTCGTCGCAGAAAACGGGCTGCAAGTCCGCCTTTGTGCAGGGTTTTCCCGTTGCGGGATTGAGAAAGGGCGGGTGCTGCGTCTTCATATGCGCTTTTACATTATACCATGTCTTTGGCATCTCCTGTTCCGTAAGATAGATCTTGTAAGGGATCTCGTGTGCCATGGTTGTTACCTCCTGAAAATTTTTTATGACAAAAAAACACGGATAAGATCCGTTTGGGACGAATCTCTCCGTGTTGCCACCCAATTTCGCAATTTAAAAATTGCCTCTTTACGAGCACCATCATGCTCTCTTTCTGTAACGGGAAAGCCCCGTCGGACACTACTTGACTATCGTTCGCATCCGCCCTCGGTAATCCATTCACGCGCGTCGGACTGCTCTCATTTCACCGCCGAGAACTCTCTGAAAATCCGCTTGGAGCACGCTACTCCTTTACCTCATCGGTTTAATTCATTATACTATAAGTTTTTTCAAGTGTCAACCCCATTTTCAAAATTCATCGATAAGAATTTTGAATAGCCGCTATAAGCGAAAGAAATACTATTGCGCCGTATAACGTCAGAAAAGGTCGTTGTAGAGCGCGATGTTATCGAACGAAAAGGTCTTTTCGCCGCGCTCGATGGCGGAGACGATCTCCACCGTTCTGTCGTTGAAGGGCGTGGGAACGTTTGCCTTCCTCCCCTGCGCGCTGACCGCGCCGTTGATGAAAGCGATCTCGCACGGCTTTCCGCTGCGGATATCCTGCAACATACTCGCGACGAGATTTTTGTGCTTTTTCATGGCGACGGGAATGAGCATGAAGGAGATCTTCTTTTTGAACGCGCCCTTATAATCGAAGAGTTTGACGATATCATGCCCCTGCACGGGTTCGACGGTTACGCCGAGCGCGCGGGAAACGTCAATACACTCCTTGATGATGCGCTGCGCGACGCGGCGGGAATTTTTCCGCGACGCGACTTCGCCGAACGTGCCGCCCGTGACGGTGGAAAGCCCCGAAAACGCGCTGTTGATGAGCAGTTTGGACCACCGCGCGCCGATGAAATTCTTTTCGACGACGACCGTCCCCATACATTCGAGGAGCTTTTTCGTCTCTTCCAGACGGTTTCCGCCGCCGTACGCGCCCAGCGAGAACGTGAGCGCGGAAGGCTCGGACGTGAGTTCGGAAACGCCCTCGCCGTGGAAGGTCGCGCCCCACGCGATGGCGCAGCCGAGCGTTCTGTCCGCGCCGACAATTTCGGCAATGGCAGGCTCGGGCAGACCGTTCTGACAGGTGCAGAGCGCGCCGTCCGCTTTGAGGTGGTCTTTGAGGAAGGCGACCACTTCGGGATTGTTCTGCTGCTTGGTCATGAGCAGGATAACGTCGTACTCGCCCTGCATCTCTTCGGGATAGAACGCGTTCACCTTCTGCGTGAACTCCGCCGTCCCGATAATTTTCGCGCCGTTTTTGCGCAGCGCCTCGACGTGCGCCCTGTTGCGGTTGAACAGATCGATCTCGACGCCCGCTCTCGCGATATATGCGCCGAGCACCGTACCCAGCGCGCCCGCACCGTAAATTGCGTATCTCATCTTCTTATCCCTCAATATATTTTTTCAGCGATTCCGCGCGGTCGGTGCGCTCCCAAGCGAACCCGTCGCGCCCGAAATGCCCGTAAGCCGCCGTCTCGCCGTATACGGGGCGGTTGAGCGAAAGCGTCTCGATGATCGCCGCAGGACGGAGATCGAACTCCTTTTTGACGATCTCGGCGATCTTGTCATCGGGAAGGCGGCCCGTGCCGAACGTCTCCACGAACACGGAGACGGGACGGGCGACGCCGATGGCGTACGCGAGTTGCAATTCCACCTCGTCCGCAATGCCCGCAGCAACGAGGTTTTTGCAGATGTAGCGCGCCATATACGCGGCGCTGCGGTCAACCTTGGTCGCGTCCTTTCCGGAGAACGCGCCGCCGCCGTGCGGACATCTGCCGCCGTAGGTATCCACGACGATCTTGCGCCCCGTCAGCCCCGAATCCCCTTCCGGTCCGCCGATGACGAATTTTCCCGTAGGGTTGATGAGAATGCGCGTTTCGCCGTCGAGAAGTCCCGAAGGGATCACCGCGTCGATGACGTGTTTTCTGATGTCCGCCGCAATGGTCTCCTGCGAAACCTCTTCCGCGTGCTGGGTGGAAACGACGACGGTATCCACGCGTACGGGCGTTTTTCCCTCGTACTCGACGGTGACCTGCGTCTTTCCGTCGGGGCGGAGATAGGAGAGCGTACCCGCCTTTCTCACGTCGGTGAGCCGCTTTGCGAGCTTATGCGCGAGCACGATGGGCAGCGGCATCAGCTCTTCCGTCTCGCGGCAGGCGTAGCCGAACATCATGCCCTGATCGCCCGCGCCGAGCAGATCGTACGCGCCGCCGCCCGCCTTCTTTTCGGCGGAGGCGTTCACGCCGAGCGCAATGTCGGCGGACTGCCCGTGGACGAGTTCGATGATATTGCATTTGTCGTAGGCGAAATCGCCCGAATCGTAGCCGATCTCGCGGATCACGCGGCGGGCGATTTTTTCATAGTCAACGCTCCCGCGGCAGGAGACTTCCCCCGTCAGAAAGAGCGTGTTGTACGCCGCGCAGCACTCGATCGCTGAGCGGGCGTGCGGATCGAGCTTCAACAGCTCGTCCAGAATACTGTCGGCAATGCGGTCGCACACCTTATCGGGATGCCCTTCCGTCACGCTTTCGCTTGTAAAAAATCTTCTCATGGTACGTATTCCTCGTTTCCCGTTTCTTTTCCCGCATATTATAATAGATATGCGCTTAAAAGTCAACGAGAATGGGCGGGAAGCGGGTTGCTTTTTGCGCCGCGGCATGATATAATCGTGCGTATGCAATGTACGCTTTGCCCCGTATCGTGCGGGGCGGACAGACCCGCGCACGCGGGCGTATGCGGCGTGAAAGGGCTCACCGTCGCAAAATATTACCTGCACCCGTTTGAAGAACCGCCCGTCTCGCATAAGAACGGGAGCGGAACGGTGTTCTTCGGCGGCTGTTCGCTCAGGTGCGTGTTCTGCCAGAATTACGAGCTTTCCCGCGCGCGGCGCGGGCGCGCCGTCACGCCCGCAGAGCTTGCGGAAATTTTCCGCGAACTCGAAGAGGCGGGCGCGGACAATATCAACCTCGTCACGCCCGACCACGTCTCCGATCAGATCGCGGAGGCGCTCGCCCTGTATAAGCCGCAGATCCCCGTCGTGTACAATTCGGGCGGGTACTGCAAGGTCGAGGCTTTGGAGCGCATCGCGCCCTATATCGACGTATGGCTGCCCGACGTGAAGTTCTACTCCCCCGCGCTCGCGGAGCGGTACACGGGGCGGGCGGACTACTTCGCGCGGGCAAGCGAAGCCGTCCGCTTTATGGCGCAAAAGCCGCCCGTGTGGAGCGGCGACGGAAAGATATTATCGGGGCTGATCGTGCGGCATCTCGTCATGCCCGCTTGCACGTCGGACAGTCTGAAAATTCTCGATTTTCTCAAAGAGACGCTGCCCGACGGCACGCCCCTTTCGCTGATGCGCCAATATACGCCGATGGGCGAATATGAGCGCTATCCCGAGCTATGCCGCACGCTGACGGCGCGCGAATACAGGCGCGTTGCAGACTACGCGCTCGCGCTCGGGTTCGACCCCCTCTACACGCAGGATAAGGAGAGCGTGGGAAAGGCGTATATCCCCGATTGGGATTTTTAATCGGTGATCTCGTCGAGGAGTCTTACGAGGCGTTCGGTGAGACGGGCGCATTCGTCGGGCGGGGCGCATTTCAGACGTTCGCGGATCCGCTCCGCCTCCGCAAGTTTTTTATTCATACCACAAGCCTTTGCAACCAAGGAGAAATTATGCTCGCCGCTTTTGAAAACGTGACATTCGGATATGCAGGCGTTCCCGTCGTGCGGGACGTCAGTTTTACGCTGCACGAAAGGGAGCGCGTCGGCTTCCTCGGCGGAAACGGCGAGGGAAAGACGACGATTTTAAAACTGCTGACGGGCGAACTTGTGCCGGACAGCGGCACGGTGATCCGCAAGCGCGATCTCTCGCTCGGCTACCTCGAACAGTCGGGCGGATTCACCGCAGACGCCACCGTGTACGGCGCGATGGAGGAAGTGTTCGAGGAGGACAGGCGGCTGCTTGCCCGCCTCAAAGAGACGGAGCTTGCCATGGCGCACGCCGACGAGGCGGAAATGCGCGTGCTTGCGGCGCGGCAGGAGAGCCTTGCAAAGCGCATCGCCGCGCGGGACAGCTATCATACCGACGTGCGCATCCGCACCGTGCTGAACGGCATGGGATTTGCGGAGGCGTACGCGCAGAACGTGGCGACCATGTCGGGCGGGGAGCGCACGAAGCTCAAACTCTGTCGCCTGCTGCTGGAAGAGCCTGAACTGCTCGTTCTGGACGAGCCGACCAACCACCTCGACGTAAGCACCCTCTTCTGGCTGGAAGATTACCTCTCTTCCTACAAGGGCGCGCTGCTCATCGTCTCGCACGACAGATATTTTCTTGACAGGCTCACCTCGCGCACGCTCGAACTCGACCGCGGAAAGCTCTCCTCCTACAAGGGCAATTACTCCCGCTACAAAACGCTCAAAGAAGAGGAGCGCAAAGTCGAGGAACGCGCCTACGAAAAACAGCAGGAAGAGATCAGAAAACTGAGAACGTACGTCGAAAAGAACATCGTGCGGGCGACGACGGCTTCGAGCGCGCAGAGCCGCGTCAAACAGCTTGAAAAAATGGAAGTGCTCGAAAAGCCGCTCGCGCCCAAACGTCCGCCCGTATTCCGCTTTTCGTACGACGATACGCCCTACGAGTGCGTTCTGCGCGCCGAAGGGTTCGACCTCGCCGTCGGGGGAAAGACGCTTTTAAAAGACGTCTCCTTCTCCCTCATGCGCGGGCAGAAATGCGCCATTCTGGGCGACAACGGCACGGGCAAGACGACGCTTCTGAAATTCCTGCTCTCCAAGGACGCCCGCGTTGCGCGCGGGCGGTTCGTGCGCGTCGCCTATTACGATCAGGAGAACGCGCAGCTCGACCCCGCCGAGCGCGTGCTGGACGCATTCTGGGGCGTTCACCGCGGCATGAGCCGCACGGACGCGCAGTCTCTCCTCGCGCGGACGGGGCTGGACGCCGAGGACATGGAAAAGAAGGTGTGCGAACTTTCGGGCGGGCTGAAAGCCAAGCTCGCGCTCGCGCTCTTACAGGCGGAGCGGGGCAACGTGCTCGTTCTGGACGAGCCGACCAACCACCTCGACCTCCCCGCGCGCGAATCGCTCGAAGAGGCGCTTGCGGCGTTTGACGGCACGGTGCTGTTCGTCTCGCACGACAGACGGTTCATTGAGGCGATCGCCGACCGCATCGTCTGTCTGGAAAACGGCGCGATCACGTCCTTTGCGGGCGGGTATGCGGACTTCCTCGCACAGCGCAGGAACGCTTCTCCCCCACCCATGTCCGCGGCGGAGCCGCCCAAAGAGCGCGCGGCGGCGGGTTACCGCTCCAAGGAAGAGCGTGCGCGGGAGGCGCAGAAACGCGCGCGGATCAGAGAGATCGAAACGCGCCTTGCCGCCCTCGAAGAGGAGCAGGCGGCGCTCACGGAGGAGCTTGCCGCGTGCGGACGGGACTTCCGCCGCGCGCAGGAAGTGACCGACCGCCTCGCCGCGCTCTCCGCCGAATCGGAAGCGCTCTACGAAGAATACGGCGGACTCATCGACTGACTTCGGAAATCCGCCTGTACAAAAAAAGCCCCGCTCCCTGAGCGGGGAGCGGGGCGTCCGCTGAAAGCAATGTACCGATTATTCGATGGCGATGGATTTCGTCTCGATCTTCTTAGGCGCAGCCTTCGGCACGGTGAGTTCGAGCATACCGTTGTCGTACTTCGCCTTGACGCTGTCCACCTGCACGTCGTCGCCGACGTAGTAGCTTCTCTGGCAGGAGACGCGGCACTCGCGGCGCAGGTACTTCGCGCTCTTCTCCTTGCCCTCTTCTTCCTTCTCCGCCTTCTCTGCGCTGACCGTCAGATACCCGTTGTCGAGCGAGACTTTGATCTCGTCCTTCTTGAACCCGGGCATCTCAATGGAGAGCTTATAGTCGTCGTCCGTCTCCTTGATGTCGGTGCGCATGCTGTCGAGCTGTTCATCGTAGAACATGGGTTTGAAGAAGTCCTCGAATACGTCGAAAACATCTCCGTTATTTCTTTTCTGTAAATAGGTCTTCATACTTTTTTCTCCTTTGGAGCCTCCCCTTTCGGAGGTCATATATAATATACCGCAAACCGACCGTACTTAAACGGCACACAAACAAAAATTCGGAGGTTTTTTATGAAGAAAATTGCAATCGTCACGGGAGCTTCTTCCGGCATCGGAAAGCTGCTCGCAACGGGTCTGCCCGCGCACGCGCAGTTCGACGAGCTTTGGGCAATCGCCCGCAGCGAAGCGCGGCTGAACGCGCTGAAAGAGGAAATGCCAATCCCCGTGCGCTCCATTCCGCTCGATCTGACCAAGGCGGAGAGCATCGAAAGGGTGAAATCGCTCCTCGCCGAAGAAAAGCCCGTTGTAAGCGTTCTCATCAACGCGAGCGGATACGGCGTGTTCGAGCGGTTTGACCGCATTCCCGAACAGGACGCCGCGGGCATGACCGATCTCAACTGCCGCGCGCTCGCGCTTATGATGCTTGCAGTGCTCCCCTACTGCGAAAAGGGAAGCATCGTCGTGAACGTGGCGAGCGTGGCGGCGTTCCAGCCCGTTCCATTCGGCGCGGAATATGCGGCGACGAAAGCGTATGTGCTCGCCCTCTCCCGCGCCGTCAATCGGGAGATGAAACCGCGCGGCGTACGCGTGCTTGCCGTATGCCCCTATTGGACGAAAACGGCGTTCTTCGACCGCGCGAACGGAAATTCTGTCATTACGCATTTCGACTGTATGTACGACCCCGCGTTCATCGCCAAAAAGACGTTCCGCGCCATGAAGAAGAAAAAGGATTACGTCGTGCCCGGGTTTATTGCAAAGGCGACGCACGCCCTCACGAAACTCCTGCCGCACTCCTTCGTGATGAAGGTGTTCATTGCACAGCAAAAGCTCGGTTCACGAAATTTTGCGAGCAAAGGCTCGTAAAAACAAGTTCAGAAATGCTATCGGGCAAAGTCATGCTCGTCCTTGGCGCCCTCTGTGAGGGAGCTGTCGAGCGTGAGCGAGACTGAGGGAGTTACTCCCACCGCCCCTGCGGGGCACCTCCCTCAAAGAGGGAGGCAAGAACTCCCACCGCCCCTGCGGGGCACCTCCCTCAAAGAGGGAGGCAAGAACTCCCACTGCCACGGCTTTGCCGCGACACCTCTTGGTGCCGCCGAGATACTGCGGAAGGAAACCTTCCTTGTATCTGTAATTTGTTGCAAAAACGACGGCGACAATAAAACCCCCGCGGGCAGCCAAAGGCGCGCCCGCGGGGGTTTTCTAAAAATCACGACTTTCTTCCCGCGTCAGTTTGCGGGAAAAAGTGTGAATATCACCTTATAAAATTCGTCCGTACCGAGACGTTATTCTGCGGCGGGAGGATGCCCTGCTCTTTGCCCGCCTGCATACATTTGAGCAGATACGCCATGTTATGCCCGATGTTGCGCATGGTCTGCAAACCCTCTTCGTCCTGCCGCACTTCGTCGGGCGTCTTGCCGTAGACCATATTCCAATAGCTGGACGAGACGACGGGCATCTGCGTGATCCCGAAATACTTATTGATCACGTCGAACGAAGCCGCCGTGCCGCCCCTTCTCGCCGAAACGACGCTCGCGCCCGGCTTGCCCGCAAAGGCGTAGCCGCCCGCATAGAACGCGCGGTCTAAAACGGAGAGCAGAATCCCCGAAGGGTGCGCGTAATAGACGGGCGAGCCAAACACGAAGCCGTCCGCCGTCTTTGCCCTTTCGATGAGCACGTTCGCAACGTCGTCGTCAAACACGCATTTTTTGAGTTCGCGGCACTTCATGCAGGCGATGCAGTCGCGCACGGGTTTCGCGCCGACCTGAAAAATCTCCGTTTCGATGCCGTCCGCTTCGAGCGCCTTTGCGACTTCGGTGAGCGCCGTATAGGTGCAGCCCTTTGCGCGCGGGCTTCCGTTGACAAGCAAAACATTCATAATATCATCTCCTTATTTCTTCCGATAAAATACAATTCCGCGCAGGGCAAAATTCGCGCTGCGCGGCGGGTTCCGATTACAGGCTCGCCCTGAAAATCCGGGCGATCTCTTCGGGCGTGAGCACTTTATAGCCGCCCTCCATGACGAGCGTGCTCTTCACGAGTCCGTCGATCATATCTTCCTTCACGCCGAGGTCGGTGAGGTTCATCACGAGACCGAGCGACTTCATCCACGCCTCCATTCTGTCAAGCCCCTCGGCGGCGACGGCTTCGTCCGTCTTGCCCTCGGGATCGACGCCCCACACGTTGACCGCATAGCGGCGGAACTTTGCAAGCCCGTACGGCATGATATATCGGTAGTACGCCATGGAGACGGCGGCGAGCGTCATGCCGTGCGTTGCGTCGGTGTGCGCGCCGACCGCCTGTCCGAGCATGTGCACTTCCCAATCGGTATCCTTGCCCATGGCGACGAGCGTATTCAGCGCCCACGTCGCCGTCCACATAATGTTGGAACGCGCCTCGTAATCGGTGGGATTTTTCTTGGCAATGGGCGCGCTGTGAATGAGCGAGCGCAGCAGCCCTTCCATGATATAGTCGGAAGTATTGTCGTCCGTACCCGAAAAATACTGTTCGAGAATGTGCGACATAATGTCGTAAAATCCTGCGATCATCTGATATTCGGGCAGCGTGAACGTGAACTCGGGATTGAGCACGGAGAACTTCGGGAACACCTCCGTGCCGAACACGTGACCGATTTTCAGCTTCTGCGCGTGATTGGTGATGACGGAGCCGCCGTTCATCTCGCTGCCCGTGCCGACCATCGTCAGAACGCACGCCACGGGAACGATCTCGCAGGTCGGCTCTTCAAAGCGGATATAATATTTCTCCCACGGGTCCTCGTCGCAATGGACGGACACCGAGACGGCCTTGGCGTAGTCGCATACCGAGCCGCCGCCCACCGCCAGAATGAGGTCGGCTTTCGCGGCACGGGCGCGTTCGACGCCCTCGTACAGCTTTTCCACCGTGGGATTGGGCATGACGCCCGCGTCCTCGAACACGTTTTTGCCGCACTTTTCGAGCGCGGCTTTGACCTGCGCGTAAATGCCGTTTTTCTTGATCGACCCGCCGCCGTAGACGAGCAGCACGTTCTTGCCGTACTTGGGCAGTTCCTCTTCCAGCCCCTTCATGGCGTCTTTGCCGAAATACAGACGGGTGGGATTGCAATAGCTGAAATTTCCGAGCATACTTTTTCTCCTTGCTTCCGCGGCTTCCGCCGCACGATTTTTCCCTATTATAGCCCACGCCGCAGGGATTGTCAAATACCTTTTAATTATGCGCAGCCATAGCAAACAGGCATAAAAGTGATTATGCGCAGCCATAGCAAACAGGCATAAAAAACCCCGCTTTTAGCGGGGCAGGCATCGCTATTTCTTTTTCGCCTTCTCTCTTGCGCGCATTTCGGTGAAAAAGGAAGTGAGCACTTGGGCGCATTCCTCTTTCAGCACGCCGCCCACCACTTCCGTTTTGTGGTTGAGAAGATTGGCGTTTGCAAGCTCGTTCGTGAGGCTCCGCCCCTTCTGCTCGTACGCGCCGAAATAGACGCGGTCGATGCGGGCGTTCAGGATCGCGCCCATGCACATGGGGCAGGGTTCGAGCGTCACATATATCTCCGCGTCGGGCAGCCGCCACGAATGCAGTTTTTTGCAGGCGCGGTCGATGGCGCGCATTTCGGCGTGCGCCGTCGCCATCTGCAACTTCGTGCGGAGATTATACCCCTTTCCGACGATCTTCCCCTGATATACGACGACCGCGCCGATCGGCACTTCGCCCCGTTTTTTCGCCTTTTGCGCAAGGCGGATCGCCTCCCGCATGAAGCGTTCTTCCATTTAAAATTCCTCCGTAAAGCGCACGAGCGCATCGAGATTTTTCGTAACGACGTCGCCGAGAGCGGAAAGCCCCAGCGGGTGCGTAAAATCCTCCCGCCCCGCCTCCACCGTGAAGGCGGGAATGCGCAGTTTTTCCACGCACCAATCCTTATAGCCGCCCGCGGACAGCGGCGCTTCCCGCAGCGGATACCCCGTTGCCGCGCTTAAAATCTTCGCGAGGCGCTTATCCCGCCGCAGCCGCCAGAAGGGCTGATGAAAGCGCCAATAGATCTCCTCGCCCTTGGTGTGATAGCTGATCGTGAACTGCGGCTGCACGGCGCAGGTGAAGTCGCGCAGGGCGCGCGTCTCGGGTTCGGAAAAGGGCGCGATCCCCACATAGTTCGCCGCGCTCGGCATGCGCACGTTGCTTGCGCCCGTTCCCCAGCGCGCGTCGAAATTGACGTTCAAATCGACCGCCCGCGCGTTCGCCTTCCACAGCGAAAAATCCGCGCCGCCGTTGAGATAGAGCAGTTCGCCCCGCCGCCGCGCGGAGACGCTCTCCGCGCCCTCCTGCACGAGGAGGGCGCCGTCGGGATTGGCGAGCGGCACGATCCACGCCCCGCCGCGGACAAGTCCCCTGCGGATATGCCAGAGCGCAAGACAGGCGCAGATCCACTCCCGCGCGTGTATGGCGTATTGGCAGATCCCCACGGGAGAGGTGTGCGTTCCGACGAACATGGCGTAGAGTTTACGCCCCTCGGCGCTCTCGCCGATGACCGTCTTTTCGCCGCGGTAGCTTTGGTAGAAGGCTTCGACTTCTTCGTAGACGTTCACCGTCCATTGTATGAAAAAGAAATTATTTGTGATATTCCGCGCCCGCGTTGATCATGAACGCGCGGTAGATCTGCTCGCACAGCACGACGCGCATGAGCTGGTGCGGGAAGGTCATCCGCGAAAAGGAGACAAGCCCGTCCGCCGCCCGTTTGACGCGGGGCGAAAGCCCGCACGACGAACCGATGACGAAGGTGATCTCCTCGCCGCGGTCGCACAGCGTTTTCAGCGTCTCCGCAAAGCCCTCGGACGTGTATTCCCTGCCCTCGACGGCGAGCGCGAAGATACGCCCCTTACAGGCGCGGAGAATGGGTTCGGCTTCCTCTTCGGGAGATTTCCCCTCGGCAAGTTCCTTCACTTCAAATTTGCAGAAGCGGGAGAGCCGCTTGGCGTATTCCGCGACGGCGTCCCGCCAGAACGCCTCTTTGAGTTTTCCCACGCAGACGAGACTGACCTTAACCACCTGCAAACCCCGTGACCAGAATCACGATCCACTGCACGGCGCACACGGCGATGCCCACCCCCGCGCCGAAGAGGAACGTTGTTCCGTTTTTCACGCCGCCCTTTCGGGCGTTGCGTTTATCGAAGAAGATGAGATAGACGAGCGTTCCCGCAAGGCACACCGCAGAAGAGACGATCAGCCCGACGCTCCAACCGAAGGGCATCGTCCAGCCGCCTTCCACGCCGTAGCCCGTCGCCGTCAGAACGAGAATGGCGGCGTTGTTGCAGAAATGCGCGACCATGGAGGGAAGAATACTCCCCGCGCGCAGCGCAATGAGCGCAAAACACATTCCGCAGATGAACTGGTAGAGCGTCTGCGCGGGATTGCCGTGGAATATAGAAAAGAGCGCGCCCGAAATGAGCACCGTCGCCCCCGTTCCCCACTCTGCGGCGGACATCGTTCTGACCATGACGCCGCGGAAGAGCGTCTCTTCAAAGATCGCAGGAAGCGCCGCGATGATGAGAATGGCGGGGAGCAGATTCCACCCGTCCAGCGAAGGGAGCGCAACGCCCGCGTTCTCGTAGCCGAATTTTTCCAGAAAGGCGATGAACCGGCCGTTCAGCTCTTCGAGCGAGAACATAAGCCCGAATTGGAGCAGAATGGCGATGAGGAAATAGTACCACTTGCAGCCGCGGTAGGTCCCGCGCATGGAGACCTTGCTGCGGCGGAAAAAGATGAGCGCCGCGGCGGCGAAACACACCTGCGGGAGAAGATAGGATAAAAAGCGGTACCAATCGGTATCCGCGTATTTCTCTCCCGCGGCAAGCGCCGCGATCACGCCGAGAATGAGCGATAAAATTACGGGCAGAACGGCGCTTACCGAGTAGGCGATCCCCGCCTCGGAGAGCGCGCGCCGCTTAAAATAGACGCCGTCTTGCTGTTCCATACTCCCATTATACCGAATTTTCGTGAAAAGTCCAAGAAAATCCCTTTGCATTTTGAAAATTTTGTTCTATAATATCGGGTATGAGAACTTTGAACACGAAAGAGATTTCCGATTGCGTTTACCGCCTTGCGCGGAAAGCGGGCGTCACGCTCACGCCCGCCTGCCACGCCGCGCTCGAAAGCGCCGCGGCGCAGGAGACGGGCGCGGCGCGCTTCGCCTTGGAGACCGTCCTTGAAAACGAGCGGACGGCGGCGCGCGAACAGATGCCCGTCTGTCAGGATACAGGTATGGCGGTCGTCCTCATCGAACTCGGGCAGGACGTACGCCTCACGGGCGCGCCCTTGAAAGAGGCGGTGGACGACGGCGTGCGGCGGGCGTATGCCGACGGCTGTTTCCGCAAGAGCATCTGCGATCCGCTCACCCGCGAAAACACGGGCGACAACACGCCCGCGCACCTGCATCTGGACATGGTGGCGGGAGAAAACGTCCGCGTCACCTTCCTGCCCAAGGGATTCGGCAGCGAAAACATGAGCCGCCTCGTCATGCTCACCCCCTCGCAGGGGCGTAAGGGCATCGTGGATACCATCGTCGAGACGGTGAAAATTGCAGGCTCCCGCCCCTGCCCGCCCGTGTGCGTGGGCGTGGGGATCGGCGGCGCGTTCGACGGCTGCGCCTTCCTTGCAAAAAAGGCGCTCACGCGCGACGTGGGCAGCGCCAACCCGCGCGAGGACGTTGCCTCCATCGAGCGCGAGGCGCTTGAAAAAATCAACGCGCTGAATATCGGCGCGCAGGGCTTCGGCGGAAAGGTCACCGCGCTCTCCGTGGCGTGCGAGATCGCGCCCACCCACATTGCGGGACTGCCCGTCGCCGTCAATATCCAATGCCACTGCGTGCGCTGCGAAAAGGAGACGCTCTGATGAAAAAACTTACCCTTCCCCTCTCCGACGAAGAGACGCGCGCACTCCGCGCAGGCGAGGGCGTTCTACTCTCGGGAACGATCTACACCGCGCGCGACTGCGCGCACAAACGGCTCTTTGCCCTGCTCGACGAGGGCAAGCCCCTGCCCGTTGACCTGAAACAGACGTATATCTACTATGCGGGTCCCTGCCCCGCGCCCGCGGGAAAAGCCTGCGGAAGCTGCGGACCGACGACCTCCGCCCGCATGAACGCCTTTGCGCCGCGCCTGCTCGATTTAGGGCTGTGCGGCATGATCGGCAAGGGCGAAATGAGCGAGGAGACGCGCGCCGCGCTCGTACGCAACCGCAAAGCGTACTTCGCCGCCGTCGGCGGGGCGGGCGCGTCGTACGGAAACGCGATCAGGAAAATGGAACTTGTCGCCTTTCCCGACCTTCTGAGCGAGGCGATCTACCGCATGGAAGTCGTCGATTTCCCCCTCGTCGTCGCGATCGACAGCGAGGGCAACAGCGTCTACGACCGATAAAATACCTTTTCACGATCCAACGGCAGCCCGCCGCGCAAGATTTGCGCGGCGGGCTGTATTTTATAGATTGCGTTCAGTAATCCGTACCGCCTTATTTGCCGAACATGATGCGCTCGCTCGAAAGCATTCTTCCGATGAGGAACACAAGGAGCGCGGCGTACGCGATATTCAGCGCGAAGGATACAAGGCACTGCCAGAGCACCATATTCCCCATGAGCACGCCCTGCATGGCGGAGACGGCGTTGAGCACGGGAACCGCGACGACCCAATCGCCGATCCCCCCTACGAACGTGGTGACGAGCGAGAGCACCATCATTAAAATCATGACGACGCTCGTATAGCCCGAGGCCTCCTTGACCGAGCGCGACAGGGTGGAGACGATCGCGATCGCCGCCACAATGAGCGGCACAAAGGAGAAGATGAGCAAAAAGAGCATCAGATACCCCGTAAACCCGATCCCCGAGACGGCGACGTCGATGGAAACGCCCATCAGCTGCGGCATACTCAGCGCCACGCCCAGAAAGCTGGACGCCGCGCCGATGAGCGAAACGCACGCGAGCGGCAGAACTTTGCCGAGGGCGATATCCCAGCGGCGGGCGGAGGTGACGAGAATGGTCGCCAGCGTGCCGCGCTCCTTCTCCCCCGCCACCGATTCGAGCGTGACGGACATACACGAGGAGAACACGAACACGACGATGAGGAAGGGCAGAAGTCCCGCCATCATCTGCGCGGCAAAGTTTTCCGTCTGCGCAAAGTCCGTCGCCGTCAGCGCGAACGAACGCCCGTACGCGTCGAGCACGCCGCCCGCAAGCGTTGCGAACGCCGCGCTTGCGCTGTCCTCCGAATTGTAGTACAGTTCCGCCGTCGCCCCGCTGCCGAGCGTTCCGTCGAAATTATCGCTGAACACGAGGAGCGCGGTCGCCTCGCCCGCCTCCACTTCCGCACGCGCGGCGGCAACGTCCTCCGCCTGCGTATATTCCAGCGACCAGCCTTCGTTGAGCGTTACCGTCTGTTCGATGGTCTGCGTGACGGCAGACTCCCCCGAGAGATACACCTTGAACGCGTACGCCGCGGGTTCGGGCGCGACAGCCGTGCCGATCACGGAATAGATGATATAGATGAGGATCCCCGGGAGAAGCATGGAGAGAATGAGGCGCGGATCGCGGAAGAACCGCGCGAACTCCTTTTTCATGAGCGCAAGCAGCTTCATAACGTATCTCCTTTGACCGAACGGTAGATCTCGAAAAACCGTTCTTCGAGCGGCATTCCGCCGCACACGGATGCGAGCGTGCCGTCCGCCGCCATGCGCCCGTCGATGATGATGCCCACGCGGTCGCACAGCTTTTCGACGAGCGAAAAGATATGCGTCGAGAGCAGAATGCTCTTCCCCATCGCTTTGAGTTCGAGAAGGAAGTCGGTCACGACCTTTGCCGTGAGCACGTCAAGCCCGTTGGTCGGCTCGTCGAAGATGACGACGGCAGGATCGTGCACGATCGCGATGACGAGCGAGACCTTCTGCAACATACCCGTGGAGAGGTCCTTGATTCTGACTTCCGCGAAACGGTCGATGCCGAACCGCCCGAACAGCTCCTTTTTGCGCGCGGCGAGCGTCGCCTTATCCACGCCGTGCAGCGAGCCGAAGAAGTCGAAGAGATAGGACGGCGTGAAAAAGCCTTCCAGCTTCAATTCACTCGTCATGAACCCGATACTGTCGCGCACCGCCTGCGCCTCGCGGCGGACGGAATGCCCGCACACGAACGCGTCTCCCCCGTCCGGTTTGATGAGCGTGGAAAGGATGCGGAGCGTCGTCGTCTTGCCCGCCCCGTTCGGACCGAGCAGCCCGTAAATTTCCCCGCGGTAAGCGGAAAAGGACAGCCCCGACACGGCGACTTTGTGCGTCTGCCCCGTCTTATCGAGCCGCTGTTGTTTGCGTGAAAGGGCGAATATCTTTTTCAGATTCTCCGCCCGCACCACCTCTTCTCCGAAATCGGAAAAGGGCGAACCGTTCTCCTGCATAGAAATACTCCTTGCCCTTGCGGGCGATTTTATCCCGCCGCCGCATTCTGCGGACGGCAGCCGTACAAGGCGCGGGAGCGAACTTCCGACAGCCTGCGCAATCAGTATAACACCCCCCCCCGCGGCGTTGTCAAGCATTTGAAACGAAATTCTCCGTTGCGGGCATAAAAAACGCCCGCAACGGCGCGTTACATACCGTCTGCGAGCGTAAGGATATGATCGTAATCCGTCGCGCAAAGCCCCGTCCATTCCGCGGGCGCGCCGTCGGGTCGGAATAAAATGAAGTCCACCCCGAGGCGTTTTGCACATACCATGTCCGAGGTCAGGCTGTCTCCGACGTACAGCGTGCGCGCGGGAAGGAACGCGGGGATATGGCTTGCGACGTATGACACGTATTCGGGAGAGGGCTTCTGATGCCCCACCTCTTCTGAAATGAACACGTCCTCAAAATACGCGAGAATGCCCGTATCCTCCATGTGCCGTCGCTGCACCCTGCTTGCGCCGTTTGTGACCGCGAACAGCCTTCCGCGGCGGGAAAGCTCCGTTAAAAACGCCTGCGCGCCGTCGAAGAGATAGGCGTGCGAACGCATGGCGTCGAGAAAGCACACCGCAAGCGCGTCTGCCCGCGTGCGCAGTCCGAACGCCTCTTTCAGCGTTTCAAACCGCTGCACGACCAACCGCTCGCGCGTGATCTCGCCCCGTTCGAGCGCCTTCCAGAGCGCGTCGTTGATTGCGTGAAAGCGCGCGGCGATCCCGTCGTCCGCCCGCTCCCCGAAGGCGCGCAGCACGGCAAGAAGCTGTTCGCGTTCCAGCCTGCAAAAATCGAGCAGCGTATCGTCAATATCCAGCAAAAAAGTATCTTTCATAGATCGATATAAATGCGCAAAATTTCTCCGAACGGCGCGCGGCTACTCGGAAATCACGGCAAGCTCCCTGAGGGCGCGCGTGTAGGCAATGTATTTTTCGTTTTCCGTCATGCCCTTGTCGTAGACGGCGACGGCGGAAAATTCCAGCCCCTTGCTCTCGAACACGCTCATCACGTTGACTTTGGTCTTACTGATTTTTCCGTCCGCTTTGAGCACGCAGAACCCGCGCTTTTCAAACAACGGAAGGTATTCCTCTTTGGCGATGACGGCTTTCAGACCCTGTTTTCCGCGGAAGAACGCGCCCACCTGACGGGGCGTGAGTACGGCGACTTCCTCCCCGTGCAGTCCGATGGGGCGCATATCCGCGTCGAGAACGCCCGAAACGAACGCCACGATCTCGTTCGTGTTGCGGTAGTTCTGATTGAGCGTATAGACGGTGGGCGAGATCGCCGACCAATCGCGCACCCCGCGCCACGGCGTGATGTTCTGTTTGAGATCGCCGAACACGTTGAACGCGGCGTCCGCATGAATGCGCTTCAACAGATCGTATTCGCCCGCGGAAATATCCTGCCCTTCGTCCACGAACACCAGCCCGTACCGCGGCGTGAGCCTGCGCCCCGCCGCCGTGAGCACGAACGCGACGGCGTACCCGTCCGAGGGATAGACCCCCTTCATGCCGTACTTCGCCTTGTATTTTTTGACCGTCTCGCGGTACAGCCAGCGCGCGATGTCGGAAGCGTCGCGGCACTTGCCGAGTTCCTGACAGTACTTCGTCAGCCGCACGACGGCAAAAAATTCGCGGAACAGCTCGCACCCGCCGCTCATATCCGCAATGAGCGCGCAGATGCGCTGCGCCTCCTCTTTGAGTTCTTCGCGGCGGGAAATGCGGTCGGCGTAGGTATAGACCTCCTCCGTCCCCTTTTTCAGACGATACCGCCTGAGATCGCCGATCTCCCGCTCGATGACGGCGACAAGGGAGCGGAGGTCCTCCTGTGCGGCGGCGAAAATTTTCTCCGCGCCCGCCGCCGCAAAGTGCGCGCAGCGGTAAAATTCCACGAATTGGCGGAAGAAATAATCGGGCGTGCGCTCCTGCTCCCGCAGGACGAATTTCAGAAAGTCCTCCACCTGCACATATGCGCTCATGAGCGTGCGGAAGGGCTTGGTGAAGTAAAATCCGCCCTCCTTGTTCTCCTTCATCTCGCCGAGCACGGCGCGGCGCACGCGCACGGAGGCGTTCTTGATGCGCACATATTTTTCCTGCAAATATGCGCAGCGGCGCAAAATCTCTTCGGCGACTTCGCGGCATTCCTCGCCCGCGAACAGTCCGTAAAGCTCGCCGTACATTTTGCGCACCTGCCGCTCCGCGTCGGCGGGGAAGCGCGGCGAATACACGTACCGCAGATACTCCGCCGACTCCGCCTCTTCGGAGAGATTGGCTTTCAGATCGACTCCCTCGTTCAGCAGCGCGCGGAAGAAATAATCGCGGAGGGTCGTCGTCTTGACCTTCTGCAATTCGAGGACCTGCGAAAGCTCGTCGATAAAGGCGTTGAAGCTGACGGACGGCGTGATGACGAGCACGTCGCGCGGGCGGAGCGTCTCGTTGTTGTACATGAGATAGCTCAGACGGTGCAGCAGAATCATCGTCTTGCCGCTCCCCGCGCAGCCCTGCAAGACAAAACTCTCGCGCTCGGGGCGGGTGATGATCTCAAACTGCTGTTCCTGAATGGTGCGGATAATATCGCGGATCTGCACGTCGTCCTTGCGGCTTTGGATAATGCTGCGGAGATACGGATCGAATAAAATCTCCTCGTCCCTGCCGCCGATCTCCTCGGGCGTGAGCACGTCGCGCACCGAGAGATATTCGTTGCGGAAGTCGAGCACCTTTCCGTTTTTTACGGAGAGCGCGCGGCGGAGCACGGTGCGGTACTCGTATTCGTTGATGGTAAAGTTGACGCGGCTCTTCTGATAGTAGCGCACGGCGAGGGGCGCGCGCCAATCGACGATTTCCAGATTGACGTCTCCCCGCTTTCCGATATAGTAGCTGTTATAGCCCTCCTTATCGTCCACCACGTCCATGCGGGCGAAATACGGTTCGGCAAAAAACGGTTTGTAGCTGTTGAGCTTCGCCGTCTCGGCGGCGATGAACGCGTTCTTTTCCTGCAACGCGCGGTAATCCTCCGCGCCGTAACGCTCGCGGGAACGGATCTCCCCGATCTCCTCCCGCGTCTGACGGATGCGGTCGCGGATACGGGAAATGTAGACGGCTTTGAGCACTTGCAGAACCGCCGCAAGGTGATCCTTTTCGTACTCCATTTGTTTCTCGCCGTCGAGGAGCGCAAGATACCACGCCTTATCGGCTGCAATTTTCGGGCTGATGAGATCGCGCGCCGTCTTCTTTTCTGCCATGCGTTCCCCCTCCTTACGGCAATTATCTCCTATCATACCATATTTACGGCGTTCTGTGTTGTTTTTTTGAAAAAAAGTTTGCCGCAAAAAGAAAAAAAGCGGAAAATTTCCGCTTTTATAAAATTCCGATCGGCTTCGGAGAGATTTCCGCCGTTTAACTGTAAATGCGCGTAAGCTCTTTGGCGAGCGCGTGGAAGGCGGGAAGATTGATCGAGTAAATGAGCGTCTGCGCGCGGCGCTCGCACTTGATGAGCCCGCACCCTTTGAGCACGGAAAGGTGATGCGATACCGTCGCAGGCGAAAGTTCAAACTGATCGGAGATCTCCCCCGCGGTGTGCGGACGGTTTTTGAGCAGCGAAAGGATTTCCCGCCGCGTGTCGTCCGAGAGCGCGCCCCATGCGTTTTTCATGCCGTACCCCTGTATTTCGAAAAAGTTCTAATAAAATATACTGCGATTTTGCCGCTTTTCTATACTTTCTTATACAGTATACCATGCCCCGGACGGGGAGTCAAGCGTTATTTTGAACGATTTCAAAATATATTTTTCGCGCCGTTTCGCAAAAAAAGACGGGCGCGCCGCCCGTCATTTTGCTCAATCGTCGTCGTCATCATTGTCGTCGTCATCATTGTCATCGTCGTCATCGTCATCGTCGTCATGATCGTCATCATCGCCGTCATCGCCGCCGCTCGGATCGTCCGTTTCGTACAGTTCTTCCACCGCTTCGAGGAACTCGTCGTACAGCTCGTCGAAGATATACGCGTCGCCGTAGCGCTCGACCGCGCGGCACAGTTCCAAGAAGTTTTCTTCCAGCTCGCGCGGATCCTCGTCGCCGTCCTCGTAAATGCAGTCCTCGCCGAGGTAGAGATATTTCTGATTGAACGCGGCGGGGTCCATCGAATACAGATCGTCAAGATAGGTCTCCATCAGCGCGTGTACCTGCGCCGCGAACCCCTCGCGCAAATGCACGAGCTCGCGTTCGAGGTAGTCCTCGAAGTCGCCCATCGCCTGCTCGTCGTACGCGGCAATAATTTCGTCCAGCTCCGTCTGTTCCATGCCGCGCACCGAATAGCTCTGCGCGCCGCCCGTCAGACGATCGCGCACCCGCCGTTCGATTGCCGCGCTGTCGTCGCCCGTCACGTACAGTCCGATGCCGTCGGCGGCAATGAGGTGTTTACTGTCGGACAGCGCAACGAACTTCTCGCTCGCGTCCTCGGGCGAAAGTCCCGTAAAGGTCTCGCCCGCAACGAGCAGCGCCGCGCCGCGGTTGAGCGCGCGCACGCCCGTCACCAAGCCGTCCTCCACGGAGAACTCCACCGAGGTCGCCTCCGTCTGCGCGCTGGCGGAAGTGCGCTCTTCGGACAGCCGCGCGACTGAAACATTGCCCGCCCCCGCAGGAAGCGTTCCGATGCTGAGGTAGACTGCGGCGACCGAGCTTCCGCCCAACACGAAGGGCAGCAGCACCGCGAGGAAGAGCAGCGCCGCCGCAAGCGTGCAGGCGAGCGCGACCTTCCAACGGTTCGGACGCGCCGCGGCGAGCACGCTGCCGCCTTTTTCCGCCTGAACGGGCGGCGCGGAGCGGATGCGCTCGTACACGTCGGGCGTATGCTGTTCGGCTTCGGACCGTAATTCCTGTTCCAACTGTCTGCGATCCACCGCACTCCCTCCTTGCGTCTGTTCGCGCTCCGCAAGCGCGCTCTGCATCTTTGCGACGGCGCGCCCGTAATGCCACGTCACGGTGGGGAGCGGGATTCCCAGAAGATCGGCGATCTCCCGCCGCTTATACCCCTCCGCCGCCGAGAGCATGAGCACGGCAAATTCCTTTTCCTTTAAAATGCGCCGCGCCAGATCAATGAGCAGTCCGTACTCGTCCGCCGCCTGCGTTCCGAACAGCGCAAGCTCTTCGCGCTCGTCCACGGAGACCTCCCGCTTTCGTCTGCGCAAAAGCCCGATCGCCTCGTTCTTGGCAATGCGGGCGATCCATGCGCGGGCATTGCTCCCCGCGCGGTACGCCGACGCGTTGGCAAGCACTTTCAGGTAGGTCGTCTGCATGACGTCCTCCGCAAGCATCCGCTCGCGGACGATGGAGAGCGCGACGTAGTACACCGTCTTGCGCGTCTGGGTATAAATTTCTTCCAGCGCGTCGTTCTCCCCTGCCGCAAGCCTTGCCATTGCTTCATCGATGGACACTGCGATTTCCTCCTTCATACCGTAGCGGGAAATCCGCTACGGCATTATTATATCAGATGCGGAAGCCTTCGTCAAGATGCATTTTTATGTGCAAAACGCAGTCCCGCAGGCGGATTAGTCGTCAAAATCGATGCGCGTGCCGTCGTCCGTCCGATAGACGTACTCCCCGTCCGCCGTCTGCGTGACGACGAATCTGCCGCTCTCGCCGCTGCCCAGCCGATAGCGCACGCCGATGGTCACGGAGCCGCTTTCACGCTCGGCGCGTTCGACTTCATAGTAGCTGCGCACGCCGTCGCGCAGGATCCCGAGCGTATATTCCGTTTCCGCCGTGCCGTCCTCGTTCTCCGTCTCGAAATCGACGTTTGTGCGCTCCGTGAGCTTGCCGTCCGCATACACGCTGTACACGTATTCGCGTTCCTGCTCTGCGGAGCCGCCCTCTTCCTCCGTCTCCGTTTCAAGATCCATCTGCACATAATTGCGCGCGTTCTGCGGGTCGGTTGCACGGATCCAGAGTTCTTCGCTATGCTCCGTCTCGTTGTGTTCCGCCTCCGTCTCCACGCTGCGGTAGCCGCTCATGTCGTACGAAACGCCGTCCAGCACCATGACGCCCGTCAGGCGGTACGCCTCCGTGTGCTCGTTCTCGTCGCGGTCGTCATCGTCATGATCGTCATCGTCGTCGGAAACAGCGCCGACGGACTCTTCCGAGTAATACATGGTGTGCGAGACCGCCGTTCCGTCCAACAACTCGCCTTCGACGGTCATCTTATAGTCGAACGCAAAGCCTTCGTCCGTATTTTCCGAAACCGTCGTGCGGAACGCGTCCTCGTCGAGGAAGCAATCGAGCATACGGAAGTATTCGTCAAATTCTCCCGCCGCCTCCTGCGCGCCCTGTCCCGCGCCGTCCGCCGCGCCTTCCTGCGAAGTGGCAGAGAGCATCGCGTTCGTTCCCGCAATCCCGCCCGCGAGGAGTTTCGCCGTCGTCACCGCGCCGATGCCGTACGCGTTGCGCGCGCCCATCTCCACCGCTGTTCCTTCGCCGCCGACGCCGCCGTTTCCGCCGAGACCGCCCGTGCCGCCGCCATTCCCGCCGCAAGCCGCAAGCGTTGCAAGCGCCGTACCCGCCAGAGCCGCCGTAACAAATAATGCCAGAATCTTCTTTTTCATTGTGATATTCTCCTTTTCCGTTTTCCGATTTTGCAGGCTCTCTCATCGTCCTGCACCCTTACAACGCACAGCATCGGCATTTTGTTGGAGAAAAATAAAAATTTTTTCAAAAATTTTCCGTTGGCAAAAGCCCCCGCAGGTTTTCCTGCGGGGGCTTGAAGCCGAATGCGTTACGCGTTATTCAGATCTTCGGTGGGAAGCATATCGCGGTAGCCGCCCGTGGACTGTACGGAGACGTTTTTATAGTCTTTCATGCCCGTACCTGCGGGAATAAGCTTACCGATAATGACGTTCTCTTTCAGACCGATGAGAGGATCGCGCTTGGTGCAGATCGCAGCCTCGGTGAGCACGCGGGAGGTCTCTTGGAAGGACGCCGCGGACAGGAAGCTGTCGGTTGCGAGCGCAGCCTTGGTGATACCGAGCAGCACGCGCTTTGCCGTTGCGGGAATGCCGCCCGCCATGATCGTCTTTTCGTTCTGCTCCTCGAACGTGAACATATCGGTGAACTGCCCGGGCAGCATCTCCGTCGTGCCTGCGTTCTCGATGCGGACCTTTCTCAGCATCTGGCGGACGATGATCTCGACGTGTTTATCGTTGATGTCAACGCCCTGCGAACGGTAGACGGACTGCACTTCGTTGAGAATGTAGTCCTGCACGCCCTTGACGCCCTCGACGCGGATAATATCCTGCGGGTTGACCGAACCTGCGTTGAGCTGCGTTCCGGGAACGACGCGGTCGCCTTCCTTGACGAGAAGTTCCGCATTGAAGGGAAGCTCGTAGTCTTTGAGGCGTTCGCCCGTATCTTCCGCCGTCACGATGATGTGTTTCAGGTTGTCGCTGTCGTCGAGATGCACGACGCCGTTGAACTCGCAGATGGTCGCAACGCCCTTGGGCTTGCGCGCCTCGAAGAGTTCTTCGACACGGGGAAGACCCTGCGTAATGTCGCCCGTCGCCGCGATACCGCCCGTGTGGAAGGTACGCATCGTGAGCTGGGTACCGGGTTCGCCGATGGACTGCGCCGCGATGACGCCGACCGCCTCGCCCACCTTGATGGGAAGCGTGGTCGCCATGTCCTTGCCGTAGCACTTCGCGCAGACACCGAAACGGGTGTTGCAGTTGAAGATGGAACGGATGGGAACGCCGCCCTCCTGATACTTCTGCATGGAAGCGATCTTCTTCGCCATCGTCTCGGAGATCATCTCGTTGCAGGGAACGAGCACTTCGCCCGTCTCCGCGTCAACGATGTCCTCCGCGGCGAATCTGCCCGTAAGACGATCTTCCAGCGATTCGATGACGTCGCCGCTGCCGTTCGTGATGGCTTTGACGTAGGTCGCGCGCGGACGCTTGCCTGCGCAGCAGTCCTCTTCGCGGACGATAACGTCCTGCGAGACGTCGACGAGACGGCGGGTAAGATAACCGGAGTCTGCCGTTTTAAGCGCGGTATCTGCGAGACCTTTACGTCCGCCGTGCGACGAGATGAAGTATTCAAGCACGGAAAGTCCGTTGCGGAAGCACGATTTGACGGGGACTTCGATCTTTTTACCCTGCGGGTTGACCATGAGTCCGCGCATACCCGAAAGCTGCTTGATCTGGTCGATCGAGCCGCGCGCGCCGGAGTCAGCCATCATCCAGATGGGATTGAACTTATCTTTCGTGCCCTGATCTTTGAGGATGGTCGCGACCTTATCCGTCGCGTCGTCCCAGACCTTGATGACGGCGTTGTAACGCTCCTCTTCGCGCAGGAGACCGCGGGCGTACTTCTTCGCAATGTTCGCGACCTGATGCTCCGCTTCCTCGACGATGCCCGCCTTTTCCTGCGGGATCTTCATATCGAATACGGAAGTCGTGAGCGCCGCGATCGTGGAATACTTGTAGCCGCGCTCCTTGATCGCGTCGAGCACCGCCGCCGCCTTGGGCGCGTAGCCCGTCTTGAAGCAAGCCTCGACGATGCGCGAAAGGTGCTTCTTGCCGATCGCCTTTGCTCCGCCGATGAACTCGGTGGAGAGTTCGAGTTTGAGGTAGTCCTCGGGATTCTCGCGCTTGACGAAGCCGAGATCCTGCGGCATATTGTCGTTGTAGATGATTCTGCCGACCGTCGTTTTGAGAACGCCCGTCACGGACAGAAGCCCCGTCACCTCGTTCTTGGTGACGAACACATGCCCGCGCAGCCCGTTGTTGGGAACGACGCCGTCCCCGCCGAACGCGCGCTCATAAGGAAGCGCGAGATCGTCAAACTTGCCTGCGGGCAGCTCGACCGTGCGGCGGACGTAGATTTCGTCCTGACAATGCACGTCTTTGAGCTGGTAGCTCATGAGCGCCTCGTCGAAGGACGCGTATACGGGCGGGATATACTCCTCGCCGTCCTCGGAAGGACGTCCCTGCGCGTCGTACTTCTTGCCCTCCTCGCGGCGGAGAATGGTCAGATAGTACGCGCCGATAATCATATCCTGCGTGGGGCTCATGACCGACTTGCCGTCCGCAAGTTTGAGAATGTTGTTCGCGGAGAGCATGAGGAAACGCGCTTCCGCCTGCGCCTCGATGGAGAGCGGCAGGTGCACAGCCATCTGGTCGCCGTCGAAGTCCGCGTTGAACGGACCGCAGACGAGCGGGCTGATCTTGATGGCTCTGCCCTCGATCAGGATGGGCTCGAACGCCTGAATGGAAAGGCGGTGCAGCGTGGGCGCGCGGTTCAAAAGCACGGGGTGCTCCTTGATGACCTCTTCGAGAACGTCCCACACGAAGTCCTTGCCCTTTTCCACCGTGCGCTTTGCGCTCTTGATGTTGTGGCATTTGTTCGTTTCCACAAGACGCTTCATGACGAAGGGCTTGAAAAGCTCGATCGCCATTTCCTTGGGCAGACCGCACTGGTAGATTTTGAGTTCGGGACCGACGACGATAACCGAACGACCGGAATAGTCAACACGCTTGCCGAGGAGGTTCTGTCTGAAACGGCCCTGCTTGCCGCGGAGAAGTCCCGAGAGGGATTTGAGTTCACGGTTGGAAGGTCCGCTCAGCGGCTTACCCCTTCTGCCGTTGTCGATGAGGGCGTCGACCGCCTCTTGCAGCATACGCTTTTCGTTCTTGACGATCATCTCGGGCGCGCCGAGCTCGATCATGCGCTTCAAGCGGTTGTTGCGGTTGATGACGCGGCGGTACAGGTCGTTGAGGTCGGAAGAAGCGAATCTGCCGCCGTCGAGCTGAACCATGGGACGGAGATCGGGCGGAATGACGGGAAGCACCGTGAGCACCATCCACTCGGGCTTGTTGCCGCTCTTGCGGAACGCCTCGATGATCTCGATGCGCTTGATCGCCTTGACGCGCTTGGGACCCGTCGCGTTGCTCTCGATGATCTCCTTGGCAAGGCGGCTCTCCTCGTCGAGGTCCACCGCCATGAGAAGTTCGCGGATCGCCTCCGCGCCCATGCCGACTTTCAGCCCCGTCACGTCGCTCTCGCCGAGCGCGTCCTCGATCTCGCGCAGCTTTCTGTCGTTGATGACCTGCTTGTAGGTGATGCTCTCGCCCTCCATCTGTTCGAGGAAGGCTTTCAGCTCCTCTTCGTTCTCGAAGGACTCGTCATGCACGAGCTTCGCGCGGCGTCTGTTGAGGACGTACGTCTTTTCGCCGTCCGCCGTGCGCTCTTTGAGCGAGTAGAACTCCATCACCGCGCCGTCTTTCGACTTTTCGAGCATCGCCTGCATATCGCCCGCGATCTTCGCCGCCGCAGCGGAGTTGTCTGCAATGTTGTTGAGGTCGCGCACCGAAGAGAGCAGGCTCTCGTCCGCGCACAGTTCGCCTTCGAGCGCCTGCGCGAGCGCGGCCTTCGCCTCGTCTTTGGCGGCGAACGTTTTGACTTCTTTGACCTCGGAAAGTCCGACGACAGCGGCGTTCATGCCGCCTGCGCGCGTGCGCAGGTCGCCGTCGTGACGGAGCACCACGAGCTTATTGACAAAGCCCGCGTCCAGCACGGCGTAGGAAGCGAAATAGATGACCTGTTCGAGCGACTTGGGACCCATGTCCAGAAGAAGCCCGATCTTGCTGGGTACGCCGCGGAAATACCAGATGTGCGAGACGGGCGCGGCAAGTTCGATATGCCCCATGCGCTCGCGGCGCACCTTGGCGCGCGTGACTTCCACGCCGCACGCAGTGGCACTCCCAATCCTTTGTGGGGCCGAAGATCTTTTCGCAGAAAAGACCGTCCCGCTCGGGTTTTTGCGTGCGGTAGTTGATGGTCTCGGGCTTGGTGACCTCGCCGTACGACCATTCCCTGATTTTTTCGGGAGATGCGATGCTGATCTGAATGGAATTGAAATCGTTTAATTCGTACATATTATCCTCCCGTCAGTCCTCGTCCTTGTCGTCGAAGAGATCGCTCTTGCTCTCGTCCTCGCCGCCGTCCTCGTCGTCCTCGTCGTCGCCGAAGAGGTTGCCGAAGGAGAAGTCCTCGTCCACGTCGGACATATCGTCCTCGTCTTCGTCCTCTTTGAACAGATCGTCGGAGACGAAGTCCTCGTCGTCGCCCGCGTCGTCGAAGATGGAGCCGATGCCCTCGTCCTCTTCGTCCTCGTCGGGTACGGAGAAGTCGAAGTCCTGCTCTTCCTCGTGGCGGTCGTCGCGGCGGACGTCGCGGTCGTCATCGTCGTCAAATTCGCGGATGACGAGTTCTTCGTTGTTCTCGGTGAGCACCTTCACGTCGAGCGCAAGGGATTGCAGCTCTTTGAGGAGCACCTTGAACGCCTCGGGAATGCCCGGTTCGGAGATGTTGTTCCCCTTGACGATGCTCTCATACGTCTTGACGCGCCCGACGATATCGTCCGACTTGACAGTGAGGATCTCCTGCAAGATATGCGCCGCGCCGTATGCTTCGAGCGCCCAGACTTCCATTTCGCCGAAACGCTGACCGCCGAACTGCGCCTTGCCGCCGAGGGGCTGCTGCGTGACCATGGAGTAAGGACCGATGGAACGCGCGTGGATCTTATCGTCGACGAGGTGGATGAGCTTGATCATGTACATGATACCGATCGTGACGCGGTTCTCGAAGGGCTCGCCCGTTCTGCCGTCGAACACCTGGAACTTGCCGTCCACCTTGCCTTCGGGGTTGAAGAGATTGTTTTCGCGGAAGAGCTGCTCAATGTCGCTCTCGGTCGCACCGTCAAAGACGGGCGTTGCGATCTTCCAGCCGAGCTGGCGGCACACATAGCCGAGGTGCACTTCGAGCACCTGCCCGATATTCATTCGCGAAGGGACGCCGAGCGGGTTGAGAAGGATCTGCAAAGGCGTACCGTCGGGCAGGAAGGGCATATCGCTCTGCGGAAGCACGCGCGAAATGACGCCCTTGTTTCCGTGGCGGCCCGCCATCTTGTCGCCGACCTGAATCTTACGCTTCTGCGCGACGTACACGCGCACCAGCTTGTTGACGCCGGGCGAAAGCTCGTCTTTGTTCTCGCGCGTGAAGATCTTCACGTCGACGACGATACCGCCCTCGCCGTGCGGCACACGGAGGGACGTATCGCGGACTTCGCGCGATTTTTCGCCGAAGATGGCGCGCAGAAGGCGCTCTTCGGGCGTGAGTTCCGTCTCGCCCTTGGGCGTGACTTTACCGACGAGAATATCGTTGCTGCCGACCTCCGCGCCGATACGGACGATGCCGTTTTCGTCGAGGTCTTTGAGCGCGTCGTCGCCGACGTTGGGAATATCGCGCGTGATCTCCTCTTCGCCGAGCTTGGTATCGCGCGCTTCCGTCTCGTGCTCCTCAATGTGAATGGAGGTGAAAACGTCGTCCTGCACGAGTTTTTCGGAGATAAGGATCGCGTCCTCGTAGTTGTAGCCTTCCCACTCCATGAAGCCGACGAGAATGTTCTTGCCGAGCGCAAGCTCGCCGCCCCACGTGGAAGGACCGTCCGCAATGACTTCGCCCTTCTGCACTCTGTCGCCCGTGTTGATGATGGGACGCTGGTTGAGGCACGTTCCTTGGTTGGAACGCTCGAATTTCTTCAAGGGATATTCGGTGATAAAGCCGCTGTCCTCGCGGATCCTGATGAGGTCGGAAGAGACGCCCACCGCGACGCCCGCTTCCTTGGCGCGGACGGTAACGCCCGAGTCGCGCGCGATGGCTTCCTCGATACCCGTCGCAACGATGGCGGGTTCCGTTTTGAGGAGCGGCACTGCCTGACGCTGCATGTTCGAGCCCATGAGGGCGCGGTTGGTATCGTCGTTTTCAAGGAAGGGAATGAGCGCGGTCGCGACGGAGACGAGCTGCTTAGGGCTGACGTCCATGTAGTCGATGCTCTCGCGCGGCATCTCGGTGATGAGTTCCTTATAGCGGCAGCCGACGCGCTCGTTGATGAAATGCCCCTCTTCGTCGAGCGGCTCGTTCGCCTGCGCGACGACGTAACGGTCCTCTTCGTCCGCCGTCAGATAATCGACGTGCGACGTGACGATGCCCGTCTCCTTGTCCACCTTGCGGTAAGGGGACATGATAAAGCCGAACTCGTTGACCTTGGAGAAGGTCGCGAGCGAGGAAATAAGACCGATATTCTGACCTTCGGGGGTCTCGATCGGGCACATACGGCCGTAGTGCGAGTGGTGAACGTCGCGCACTTCAAAGGTCGCGCGGTCGCGGTTCAGACCGCCCGGACCGAGCGCGGAGAGCTTACGCTTGTGCGTGAGTTCCGCAATGGGGTTGGTCTGATCCATGAACTGCGAGAGCTGGGACGAGCCGAAGAACTCGCGGATGACCGCCGAAATGGGACGCACGTTGATGAGCCCGGAAGGCGTGACCTCCATGGGATCCGCCGTCGCCATGCGCTCCTTGATGAGACGCTCCAAACGGGACATACCGATGCGGAGCTGGTTTTGCAGCAGTTCGCCCACCGAACGCACGCGGCGGTTGCCGAGGTGGTCGATCTCGTCGATCGTGCCGATGCCGTATTGCAGGTCGAGGTTGGTGGAAACCGCGGCGACGATGTCGTCCACGGTAATGCACTTGTGGTTGAGCTTTTCGACGAGCGGCTTTACGATCTTCTTCTCGTCGGGCGTAACGCCGAGCACGCGTTTTTCCTTTTCGAGGTCGATCTGCGCGCCCTGCGCGTCGTCGTTGCGGTTGAGGATCTCGTGGAAGAGTTTGCACGCCGCAACGAATTTCAGGCGGTTTTCCTTGCGCTTTTCGCGGTTCTTCTTCTCTTCCTGCTTCTCGTCCGCTTCGGGCGCGGTCTCGTGCGTGTAGTAGACGGCGTTGATCTCGTCGAGGAACTCCTCGGCGACTTCCTCCACGCTCTTATCCTTGCACGCTTCGGCGATCTTCTTACTGAACACGAAGTTGGGGTAATAGACCGTCTTCAAAAGCCCGAACGCCTTGGGGTCTTTATCGGAGAGCGCGGCAAAATCCACCGTGTTGTTGGAGACGATCTTGTGTCTGATCTCTCCGTCCACGGGGTCGTTGACGAGCACGAACACCTCGCCGATGCCCGCGTTCTGAATGGCGCGCGCCTGCTCTTCGGAGACGACCTCCCCCTTCGTTGCGAGCAGTTCGCCCGTTTCGGGGTGGAAAATGTCGTCCGCGATGCGGCAGCCGGGCAGACGATAGGCAAGGTTGAGTTTTTTGTTGAACTTATAACGCCCCACCTTGACCACGTCGTAGCGGCGCGGATCGAAGAAGAGGTTGTTCAGGTGCTGGCGCACCGATTCCTCGGTAGGAACTTCGCCGGGGCGCAGGCGGCGGTAGAGAGCGATGAGACCGTCCGACTCCGACTTGATGGGAGGCGTATCCTTCTCGTCGCGCTCGATGGTCGCCGCGATCATCTTGTCTCCGCCGAACAGCTCTTCGAGCGCGCGGTTGGAGCCGTAGCCGAGCGCGCGCAGAAGCACCGTCGCCGTGAGTTTGCGCTTTCTGTCCACGCTCACCCACAGGACGCCCTGCGGATCCTGTTTGAATTCCAGCCATGCCCCGCGGTTGGGGATGACGGTCGTCTCGTAGATCTTCTTGCCCGTCTTATCCGTTTCGGCGACGTTGTTCACGCCGGGGGAACGGACAAGCTGGGAGACGATGACGCGCTCCGCGCCGTTGATGATGAAGGAACCGTTGTCCGTCATGAGCGGGAAATCGCCCATAAAGACGACGGAATCGATGATCTCGTCCTTGACCTTGTTGACAAGGCGCACCTTCACGCGAAGGGGCAGGGCGTAAGTCGCGTCGCGGTTGCGGCACTCCTTCTCATCATACTTGGGCGTATCGCCGAATTCGTGGCCCAAGAAGTGCAGCTCGAAGTGATCGGAAAAGTCGGTAATGGGCGAATAGTCCTCGAAAATTTCCGCAATCCCCTCGTTGATGAAAGAGTCATAGCTCTCTTTCTGGATCTCGACGAGGTTGGGGATGTCGATGACTTCGTTGATCTTGCCGAACTTCCGTCTCTCGGTCTTCCCGTACTTGTGAATGGGTAAGTTCATCCGTCAATCATACTCCTTTTTTTCGTATTTTTGCTTGACGATCTACCGAGTATATCTTTTCATCGATAAAAATCGAATTTTCCGCAATGAAATTTGTTGGATTCCCCTCTTTACAAGCGCATAAAAATGCGGTATAATATGGGGAAAGTGCGGGATGCACCGTCCTTTCTCTCCCCGTTTTCGGGCAGAAAGGCACAAAAACGCATTCTACGCATAATGATACAGTATGTTATTATAGACCGCGCGTGAAAAGATGTCAAGCCTTTTTGCGCCGAAAATTTCCAAAAATCAGCAATTCGAGGAAAAAACATGAGGATCGACAAATTTTTAAAGGTTTCGCGCATCTTAAAGCGCCGCACGGTGGCGCAGGAAGCTGCGAGCGCAGGCAAAATCAGCGTCAACGGCAGAGAGGTAAAGCCCGCCTACCGCGTGAAAGTGGGCGACGTGGTGGAGCTCACCTTTGCGACGGGTACGCTGAAATTCCGCGTAAAGGAACTCAGAGAAACGGTGAAAAAGGACGAGGCTGCAAGCCTCTACGAGGTGATCGTATGATAAGCGTGATTATTTGCGCCGCAGGCCGCGGCAGGCGCGCGGGTTTTGCGGAAAACAAGGTGCTGCACGAGCTGGGCGGGCTGCCCGTGCTCTCGTGGTCGCTCTCCGCGTTTTCGGCGGCGGGCGCGGACGAGATCATCGTGGCGTGCCACGCGGAGGACGAAGCGCGCGTGAAAGCGCTGCTCGCCCCCTTCCCCGCCGCGCGCACCATGCTCGGCGGCGAGACGCGCGGCGCGTCCGTCTATAACGCGCTCAAAAGCGCGCGGGGGGACATTGTGCTCGTTCACGACGCGGCGCGCCCCTTCGTTTCGCAGAAGATTATTCAGGACTGCATAGAGAGCGTAAAGACGTTCGGCAGCGGCGTGTGCGCCCTGCCCGCGACAGACACCGTCGCGCTCGCGGTCGACGGAAACGTCTTTTCCGTTCCCGCGCGCGAAACGGCGTTCCTGATCCAGACCCCGCAGGGATTTTACAGGGACAAGCTGCTCGCCGCCTACGAAAAGGCGCGCGCCGAGGGACTTTCCTTCACGGACGAGAGCGGCGTCTACGCGCAGTATATCGCGCCCCCGCACCTCTTTACGGGCGAGCGCGAGAACAGAAAGCTCACCTATGCGGAGGACTTCCTTCCCGCAGAGCGCGTCGGCTTCGGCGTGGATACGCACGCGTTCGGCGCGGAGCGCGACTTTGTGACCCTCGCGGGCGTGCGCATTCCCCATGAGAGCGGACTGATCGCCCACAGCGACGGCGACGTGGTATGCCACGCGCTGATGGACGCCCTGCTCTCCGCTGCAGGTCTGGACGACATCGGGCACCACTTCCCCGATACGGACGAGCGGTTCAAGAACGCCGACAGCATGGAACTTCTGCGCAAAGTCGTGGTGTTGCTCGCAAACGCGGGCTATGCCGCCAAGAATGCAAGCATCTCCGTTCTTGCCGAAACGCCACGCCTCTCCCCGCATATCGCGCAGATGAAGGAGAACCTTGCGGGCGCGCTCGGCGTACACAAAAACGCCGTCGGCATTGCGGCGGGAACGAACGAACGGCTCGGATATGTGGGCGAAGGAAAAGGCATCACCGTCTACGCGACCGTACTTTTAATGCCCGTGAAGAAATAAAAATTTGAAACATTATGCAATTTTGGTATATAATTCCAGCGATTATCTTTTTCTTATTTATCATACTCATTATACTGATAAAGCTGACCGCACACTCCACTCCTTCCCTCAGAAAATCGGCGGCAAAAAGAAAAGATGCAGGCAAAACGGGAGAAATCATTGTTGCTAATATCTTGCAGGAATGCTGTACCCAGCCCGGTGATTACGTTATAAATGATATTATATTTTTTAATCCACATACAGGATATTCTTCTCAAATTGACCACATTTTGATTGGAAGTTATGGCGTATTCGTTATTGAAACAAAAAATTATTCGGGAGAAATTTACGGCAACGACAGTTTGCGATTATGGAAACTATACCGTTCAAACGACGCGATAGAGATTAGCTCTCCTGTAAAACAGAACGGTACGCATGTTCATTTTGTACGACAAATTTTACATAACAAAGTTCCCGTTTACGGATTTGTCGTTTTTGTGCAGGGCAATACAGAACATATTCAAAGCAACTACGTTTGTACATGTAGGGAATTACGCGAAAGGGTAACTTCTTCCCCAAGAAATGCTTGGAAGCTGTCCGTACGACAAAAAGAAAGGATTCTCAAAATACTGATTGAGTACCGCGACAAATATCCGACCTCTGCGAACGATCATCTGCTCCATATAAATAAAATGCGAAGCGATATTGCCGCCAATATTTGTCCGCGGTGCGGCAGCAAACTTGTCTTGCGGCATGGGAAATACGGATCATTTTATGGGTGTTCAAAATTTCCAAAATGTAAATTTAAAAAAAATATTACGGAGTAACACTAAACAAATGCCCAAAGCGACCACACAATTTGTCTGCGCAGAGTGCGGCTACACCTCGCCCAAGTGGCTCGGAAGATGCCCCGACTGCGGAAAATTCAATACGCTTGCGGAGGAGACGATCGCCCCGCCCGCGCCCCTCTCCAAAAAAGCCGCTCCCCTCTTCGGAAGCTCCAAGGCGACGCCCCTCAAAGACGTGACGTATGAAAAATACGAGCGCGTTTCCAGCGGCATTGCCGAGCTTGACGTGGTACTCGGCGGCGGCATCGTGCGCGGCTCGCTCGTGCTCGTCGGCGGCGATCCCGGGGTGGGCAAATCCACCCTTTTGACGCAGGTCGCGGCGCACCTTGCAACAGAACACCGCGTGCTGTACCTCTCCGCCGAGGAGAGCTGTTCGCAGGTCAGGCTCCGCTGCGAGCGGCTGGGCGTGAACGCGGGCGAGCTGATGCTCATGAACGAGACCAACCTCGAAAACGCCGAAGAAGAGATCGGAAAAGCGGAATACGTGATCGTGGACTCCATTCAGGCGATCTACACGAGCGCGCTCACCTCTGCGGCGGGCAGCGTGGGACAGGTGCGCGAATGCGCCGCCAAACTCATGCGCATTGCAAAATCGCAGGGAATCACCTTCTTCATCGTCGGTCATGTGACCAAGGAAGGCACGCTCGCGGGACCCAAAGTGCTCGAACACATTATGGATACCGTCCTCTACTTCGAGGGCGAGCGGACGGAGAACTTCAAGATCCTGCGCGCCGTCAAAAACAGATTCGGCTCGGTGCAGGAAGTGGGCGTATTTGAAATGACGGGCGAGGGCATTTTCGGGTTGACCGACTATTCCTCCCTCTTCCTCTCCGATTCGCGCGGCGAGGCGGCGGGCGCCGTCGTGACCCCCTCCGAAACGGGCAACCGCTGCATGATGGTGGAAATTCAGACGCTGATGTGCAAGACGGCGTACGGACTGCCGCGCAGAATGTCGCTCGGGGTGGACTTCAACCGCCTCGTCGTCCTCATTGCGGTGCTGGAAAAGCGGTGCGGGCTTTCCCTCGGCACGCAGGACGTCTACCTCAACGCCATGGGCGGAATCAGGCTCGGAGAGCCGAGCGCGGACCTCGCGGTGTGCGCCGCGCTGGCGAGCGCGGAACGCATGACCCCCGTAGACAAATACACCGCCGTATTCGGAGAAGTCGGACTGACGGGCGAAGTGCGCGGCGTGAACTATGCCGAAAAGCGGGTGAACGAATGCGTGAAAATGGGATTTCAGCGGTTGGTGCTGCCCGCCAAAAATATGAAGGCGTGCGAAAAGTTCCAAAGTAAAATCGAACTCGTGCCCGTGCAATACGTTTCTCAGATGATAAAAGCCCTCTTCCCGCCCAAACAATAAACAATCCCCCCGACAGGGCAACGAAAATAACGCAAGCCGCGCGCCGCGGAATATATTCCGCGGCGCGCGGCTTATTTTCAAAGCAAGCGGGCGGGTGCATTCGCACCCGCCCGCATTCGACAAATCGTTTACGCAATCGTTACGAAAACATATTTTGTAACGCTTTCCGTTGTCTGCGTTTCCCCCGAACCGCTCGTGACGGTTTCGGTATAGGAATAAAGCGCATAGATAACATCGTCCAACTTTGAAGCCCCTTCCCCATCCAGCGCGATAGCTGAATCCAATCCTGTCGCAACAGGGTCGGCATACCCCTTTATGTAAGCGGTATAGTCCTCGCTGCTGCTGTTATAAATGTAAACAATATCCTGCAACAACGGAGACGACATCCCGACGATTTCGCCCTCTCCGAGCGTCTTATCGCCGTCCGCCTCGGAATAGGTATATACGGTCGTCGTGGAGCTGGGAAAAGGATTTTCCGACGTTGCCGTGCCTTCGGTCTCGATGGTGTAGTAAATCAGACCGTTGGCAATACCACGGTACACTTTCTCTCCGTATGCGCCGCCATGTCCGGCAGTTTCCTTTCCGCTGAACACCTGCTCGCCTGCAAGATTATAGACGATCGTTGTGCTGCCCGAGCGGACAAAATATCCGTCCGTGAAAGTCACCGCGCTTGCGTCTGCGGAACCGAGCAGTTCGCCGTCCGTATTATAGACGCTGATCGTAGCGGGACTTTTCAGCACGACGTATTCCCCGTAAACAGTCACATCGTTTGCCTCGGGCAGGAGCTTCTGCACGTCGACAAGCACCTTGCCGTCCTCGCCGTAATATTGCAGCGTTGCGCTCGCACCGGGCTGCTTGTTTTCGATCTTCTGCACACTCAGGAACACGCCGTCGTCCGAATAGGGCGAATAGATTATCTTTTCCCCATTCGTACCCGCATCGACAATGCCGTCGAAATTGTGCTCCGTCACCTTGCCGTTCTCGAAGTTATAGCTCTTGGTAACGAGATCGCATTTCTGCATTCCAACCGCATAGTCGTAATCGGAAGCATCGAACGGCAATGCAATCGAATACTGAATAAACATGCTGTTGCCAGCCATCCACGTGCTCGCCGAAGAAGCGCTGTCAGGGACTGCCAATTCCTTCATAACGTTCACTTCGCGGACGATCTCGCCCTCCGCGTTCCACACGCGGGACATCGAACCGCTGAGCGACTGCACGTAGACGTCTTTATATTCCGTAAACGTAAACGTCTCGGGCATAAAGACGGGCTGAATGCCGAGCCTATAGGTGTTCACCGTGCCGTCATCCGCGACGACAAGCACCGTGCCGTCCGAGAAAGTAACGGTATTTCCCGTACGCGTACCCGATATATCCGTCGTCTTAACTGCGCCCGACTTCGCGTAATAGGTGTACGTCGTCTCGCCCGTCGTCTCCGACGTTTCCTCGTAACAGTACAGACCGTCTGTCATCTTGAAATATACACTTGACGCAGAAGAAATGTAACCTCCTGTCTTGGTCGTCGACGCGATCTGTTTATTCGCAACCGCATCGTAGAGAATGTACTCCATCTCCCTGTCAGGATCTGGTTCCGCCTCCGTCGCTTCGGGCGTGACGTCCTTTTGCGCGGTGATGATGCCGAATTTATCCATGCCGTTGACACTGTCGATTTCGTAGCCGTCGAGCGCGTCGAGCGCGGTCGCGGTCATCGTCGGAGCGGTATAGGTATAGTCGTCACCATACAGCGAATTCACGCCGCCCGCACAGGCGGTCATCCCGAGGACGAGCGAAGCGCTGAGCGCAAGGCTCGCCGTGAGGGCAATGATTTTTGTCTTTTTCATATTTTCCTCCTTACTCGCGTGCGGACTCCGTCCCGCAATCTGCCGCAAAATACGCTCACACGCTTCAATATATTTACTGTAATACTATTCTATCACATTACCCCCCCCCGCTGTCAAGGTTTTTAGTAAAAAAAGTATTTATTTCATAAATAAACCCTGCTGATAATAAAAGAAACCCGCTCAGAGAGCGGGATTCGGTCAAACAATTATTTACGTTCGTCGGGCGGCGCGGCTTGGGCGGCTTGGGCGGAATTTTCAGTTAGCGAAGTCTCCGTATTTTCCGAATGCTCCGCGTTCTCCGACTGCGCGGCTTTCTGCGCCAGCGCGGCGGCAAGCGCCTTCTTTTTGCGGCGTTTTTTGCCGACGCCGAGCACCGTCGTCAGCTTCCTGCCCGAAAGAATATTCAGCGCGATAAAGATGAGCGTATAGATCGCGACCGCAACCGCCTGCCACTCGGGCGTGACGGTCATTCCGAAGAAGTGAATCTGATACCCGAACGTATCGGTGATCTGCGTAATGAAGGACGGGTCGGCGACAATATTGCTCGTCTCCACATACCCCATCAGCAGTTGCAGGGGCGTATCCATGAACGAGAACCGGAAGAGCGCGCAGCCGAACGTCCCCGGGATAAACGCGCAGATATTCTGCACCCACGGCGGAAGCATTCCGAGCGGCATATACGCGCCGATCAGAAAGCCCATGCCCGTGGAAATGACGGCGATCAGGCTGGAAAGAGACGCCTGCGTCTTGAAGAAAGAGCAGAGGAACACCGTCATGAGCGTGGAATTGATGCTCATATAGAGCAGGACCACGACCATCAGCAGCAGATCGACCGCATTGTAGACGAACTCGCCCATCGCCGCAAAGTAGATGAAGCAGACGATTTCGAAAATAAAGCAGATGAGCGCCGTGACGATAAAGTTGAACAGGAAGTAACTCGCGATGAGCATATTCCGCGGAATGGGCGCAGAGGCAAAGTCGCGGTTGACCCCTTTCTGCTTATCGTCCACAATGACGTTGTTCGTCTGCAACGCGACCGTGATCGTAGAGAGCGCCGTGATACCCGAGAGCATCCACGCGTCCACCACCGTGCCGATGTACTTTTCAAGTTCGGGGTGATCGGAGAGCTTGATGGGCGTCTCCAACGAGAGGAGCGTGTTCTCCACCGTCATCATTTCCATCGAGCGAAGGAAGAAAATATAGACGACGAAAATGATAATGGGAACGAGGAGCGTGTAGAGCACCTGAATCTTATTCTTGAAAAAGACGATAAAGTGACGGCGCGTGAGCTGGAAAAAGACGGAAGAACCCGCGCCCTTAGTTTTCGCTGCCATGGCTGCCCTCCGTGTGCTGGATATTTCTGCCCGTCACGTTCAGGAACACGTCGTCCATGGAACCTTTCACGATCTCAATATCCTTGGTGTATTCGTCGAAGTCGGTCAGAAGCCGTTTCGCCGCCGCGCTGCCGCCGATGACGATGCGGTACGCCTTCTTTTCATGGTCATAAACAAACGTATAACCGAGTTTTGCGAGCGCGATCTCGAACGCGCGGTCGGGGCGCATATGCGAGATGAGATAGTCGTTCGAGAAGCGGCTTTTCAGTTCGTGCGGCGTTCCCTCCGCGATGATGCTGCCCTTATCCATGATGACGACGTACCCCGCAAGCTCCGCCTCTTCCAGATAGTGCGTGGTCAGAAACACCGTCATGCCCGTTTCCAAGCGCACGCGGTCGATGAGCGACCACACCGTAAGGCGCGTTTTGGGGTCAAGCCCCGTCGTCGGCTCGTCGAGAATGAGCAGGCGCGGGCGGTGTACCATGGCGCGCGCAATGTCCACGCGCCGCTGCTGTCCGCCCGAGAGGTTTTTGATGGGGCGTTTTAAGATGGGTTCCAGCGAAAGGAGCTGGACGATCTCGTCGACGTTGCGCCTGCGTTCGGCACGGGAAAGCCCGTAGAAGGAAGAGCGCACGTCGAGGTTCTCCTTCACGGTGAGGTCGCGGTCGAGAACGCTCGACTGAAAGACGATGCCGATGTCCTTTTTGATTGCGATGCAGTCCTCGTCGAGATCGTGCCCGTTGACAAAAATTTTGCCCGCGTCCTTTTTGAGGATGGAGCAGATAATGTTGATGGTCGTGCTCTTGCCCGCGCCGTTGACGCCGAGAAAGGCGAACAAAGACCCCTTCTTTACCTTGAAGGAGATATCTTTGACCGCCTGCACGTCGCCGTACGATTTGGAGAGGTGATCGACCGTGACCGAAAATTCCATAAAATAATTCCTGCTGCGGGTTTATTGCGCGCCGTCCGCGCCGTCGGGGGTGTGTTCGTCGCTCTGCGCATCTTCTGCGGACGATTGCGGCGGCGGAACGTTGCGCGCGACCTTCCCCCACGACGGTTTGGAAAGCGCGCCGATGCACAGCGTGATCGCATAAAGCAACAAAAAGACGGGGAACAGCAGCACTGCTGAGATAAGCTCTCTGCGATGTTTCGCGCCCAGCTTTTTATAGTCCAAAATTGCCAGCAAAGCAGCCTGTCCGAAACCGAACAGTATGAACAGTCCGCCCGCGATTCCGACCGCGCACCAAAGCGTCGTCCAGAGCATGGAAGCGTAAAAACTGACAGGCATCCACGAAACAGAGATCACATCGTTTATGATCAGCGCGGTGTAGGTGAAATGATAGACGTAATAAAGCGGGATCCAGATGGAAATCAGGATGGTGAGGAAATTGAAAATGTATGTGAGGAACATTTCCATGAAAGAAAAATTGCCCGTTGTAAAAAACTTCCCGAACATTTTCAGCAATTTTTCCTTCAGCAGTTTCATGCCGCCGCTTCCGATCCGCTTATTGCGGTTGAGCGTATCGCGGAAGGAGGAGGGCATATCTTCATATACGATCGCATCCTCCACATAGTGCCCCTTCCTGCCTTCCAGCATACGGTTGAAATTGAATTCCGCATCGTCAGAAATAGAGACGCAGTCGTAGCCGCCGCACTCACGCAGCATTCTGACGCTCATCATTGCGCCGCTGCCGTTGACGTGCGCGGCAACGCCCATACGTTCGCGCACACGGCTTCCGAAACGGGAATCGAACGCATAAAAAAGCGCGCACGCTTTGGTGTAAAAATTCTGCGCTCCGTTGAGCGCGCCCTCGTACGGACGGGCAAAATCCACCCCCGACTGATAGGCGTCGTTCATGAGCGAGGAAAACTCCGCATTGATGCGGTTGTCCGCGTCGAGATGTACGATCATATCGTATGCCTCCTCTCCTTCGAGGGCGATGAGCTCCTGCACGCCGTGTTTAAGCGGATAGAGCGCCATGCGGTGCGCGGGATCGGGGTCGTCAAGCACAAGCACCTTTGCTCCCGCCGCGCGGGCAAGTTCCGCGGTGTTGTCCGTACAGTTGTGAGCGACAACATACACGTCGTACAGCTCCTTCGGATAATTCTGCCCTTCCAGAACGTTCCGCACGGTATCGGCAATCACGCTGCCCTCGTTGTGCGCGGGAATGAGATAGGCAATACGCCCCTTTTTTTCGCTTTTCGGCCACCGCTTTTTGGGGATAAACGCAAAAAGAACGTATATCAGCTGCAATAAAAGCGGAATCGCGATGACGATGAGCACCACATAGTTGATGATGCTCAGCACGCGAAACAAAATTTCATGCCACATAAGTTATTCCATCCTTATTTAATGACGTATTACCGGAGCGCGGGCAGTCTGTACGTTTGAGCAAGACGCCGATATTCGTCGTACAGATCGTCAAAGCAGAAAATTTTCAGTTTTTCATGCACATTGTCCACTTCGTCCTGCTTGTACACCCGCATTACGGAAATCGGTCCTGTCGTTGCAGCAATAACAAATATGTATCATTTCTCCGTCCATTGCTTACAAAAATGCCGTACAGTACTGCACAGCTTCCCTTATTATACTCCGTCCGAATGCTTATGTCAACCCTTTGTCACCGCAAAGTATGACAAGACGCCATGAAAATGCGTTTCAGTTCCGCCTCCGTCGGCTCGTAGGCGGATTTTTTGATATTTTTGTTCTGCGCCGAGCGGCGGGCGAACTCCGAAAGCTCCTCTTCGGGCAGATTCTCCCGCGTGCCGAGCAGCTCATCGAGCGTATCGCACACGCCTTCCAGCGTATCGCCGCAGGCGGAAAGAATTTCGTCCAGCGCAGGAACGCCCTTTTCGCGGCACAGGCGCAGCGTTTCGCCGAGCAGCAGCCCGTTCGCCCTGCCGTGGTCCACGTTGTGGAAATAGGTGAGGCAGTACCCCATGCCGTGTACCGCCGTCGTTCCCGACTGCGCGATGGTCATGCCCGCGAGCGTGGAGGCGTACAGCAGAGCGTCGCGCTCCTCGTCCGTGGTCTGTCCCGCCGTCTTTAAAAGGAGCGGATAGAGAATGCGCAGGCTCTCCTTGGCGAGCAGGTCGCTCATGGGCGTCGCGTTGCGCGAGAGCATTCCCTCGACCGCGTGCGAAAACGCGTCGATCGCGGTGTTGACCGCGGACACGGTGGGCAGAGAACGCATATACTTGCCGTCGAGAAAGGCAATGCGCGGGAACATGGCGGGACTTGTAATGCTCGTCTTGGTCTCCTTGAAATCGTTGGTCAGAATGGCGTAGGGCGTGACCTCGCTGCCCGTCCCCGCCGTGGTGGGAACGTGCGCCATGGGGAGAGCCGTCGGCTCGTATCCGCCCGCAAAGATCTCCTCGTCCGTCCGCTCCTGTACGGCGAGCGTGGCGATCGCCTTCGCCGCGTCCATGGGCGAACCGCCGCCCACGGCGACGATGAAATCCGCCCCCGCGCTCACGAGGAGCGCAACCCCCTCCCGCACGCAGGCGATGGTGGGATTGGGCGAAACGCGGTCGAACACGGTCGCGCGCTGTCCGTTGTTTTCAAGCGCGGTCAGAACGTCGTCGAGCGCGCCGTTCTTCGCGGAGGACTTCCCCGTGACGATGAGCGCGTGCGCGCCGAGCGGTTTCATCTGCGCGCCTTCCGTAAGCACGCAGTCGCGCCCGCAGACGATTTTCGTAGGCATATAGTAGTTAAATTTCATTGTTCTCCTCCCCTTCCCCGCGGTAAACGGCTGCCGCGCGGCAAATCTTCATCCCCTTGTCGGAGAAGTTTTTTTCATACTCCGTGACGATATTCTCCGCCGCCCATTCGCTCGCGTGCAGATCGTACGTCACGTCCTTGACGGAAAACCCGTTCTCGCGGAACTTGCGCAGGGAATATTCAAAAAAGGGCGCGCTGTCCGTCTTTTGCACGATCTCCCCGCCCTCTTTTAAAAGCGTTTTATAGATGGCGAGAAAGCGGTCGCTCGTCAGCCGCTGTTTCTCCCTTCCCGCCTCGGGCAGGGGCGTGGAAAAGTTGAGATAGATGCGCTCCACGCTGTGCGGCGGGATATAGCAGGCGAGGATTTCGGCGGGAATATTCAGAAAGCGCACGTTCGGGATCCCCTCCCGCATGATGCGCTCCATCGCCGTAAGCACGACGTTGGTGCAAAGTTCCACCGCGATATAGTTTTTTTCGGGCGCGCGGCAGGCAAGCTCCGCAATAAAGCCGCCGTTGCCGCAGCCCACTTCCAGCTCCACGGGCGCGCCGTTGCCGAACACCGCCGCGTAATCGACGGGCGCGCGGAAGTTCTCCGCCGCCTCTTTGAGGTTTCTGCACGGCTTTCCGCGCGCGAGCAGAATCTGCCCGCACGCCTCCATGCGCGGTTCCAGATTGCGTTTTCTGCGCATCCGCATAGGCTTATCTGCTCCCCGTCGAGCCGAATCCGCCCGCGCCGCGCACCGTTTCGGAAAGCTCCTCCGCCTCGGCAAACTGCGCCGTGTAGTAGGGCGCGATGACGAGCTGCGCAATGCGGTCTCCGCGCTCCACGCGCCGCGTCTCACCGCCGTGGTTATGCAGCGCGACCATGATCTCGCCGCGGTAATCGCAGTCGATGACGCCGACTTTGTTCGCGGGCGCGAGGTCCTGCTTGCAGGCAAGCCCGCTGCGCGCGTACACCAGCCCCACCGTTCCCGCGGGCAGCTCGACGGCGATCCCCGTGTGAATGAACGCCGTTTTTCCGCTCCCGATTTCGGCGGATTCCGAAGCGTACAAGTCCGCGCCCGCCGCGTATTCCGAACCGTAGGCGGGCAGCTTTGCAAATTCGCTCAGTTTTTTTACGTTGACTTTCATATGTATCCTTTCTGTAAACAGTTTGCTTTTGTCATGCGGCGCGCCCTCGTCGCGTCAAACTTCACCTTCCACGCCGCGCGCCTTCGCTTGCGGCTGTTACGTTCCGTTGCCGCTCCTCTTCCCAAAAAAATGCTGCGCCTTTTTTCGGGAGCCCATCGCGTCCGCAGGTTATGAGAAGATCCCTCTGCGCTCGCGGATCGCCTTTACGGTAAAACCTGCCGATGTAACGCACGCGGCGAGCGCCTCGTCGGGGAGCGTCGTCTCCACAAAAATAATTCCCTTTTTGAAGTTTGCCTTCGCGCCCGTCACGCCGTCCAGAAGGCAGAGCTTGCGCTCCGCACGCTCGGCGCATCGTTTGCAGCACATTCCTTCCACTTCGATCACGCGTTTCATGGTACGATTATACCATGCCGTCCGATAAATTGCAATCCATATTCCCGCACAATCCCGCGCGCGCACACAAAAAAACGGCTGAACGCACGCGCAAGCCGTAAATTTCTGTTTGGATTTGTTGACAAACCGCACGCACAAGCGTATAATACCAAGTCAAAAAGAGACAAAGCGAGGTTTTTTATGCGCGTTCTTGCAATCAACGATATCTCCTGCGTCGGAAAATGCTCCCTGACCGTAGCACTGCCCGTCATTTCGGCGTGCGGTCTGACCTGCGACATTCTCCCCACCGCGCTCCTCTCCACCCATACGGGCGGATTCACGGGGTACACCTTCCTCAACCTCGACGACGAAATGAAGAAAATCGCCGACCATTGGGAGACGCTTGGTCTGAAATACGATCTCATTTACAGCGGATACCTCGGCAGCCGCGCGCAGATCGCCTTCGTCAAGGATATCAAGCGGCGGTTCCTCAAAAAGGGCGGCGTGTTCGTGGTCGATCCCGTATTGGGCGACAATTTCACCTTCTATAAGGGATTCGACAAGGCGTTCGCCGACGAGATGCTCTCCCTGTGCAAGGAGGCGGATTACATCGTACCCAACGAGACGGAGAGCTACCTTCTCACGGGGACGAAGGATTTTTCCGCCGCGCTTGAAAAACTTGCAAAAATCTGCCCCCACCCCGTGATCACGGGTGCGCAGACGGAAGACGGCTACTTCATCTACTATCAGGACGAGGGCGAACGCCGCATTCCCATTCCCCATGTAGACGGCTCTTTCCACGGCGCGGGCGACGTGTTTGCCTCCGCCTTCTGCGGCTGCCTCATGCGCGGACTACCCATCGAGCGCGCGCTCTCCGTTTCGGCGAACTTCTGCTACCACGCCATCCGGCGCACCGAAAAGGAAGTTCCCGACCGCAAATACGGGCTGAACTACGAGCGCGAAATTTTCGGCTTTCTCAAAGAGCTGGAAGCGAACGTCTGACCCGCGTTCCCGCAATCAAAAAGCATCTCCCCGACGGCATGAGCGTCGGGGATTTTCTTTTGCGAAGGGACGCGCACGGTTACGGCGGGAAATTTGGATAGACTACCCTGCTCCATGCAGTTGCATTTTTCTCCGCATCGTGCTATACTGTATATGACACCTGCGGTGTACGGAACGTAGATTAAGCGGAATCCACAGTATATTTTCGGGAGCCGTCGTCGGCGGAACTAGGCAAGGTCTGTTTTACGGAAAGTCTGATGCTCTGCCGCGCCGCACCCACCTGCGAGAAGCGGGTTCACCATTCTTTACGTTGCGGCACAGGCGGATGTCCTTTCTTTTTTTGAGGCTTTCCGCTGCAAGCGTGCGGCGAAAAAAATTTTTTCAAATAAAAAAATTTTTGCAATTTCCGTGTGAAAAACGGTTGCAAAGCATTTCGTTCTATGCTATAATCACAAAGCATTGCGAAACGGCCTTGTGGTCAAGCGGTTAAGACGGCGCCCTCTCACGGCGCAATCCCGGGTTCGATTCCCGGCAAGGTCACCAAATTGGAACTATCCGAACACCACTATTACTCAGCAGTGGGTTCGGGTAGTTTTTTTATTGCCGCCGAAGGAACAACTCTCCGAATTTTTTTCCCTTCGTTGTGGCTATCGTAGCACAGTTCTCGCGGAAGTCAACGGGAAAAATTATCGCTGAAAAATTGAATAGTTCAAGTATCTGAAAGCCGAGTAGGTCAATTCGATCTGCTCGGCTTTTTTGCGTTTAGTCAAGTTTCCGTTATTCATACGCAATAATTTTGTCCTGTTTCGTTGACTTCCGATGCACCCATTTTAATTGGATATGAGTTTATCTCGCCCAATGCTCCTGTCGCCCCTGCCGAAAGGCAAAAATAAAATTCGGAGGTAAACTCTATGAAAACCAAAGTTTCCAATTTCACTGAGTTCAGAGCGTATTATCTCTCTGAATTTGAACTGTATGATGGAGAAGCGTTCATCACCTTCAATATCGTCGGCATCGACCTTGACCGTAATGAGGTACAGGTTGCCGTGACGGACAGAGGCAGAATCAGCGTTGTAAAGTATGACCTCTTGACGGATAAAAACGGCAGGCTTTACTTTGAGTACGGCGTCATGTTCGAGCGCGTATATCTGGACGAGTTCGAGGAGGCAGCATAATGAAACTACCCCTTTCCAATATCAAAGCCATCAAGCGGGATACGGAAAGCCAGCTCACAAAGCGGGTGTGCAATTACGTTATTTCCCGCTGGGGCGATTACGACGTTAAAAAGCACATCTTCACGGACGTACTGCATTACGGCTGTCAGTCAGGTGTCGTCGGCGAACTCAACGTGGCGTGTGCATGGCTGCGGCGCCCGAGCGCGAAGCGCGAAGGTTTGTGGTGCGGCGACAGCCGCACCACAATGCCTAAAAGCCGCACTTGTCTATGACAAGCACACGCCACGGTGCCAAAGGAAAAATTACAATTTAATTAATTTGTATCATGTTTCGCATAAGACCACTTGATTTCTCGATTTCTCGGCAGTATTATGAAAAATCCGACGCAGTTCAAACAAGAATTACGCCGGAACATTAGTGGGAAGAATGTATAAGCAAAATGAGATAGTTATCTGACGAGAATTGTTTGCAAGTTTTACTTTCTGTAAAATCTGCCGATTGTTTCCTTGACCTGCGCCTTGAATCGGTCGATATAGGCCGCGATATAATCGGCAATATCGACGGATTGATCCATGAGCGGCGTTAAATCCATCGCGTAGTTGAGCACGGAATAGGTGTCGCACGCATGGCTTGCGGAGAAGGTGGCGTTGGCTAGTCTGCGCCCTTCCGCCGCCAAATCATACCGCTTGCCGCCGACGATCTGACTGTCGAACACCGCCGAAAGACAGCGCATCAGGTTGGGATGCGCTCCGCAGTCAAGGTACACCTTTTCGTCGTCGCACACCCAATCGAGATCGCGCCACACTTCGCACCCGTACACCTTTTCGGGGCGCTCCTCGGGCGAAAGCATGCGCAGTGCAGCAATCACTTTGAGTGCCGTGGCAATGTGCGTCTCATGCTTGTCCGCGAGGTTGTGCGTATAGAGATGCTTCGGCTTTGCCCTTCGGATAAGGTCGGCAAGTTCTTCGACGATTTTGGGATTGCCAGCGTCCTTTACCTCTTTGGACGGGTGAGAGAGCATTGCCAAAAAGCCGTACTCCCCCACCGTCGCCGCCTTCTTCTGTTCGACGATGCGCACTTCCTTCATCTGTTCGTCCGTGCAATCGGCGTAAAGCCCGCTTCTCGGACTCCCCGCGCCGTCCGTCACGACGATGGCGCCGAACCACTTGTCTTGATTCCCGAAACACTCCGCGATGGGCGCATACGCCATAAATTCAATGTCGTCCTGATGCGCGGAGATCGCAAGGTGCGTCATGCGGGATATTGCCGTCTGTTCCTCCGTCCCGTCTGAAATATAGATCATTTTCCTAATATTTTATCTGACTTTTTCAATATCCTTCTGAATTCTGTCTCGAAATAAATCCATCCATGCATCAGCGATTAGTGTTGCCCCTGCAACGCTGGGATGTACTCCATCATAGAGATATTTTTCCGCACCGTATTTTTTCTCTGCTTCTTGCAATTTTTTCTGTAACGGCAAAAAATATAATTTAAAGCCTTCCGCTAAACCTTTTACAATCTTGGCATATCGATAAACTTGTTGAAACCGTTCAAATTGCTGCTGTGTATATTTCCCCTTCAAAACAAACGGTTCACACAAAATGATTTTCACGTTGGGCAAGCGTATTAACGTTTCCTCGATCATCATAGCATAAATTTTCTCGAACCTGTCGATTTCCACTCCGTCTTTCTCGTTGAGTTCATGCCAAATATCGTTGATACCGACTAAAATACTCAATACATCCGGATTCAGATTCCAAACGTCGCGTTTGATTCGTGCATACAGATCAACACTTCTATCACCGCCGATCCCGCGATTGATCACCTGATATTCTAACGGATTTTTCCGATACAACGCTGAAGCAACCAACATAGGATAACCGCTAGTTACCGCACCGCAAACCGTTTTATAAATCGCTTCCGCTTTGTTCTTCCTGCTTGCCAAAATGAGAATCTGCTTTGCCTGCATGATCTGCTTAATTCCCATGGTAAACGCCTTTCTCGGCACTTCCGAAACATTGGCGAATAATCTTGCGTTGTCTTTGATTGTGTTTTCGGTCAAATTTACGACATGCGTTTCGCTCCCGAACGGCGTATTCGGTTCGTTGAACGCAATATGCCCGTTGCTGCCCAAACCCAAAAGCTGGATATCGCGCGGCATTTTTGAGAGCAATTTATTGTATCTAACACACTCCTCCTCTTCATTCTGTGCCGTGCTTATGCTCGATATTTCCGAACTTTTGACAATTTCCTCGAACGCTTCACTTGAATCGCAAAGACACAGCCCACGATACAAACGCTCTTTACAAGTGTTATTTCCCTCTGCGACTGTAAGCACTTGCTTTGCCCGCGCTTTCAAACGATCGATTACAGTCCGCCTTTGATATTCGATTTCAACTTTATAATTCTTTTCGGGATCAAAGTCAAACGATACCGCTGTGCATAATTCGTATTGCTCTTGCGTCTCGATCCGTTCTCCGTTGCAAAACAATTTTACAGTACCGTCCGCGATATCCTGAAACAATAGGGTAATCACACGGTTTATGGGCAAGAAAGAAGGATCGCCTTTTGTAAAAATTTCCAAAACCTGCTTCCCTCTCGTATGCGTCATTTTGAAAATTGTAACGCAGGTTTTTCCTTCCAAATCTTCATACAAGGAAAATTCGCCGTCCCCTTCATATGCCCAAACTTCAAAATTCTGAAGGGGAAAACAATGCGCAGCCAATCTTTTTATAAAACTCTATTCTTTGCTTCAAAAGTTCTTCGCTGCAACGAAAATACTGCGCTAAACACGACAAACACATTGTTTCGGTTGCGCCGCGATTCACCAAACGCTTATACAGCGCATCTTCGTCCTGCGTCGTTCGTGCGCCGCACGTCTTGCAATACATTTTTTACAACTCCTTCACGCTACCGCGCATCATCACACAATCGTGTGCATCTACCGACAATTCGATCGTGCCGTTGACAAAATAACGCCGTTCATCCGTCCAAAGATCCCGAAAGACGACGGTCCTGCCTGTATTCTGTGACAAACCGATTGTGTCGGAAAAAAGTATACCTCTGCGCCTATCGTCGTTCAAATTAAACAATCCGACTACAACGTCGCCGTTTTCCATAACGCGCACGAAAACATGAACGCCGTAATCGTTTTGCGTTTGATATACTTGCCGGCCACCCCTGTCTTGATTCACGGCAATTACGTCGCGGTTCAATAAAATTTTACGCGTAGTCTCGTCCATGCTCCGCACGTCGCAGCCGATGATGAGCGGCGAAGCAAACAGCGCCCACGCGGAAAAATGCAGCTTGTATTCTTGAAACGTGCAACCCGTAAGTCCTACGTTTCCCTTTCCGTTCATGCCGACGATAAGCATATCCATATCGTTAAAACAACCCTGCCCGCCGTAAGGCAAAAGCGGAATCTGCTGTTCAATAATACTTTTAATCGAAACGAACGAATCGTTGATATCGCCCGTGGAACGCCAGGTGTGCGCGTGAGAGGAACGGATCCAACTATGCGTCGCGTCCGCGCCCCAAGAACAAGCCGCAAATAGAATATCCCTGCCGCTATTTGCCAAAGCAAGCCCCATTCGGCGGTATAAAGTCGCCCCGTCCGCATTGGCAGGCTTAAAGCAATAGTCATATTTCAGATAATCGACGCCCCATTCGGCAAACGTCTGCGCGTCGATAAATTCATGATCCAAACTCCCCGGATACGAGGCGCACGTCATCGTCCCCGCACAGGAATACATCCCGAACTTTAACCCTTTTTTGTGGATATATTCCGCCAACGCCTTCATTCCGGAAGGAAATTTTTTGTGATCGGGAACCATTCTGCCGTCCCTTCCGCGCTCCCGCAGCGCCCAGCAGTCATCAATGATTACATATTCGTAACCCGCATCCTTCAATCCGCTTTTTACGATCGCATCCGCGGCTTCCATAATCAAACTTTCGTTGATTTCTTCTCCGAACGTGTTCCAGCTGTTCCAACCCATCGGCGGTTTTTCGATATACATGAAAGTAATCCTCCTCGTAAATTATTTGTTATATGTTCTACAATTCACTTGTCGAAATCAACCGACGGTAATCGTTTAAAAACAACATATCGGGAGCATTTGGATCGCGCGGCAAAATCTTTTCTCCCAATTCGTCTATGCGTTGTATGGTTCCCGCAAGATACCCTTCCAGCCGCCGCCGACAATACAAAAGGCGCCTCTGCAATCCTCCTAAACGCGCACAATGCACTTCGAAGCCGAACGGTTTGTTGACCGTATTCCACTGAGTATCAAACGCTTGGAAAAACGATTCCAACCGTTTTTCCGCTTCGGCGTATTCACCGATAACCCGTTCGATCGCTCCTCTATCGCCGCATTGGTATGCTTCACGCGTCTGAACACCCAGATAAGCCTTCTTCTCCAAAAGTTTGCATAACTTTTCAGAGGTATCAAAGAGATAGGCATACTCTCCCGCCCGCAACTTAGCTTTACTGAGTTTTTTCGCATATTCGCCATAAGGGATCTCGGCTTGCCTGACGATCGTCGTTCCGTCATATATACCTAAAAAAGGATCGGAATATAACAGCGCCTTGCAAGGATTAATGAGCGCGTCGGGCGCGTGTGATGTGGCAGGGATATCGGGCAATGCCAATAAATCAAAGTCTTCAAACGCAACCCCGAATAATTTTTGAAATTCGGCGGCGATAACGCCATGATCGTATTCTCCGTCGGCATAACGACGGATGGCATACAGTGCATTCAACACCGTAAACGGCGGGCATTCTCCTCCGTTATCCCCCCATAGCGTGATGAGCACGTTTTCGATCTTATTCTTGCGGACACTTTTTAAAGCGGGTTGCATCGTCGCATAGGTAAACCGCGTTTGCGGGGCGAATCCGCTCCATGTCCATGCACCGCCCGCAAACCAAATATCCCGGTTGAATTTTTTATGCAACGAAATCATTGCATCGTAATGGCTTTCTTCCGTATGATAATAATCCCAATATGCCAATGAAATATTCGAAGGCAGATTTTTCATAACTTCAGCTGGAAGTTGCACGTCGTGTCCGTAATAATCTCCTTCTGCCGCCAAACGGAAAAACATATCGCTCCACATATGAGCCGCAAAGCCATACTTTTCGGCGATGCTGATTACGCGCCCGAGATGTCTGTTTAAAATTTCAAAGCGGTTGCTTGCCCCATGCTTATCCAAATATTTACCGAGCCCGACATGATGAGCTTCGTCCATGCCGATATGCACGTTTCTCGATGTGAAGTTTTCGGCAAGCGTCGCAAAAATGCGTTCGATAAACGCATACGTCTTTTCATCATCAATCAACAAGATATCATCAATATCGGTTATTTCGGCAAAACGAGGCAATTTCACAGGATTGGTAAAATGAGCGAGCGTTTGAACGCAAGGTATGAGTTCTATTCCTTGCGCTTTTGCATATTCATCCATCTCTCTGATTTCCGCGCCCGTATAACGCCCGCGCAAATACCCAAAATACGGTTCATCTGTTATCTCGAAAGTATCTTCCGTATACAATTCAAGCGTATTATAACCCATGACTTGCAAAACATCTATTAATTTTTTTACGGTAGATACTTTTGGAACAGCGTTACGCGAACAATCCAGCATGACTCCGAAATGTTTATATTTCATGTCATTACCCCTCAAAAAGAAACAATTTCATGCGCTCGTCGGGCGTACGGTTGGGTTGATGGAAGGTAAGATATCTTTTCCCCGTTAAATCGGTAAAGCACATACAGTGTCCGCCGTCTTTACGAAATACGATTTTTTCAAAAACATACTCACCGTATATCCCGGACCGACTAACGCTTTTTACGACCGTATAACCTGTTTCTGTATACGTAGACCATAATAATACGATATTGCCGTTTTCCTCGTACAAATACGGACCTTCGGCAATGTATCCTACGATGTCGCCGTTTCTCGATTCACCCGTAATCCCGTTATACTTTCCGCTTATGATTTTCCGAGGCTTGCTCGCTCTGTGTGTCAAATCGTCCGAAAGTTCGCAAATAAACAAACTTCCGTCGCCGTCTCCCGTCACGGTATCCACCCACTCATCGGAAAAACACAAATAAGGCTTGTTTTGGTATACGAATAACGTGGCGTCTAAACACTCCCAATCGCGCGGCGTAATATATTCACCCGTCAATGCGGTAAAACCGGCAAATAAACTTTCAGAAAAGTAAATAAACGAGCCGCGCCCGACGTCTTCGCGGAATGCGGAAAAAATTAAATAATATTTCCCTTTATACTTGTGTAACTCCGGTGCCCAGATATTCGTATAAGAATCCAAAGAACCATCCGTTACCAACGTACACTCCCGTTTGAACTCCTGTAAATCCGTGGAGGAATACAATGTCAGATCGCTTGCCTTCCCCCACGGATCGTCGCCCGTTGTTCCCAGTAAATAATAACTTCCGTTATCTACCAATACAAACGGATCCCTGATATGGATCTCATCTCGTTTCATCTTTACAACTCCTCGTATCATAAAGTTCCATGGTTTTTGCAAGGGATCAAGTAAGAACCCTTTATATCAACAGCGTTGCTGTGGTACAATGTGCTTGGTGCGAACGGAGGCTCGTAGTTCAACTCCATAAGACTAGTTCTTCCAACAAAGAATTACGCCTCTGTCTTTACGTGTTTGCGCGGATGAGCTGAATAGCACCAGGTCGTTGCATCTCTCACAAGGCAGTACCCGCGTAAAGTCCGGTCGTCTTTTTTTCTATCAATAACATCAACGCCGTCGGTTCGTTCGTCGCATCATGATCGAACAGCTCCGCCAAATCCAAACCGTAAGCATTCAATACATCTCCGCGCGCGGTAAACAGCTGCGTTTTCCCTACGATAGTCACGTTATACGTTGCCGTATCGTCCAATCCGCCCAAACGGAATCGCCCGCGTTCACGGTTAACCTCCTCGTTAAAACGTATAACGGTTGCAATCGCCTCGCCGCCATCCTCCGCAATGGCGATCCACGACGTATATGTATTTCCGTAAGCGCTTTCAAGCAAACGAAATGTACCGTACTGTAACGTTCTACGATGCCGTTTATAAAATTCCGTATAAGATTTTAATTGCGCAAACTCCTCCTGCGACATGGCAAGCAAATTATATTCGTGCCCCAGGACGCCTGCCGCCGCTACGGAAAAGCGCGAAAACAGCGGAGACGAACGCCCTGTCTGATGGTTTGGAACGGAAGAAACGTGTGCGCTCATAGTGCAAGACGGATAAGCAGCAAGCGTGCCTTCCTGAATGCGCAGCCGATCCATACAATCGGTATTGTCGCTCGTCCAAATTTGCGGCATATAACACAAAATACCCAAATCGTATCGATTCCCGCCGCCTGAGCACCCTTCAAACAAAACATCGGCAAACTCCGATGTAAGCCGTTTCCAAATATCGTATAAAGCAAGCATATAGCGATGAGCATACTCCCCGCCCGCAGCAAACGGGGAAGAAATATCGGTCATAACGCGATTGCAATCCCACTTAATATAATCAATCCGAAAATCAATCAATAAGCGGCGCATAAATTGTAAAACATATTCCGCTACGTCAGGATTCACCAAATCAAGCACAAATTGATTCCGCGTGATAATCGGCGTACGCCCGCCCGTTAAAGCGTATTCGGGATGACGGCGGTAAAGTTCGCTGTCGGGCGAAATCATTTCGGGTTCGACCCATAAACCGAATTTTAAGCCCATATCATGTAACTCATTCGAAAACGATAGCAGACCGCCCGTCTTTTCTTCGTTGTCCGTCCAGTCACCCAAAGAACAAGTGTCGTTGTTTCGCTTTCCGAACCATCCGTCATCGAGCACGAAACACTCCGCGCCCGCATCTTTTGCCGCCCTTGCCAAAGAAGATAACTTTTTACGATTAAAATCAAAATATACGGCTTCCCAACTGTTCAATACAACGGGACGGTCTGCACTTGCAAATTTACCGCGCAAAATATGACGTCGTACAAAAACGTGCATTTGCTCGGTGATTTTTTGCGGATTCGGAGCGTACAGCATTACCGCCTGTGGCGTATCAAACGCTTCGCCCGGCGATAATTTCCAATCGAACCGCTCATCGTTCAAGCCGATCAAAATACGTGTCTGTCCCAAGGGCGTCGCTTCGGCGATTTCCTTATGATTTCCCGAATACAGTAAATTCACCGCATAACAGCCGTTATGTGGCGTATCGATGCGCCAAAACGGATTGTACCGGTTTGAACTATATCCACACGACGAACCGGTAGAAAATACCCCCGATTCCAACAAAATTTTCTTTTGCTGACGTTCCCGTGCCCATGCGCCGTCGAAATATACGATCGTATGCCCCGTGTCGTCCAAATCGAGTTGCGCACTGCTGAAACGTCGGATATGGTAAACTTCGTTTCCTACGTTTTCTAACCGATGAAATACCGCAATACAATCACAATCCGAAAACAACGTATATACAGCAGACAATATTAATCCGCCTACCCTATCGGTATACGTGAATACGACAGTTTTATCGTTCCCGTGCGCAGACGGGAGTCCTTTCGGCGCGATCTCCCGCCTGCTTACATCCGTCAAAACAAATTCCTGCGTATAATTACCTTTATCGTCCTGCAATTCCAACTGAAATTGCCGATTGTTGCCATTCCCGAAGAAGGAAATCATATCGTTCTCTCGGTGAATATCGTCTATCGCAGGGAAATACTCTCTCCTCTTGATCCGAAAAGGATATTTTTCGGCATCGGCTATTTTTTTGCCATAATAGAGATTTTCCCCGCTTTGCCCGTCTATCAGTAAGGTCGTTTCAGGCGTATCTAACTTTATAAATTTTTCTACCACAATTTCTCCAAATAATGCCGCCCCCTGCAAAATCGCAACGAGCGGCACTGCAGTCTTATTTTTCACTGCTTATTGTAACTTAACGTACAGTAAATTTTGCCGTAGCTCCCACACCCGCATCTTTGATAAGATAGCTGATTTCCACAATGCCGTCCCATGCTTCGGGAGCATTTTCGGCAAGCGCAAATGAATATGTTCCCTTATTTCCACCACCAAGCGACAAAATCTTATCTGCCGCTTTCTCCGTGCCGAACGGAGCTATCAGTTCTTTTTCAAATCCTTCTATTGGTAACCATACCGATTTTACGAATCCATCCACTGTATGATAATCCACCCGCACGCCAAGCGAAGCGTTTTGGCTTGCCGTAGCGCCACCCCATACTTCATAACTGAAGGATAGCGTCTCGTGTTTTTTCATGTCGCCCAAAATAACGGCAACGCCGCTCTCGCCCGTAGCATGATTTACCATGCCCGCATATGCCGTCAAGCTGTTATTGTGAATATCGGTATAAGGCATATTATCGCCACGATCGGCATAATAATATTCTTTTTTGAGCAGCTTACCCACGTTTGCCTTTTCGTCCAATTCGTTTCCGTTAAATTCGGTGTTGAATTCTACGTAAAGCGCCCCCGTTTCCGGAACATCGAGTTCAAGTTTCATTCCGTCCTTTATCTCGTCGATATGGCGATATAAAACCGGAGTCTTGGTATAAATGCCGTTATCGTAATCGTCTTGATTGATCACATACACGTCACACGACTTTGTTCCCGCGGGAAGGTTGGTAAACGTAACGTCCAAATTCTGTTCCTTCATATCCGAACGGTTATACAAAATCACCCCCGCCCGGTGCGAATCCGCTCCTGCCATTACTCCCAACATTTCGTTGTCGTTTTGCACAGATACCGCATCTACGGGTAAACGACCGTACATCCAAAGCGTATGATAAGAGGGCATGATTTCATATGAATATTCTTTTATCATCGAATGGGTATCGCCCGCAATATACTGAGACCAAGCGACACGCGTTACGTCCGTTGCAGCATTCGCGGCAGCAATGCCGTCGAAGAACGACCAAACAAGGCGCATACTGTTCCAACCCGATCCGTTTCCGACCGAATTGAATTCGGAAACGTGCTGCTGCAATTTTCTGAGATCCAATCCGCCATTCTCTTTAAGTAACCCATCCTCTTTAAATTCGGGAGCGGATCCGTCGGAATAACTCTTTATCGCTTCCCGCACAATCTGCAAACGTTCATCCCAGCCCTTTTCCACCTTTACATCGTTCATTCCGCCATTTCCGTCGGTATAAAAGTGCCAAGAAATCCCCTCGGGCATCACGCCGCCGCCCGTTGCGGGATCGAGCGTTTGCTCCCATAAACGTTGCCAATTGCTTTTGAGACCGTCCTCCGCCGACTGCTTTTCGTTGATAAAACGGTCGATATAAGCAAGTCCGGGCGTGTATACGGTAGCAAAAGGATTTGCATCATGATAAGCCCTGTTTGCCGTGGCGACCGTACGCATATTGTCGTACATGGAATCGTACCAATATACATTTCCCAAGTCCGGTTCGTTCCACGTTTCGAGCAACGTGTATTGCCCGCGATCCTTTAAATGCTTGGCTACATTATAACAAAATGTATAATACCGCTCTAAATCAGGAGTAACACCGTAACCCTCTTTCAAAGTGCCGTTTTCCTCTTGCGCTGCATAAAGGGGTGTTCCGACCATAATGATAAACGGCGCAATATCCTGTTCCGCCACTTTATCCAAAAAACGATCGACCAGCTTCCATTCAAGCTCAGAGGATCCGTCGCTGTTCCGGTCGTGACCGATTGCATTACCAATTCCGTTCTGTTGAAACATCATATCGAAGCGTAAATTGTCCGAATGCATTTGCCCGATATCCTGTAGCGCTTCCAAAGAGGCACCGTCTAAACTCTGCGTACGTTCTTCACCTAGAAAATACCAATTCGGGCAAAACATATCGACCTTTTTCAGATTTTGAACAACTTGACCGTTACGCGCGGCAAAATCGACCGCCATATCCGCTGCGATACGGTTGTTGTCATTACATCCCGAAAAATACGCCATAGACATTCCCATCATCAAAGCAGCGCACAAAAAGCTGACTTGTTTTTTCATTTTCGTCTCCCTCCGTTAAAACCGAATGGTAATATGCACGTCCGTCAGATCGTGCAACTCGCGTTCGTTGGCGGATAGAGAAAACCAAAGCTCTTCACCCTTTTTTAACTTAACGGAAAGAGTCTTTTCCGCCTCGCTCGTTTCCTCTGTCCCCGTCAGCTCCTGCTCGTAGATAATGTTTTTCGCATTGTCGTAAACCTTAAAAGTTACGCCATCGTCATCGTAATGATTGGGAACGTCTTTCAACTGCAATTCAATGATTTTCAGGGAGATATCTACCGTCGCATTTCCGCTACGCTGTGCAGTATGCCGCAACACAACTTCCGCTTCGCGGTGCGGTCGCCACTGCGATCCCTGCACCTGAACATACTTATTGCGATAGCAACCGTAATAAGGAACATAAGCGAGCCGTTCAACGTACCAGGCAACGTCGCCGCTGAAATAATCCCACCCCATATATCCTTGCGCATCGGAACAATAATCCTCGACGTTATCGAACGTTTTATAGTCCTCATACGGCTGAGTGGCACAAGCGGACAAGCCAAATATTGCCGCACAGCACAGCAAGAAACAGATAATCCGCTTTCTCATCCACGTTTCCTCCTTTTCATCAACACGATCGCCACAACGACCGCCCCCGCGACCAATACGGCTCCGCCAACGAGCCCGCCGACCAATGCCCCGACGTTCAAGCCGCTCTCTTTGGGCGTTGCCGTTCGTTCGCGTACGCCGACGATCTCCGCTTCGTTTTTCGCCGTTTGCAAATATGCAGACGTATCGAACTCGTCGTCCGGTTCACCGCTTAGGATGTAAATATTGGTAGCCGCATTAATGCCGTCGGCACGGTTATCTAAACGCGCGCCCGCGCTGAACGAGAACACGATAGCATCGCCTTTCTTTACCGTACGCCGGATCGGCTCCATGTTATACGTCTTGCTTCCGATATAATCGCACTGCTCCCACCAAATGCGTTCCCCGTTATGGTAAACATCAACGTTTGTTCCGTCGCCCTCGTTGGCATTGCGCACAAACATACCGTCGATTTCGATTTCCCCGTCGAAACTCGCGATCCAGATTTTAAGCGTACTCCACTTTCCGTTTGGATGCACAGTCCCCGAACTGACGAACTGGTAAGGCTTCGGCCCCGTCCACACATACCCGGCATAATTGAGACCGATATCCATCAGAATGTATTTTTGCGGCAAACCGTAAGCGTAATACCACCCATTTTCGCCTTGCGTATACGAGAACGCGGGAATCGGCAATTCTCCGCACCCGAAATCATCAGGCGCATCCTCCTCTATCGTACCCGTATACAATACGGAAAATGAAACGGAGTTCCCGTCGGAATTATTATTCCCGTTGTTATTCACCGCCGCGAGAATGACGTCGCCGCTGCCGATATTCGGAACGTTTACGTTAAAAACAACCTTTTCGACCGTATCGATCAGTACGTTATCGATATCCGCAAGCGGTTGCGCCGTTGCATATCCGTCTGCTGTTTTCTTTCTTAACAGCAAAGAAAAGCGTATGCCATTGATTGCCGGATCCGTGCCGATCAGATTCGGATTATTAAACTCCACTTCTCCCGTAACCGTTGCCTCGCCGTTGCCGGGGGATTGCCAACCCTGCATGACATCGCCGCGATTCCCCGGATGCAAATTGGTATACCCGTTTCCCACATAAGCAACCGCCCACTCATCCTCGGCGGAATAATTCCACGCTGTTTTTTCCTCACTCGTCGGCTTCATTTTATAATATTTGCCGCGCGGATTGCCGTACAAATAGGCATAATTTCCCGACGCTTCCGTATTCATTTCTTCCGCCGCCGATGCTGCCGATGCGTAATTGTTTGCCGGCGAAATGACAGCAGCCGCGCTAAACAATAAGATTAATGCGGCGCACAGAAAAATTTTACGCATTTTTCTCTCCTTATTTCACTACTTCGTATCTCGGCATATTCACTTCGGGAGCAACGACCTTCACGCCGTGATCTTTTACGGCGGCGTTATATTCGTCCTGAATCTCTTTTCCGTGATAACTGCTGTTCATGTTGCTCACGTAGCTATCCCAAACAGTGTTGAAATTATCGTTATAAACGACCAGATTATCCCAAGTAATATCTTTTACTTTCTGCCCCGAATATACTGCCTGGTTCACGTTGTTGTTGTCGCGCACCATGAGGGTAAACTCGGAAAACATCTTATCGCTCATGCCCGACCAATACTCGGTAAGCGCAGGCGTTGTAAGCATATAATAATCGGCATAGCGGTTATAGGTCTGTGCCAAATCGAGCGCCTCGCGCATTCTTTCCGCGTAAGTCAAAAACGGATTGTAGTAATAATTTGTGATCGAATTGAACACGCGCATACCCGAAAAACTATCCACATGATATACGGTTTTATTAAAACCTTCTTCGTCCTGTCCGCAGAGCGAACGGTATTTCCCGTCCGCCGTCTTTTCCCAATGCGCGCCCTCAACGCCCATCATCGTCATTTCCTTTGCCTCGTCGCTGAGCAAATAGTCCATCAGGGTAAGCGCGCGCTCAAGTTTTTCCTCGCTCATGCTCGCGCTGAAAGAAACGGAAGTCCAAAAACCGGGATGTCCCTGTATACCGAATGAGCCGTCCTCTCCCATGGGCGGCGCAATCGTGCCGATTTTTGCAAGCGCTTCGTCTGCGGAGCATTGGTAAATAATACTCATATCACGGGCAAAGCGTTCAATTTGTATCTGGCTTTCCATCATGCCGACTTTCCCGTTTGTAAATTTAGCGTTTTTCCCTTCGACCGCATCCGTTACCCAACTCGGATCCATGTAGCCTTCGGCAAGCAGACGGTTGATAAATCCTACGACATATTTGTTTCCGTCACTGATGCCGCTGTAAGTGTAAATACCGTCTCCATCAGAATCCTGCATAACGTTATAGCCGCCGCCTGTAACGTACATCCAACCGTCCGAATACAAATTGGTTTCACCTTCAGACGTATAACCGTAGGTATCGTTTTGCCCGTTTTCGTCGGGATCATATAAAGTAAAGGCGCGAGCCAACCGATAAAATTCAATCAATGTGTCGGGTGTCGTAAACTTGTGCTCTTCCATCATATCGGAAGTTACTTCGCCCTCGCTTGCAGCATAGCCCTCGTCGACCAAAATCTTTTTCAATTTTTCGGGCTTGTTGAGATTGTCGATCCAATCGAGGCGGACATAAAATGTATGCTCTTGTTGAAACTCGGTAGGAATTGCATAATGTTTCCCGTTCGTAAAGTCAATATTGCTCGTCAGATAATCATGTTTATGGATCTGCCGATAGATATTCGGATATTTCGTTTCCGAAACGTAATCGGAAATAGCGACGATTGCATTGTCTTCAATCATCTTTTGGTAAAGCTTGGGATTCTCGGCCGTGCGATGGACAAAAATATCCGGCAATTCCCCCACATTGAACATTTTTTGCAGCTGCGTTTCGCTGTCGCCGCCGCCCGTAGTAAGGCAGCGGAATTCAATGCCGCACTCTTTCATGTACTTTTGATACGAGGGCGAATTCTTTTTCATTGCCGTGTTAATGGCCGCCAAGTCATTATAGAACATGGTAATTACAGCGTCATCCGAATTTCCGCCGCACCCCGCCATCGTCAGTGCCATCGTTGCTCCGAGTGCAACAAGAGCGCATCTTTTTAATAGTTTCATAACAACCTCCTGATACAATATATTTGACCGAGAAAGTGCGGCATTGGGAATAGCACTTTCCAAGTTCCGTTACCTTATTTTTAACAAAATCAAGATTTGATTGCACCAATCATGATGCCTTTTACAAAATTTTTTTGCAAGAAAGGATAGATTGCCATAATCGGCAACAGCGCCACAATGATCATCGCCGCATTCCGGCCCTCCGCAAAAATAACGTTCATATCCACGCTTCCGTCCGGAATCAGATCGGCGCGCGTGCTGTTCAGCACGTTCCGAAGCTCCAGCGCCAACGGAAAGAGACTGTCCTCCGTCAACAGAATCATCGGCCAATACCAATCGTTCCATTTTCCAACCAATATGAACAGCGAAATCGTTGCAATACCGGCTTTGCTGAGCGGTAATATAAACTGCCATAGAACGCGAAAATCACTCACCCCTTCCAACTTTGCTGATTCGATAATATCGTTGGGCACTTGTGCAAAGAAGTTACGCAATAAAATGACGTTGAACCCGCCCACGCCGAACGGCAAAATAAGTCCGAGCAAATTATTCGTAAAATTCAACGAGCGCAGCGTTAAATAGAACGGAACCAATCCGCCGCTGAAAAACATCGGAATCAAAAGGAACGTAAAGAATATTTTTCTCCCCGGAAGGTCGCGCTGGGCAAGCACATAGGCGGCAAGAATGTCGATTGCCATACTGTACACAAGGTTTACCGCCGTCAGGAAAACAGAAATTAGAAACGCTATGGGAATTCTATCCTGTAGAAGAATTATTTTATAATTTTCAAAATTGAAATGTACCGGAAAAATGAGGAAGTCTGACTGTAAATAATCCTCTTTACTTGCAAACGACAGCAAAACTTCATACACGATCGGGAAAAGACATGCAAGAGTGAACAGAACGATAAAAGCATAGATAAGCACAGTCCATACCGAAACGCGCTTTTTCTTCTTTTTACGGACGGGCGGTGTCCCATTCGTACCCACATTGATATTTTCCATCATTCTGCCACCTCGTAAATTCCGTATCCGTTGATCTTTTTCACGATTTTATTTGCACTCATCAACAAAATAAAGTTGATTACAGTTTTAAACAGTCCGATCGCCGTAGCTCGCTCGAATTCGCCTTTGTCGATACCTGTGCGATATACGAGTGTATCGATTACGTCCGCAACTTCGTATGTCGTAGGATTATATAAATTGAAGATTGCGTCGAAATTGGAATTCAGCACATTTCCCACCGCCTGCACAAACATGATAATGATAATCGGCATAATGCTCGGCAACGTAATGTACCAAGTCGCTTTCAACCGTTTACAACCATCTATCTGCGCGGCTTCGTATAGAGAAGGATCGATGCTCGAAATGGCGGCAATATAAATGATCGTTCCCCAACCCGCATCGCGCCATATTTGCGACAGAATCAAAATGGGATAAAAATATTTCGGTTCAGTCAAGAATTCCACACGCGACAGTCCCAACGATTCCAGAATATTGTTCACCGCTCCGGAAGAATAACTCAAAAGCGAATTGACGATTCCCGCAATAATCACCCATGAAATGAAGTTGGGTAAGTAAATAGCCGTCTGCGTGAATTTTTTGAACCACTTTACTTTGATTTCGTTTAACAGCAACGCAAGCAGAATGGGCGCCGGGAAACAAAAAACCAAACTCAAAAAGCTGATGATGAGCGTATTGCGGAATGCCCGAGGGAAATCCGGCAGGGCAAACAGCGCCTTAAAATGGTCAAATCCGATCCACTCGCTCCCCCAGATTCCCTTGCTCGGCATATAGTCCTTGAACGCCAAAACGATACCGTACATGGGATAATAGGAAAACACCAATAAAAAGGCGATGATAGGGATCATCATGACATAAAATTGCCATTTCTTTTTCAGTTTTTTACGAAGTTTATCGTTTTTCTGCTTACCGTTTTTAACGGATTTTATCTGCTCCGATACAGGCAGGCACTCCGTTCGTTCCAGTTGTTCCATCTCACTTTCCCTCCGATTTCATATAAAGATACCTGTTCATTCTTTTTTCCCGTAAATACATTTCGGCGTCAGGCAAGCGTTTGTACTGCAAGCGGTATTCGCTCGGCGTTAATTCAGTCAGTTTTTTAAACTCGCGGGAAAAATACCTCGATTCCGTGTAGCCCGTAAGCCTTGCGATTTCGATAAACGGATAATCGGTTTGAGCAATCAATTCGCAGGCATTCTTGATCCTGATAAACGTAACATATTGCTTAGGCGACATTCCGAATTCTTTTTTCATGATACGGTTGACATAACTTGCGCTCAAATTTAAGTTTTTGCACAAATCGTCCACCGTGATTTTCGGATTCATATATGTGCGCCCGACGAACCTGATAATTTCCAAAATATGCAATCTGGATGCACTCAGCCGCTCGGTCGAATGGCAAATCCACGTTTTCATAGCGCTGTACAACAAATAGAAATAACCCAACGTGCCGTATTCATCCTTCGGATACTCCAATGAATATTCCAAAAGATTGCTAAACGCCCGCATGATTTTATCGTCCGTTTTTCCGCATTTGATAATTACGTTATCCTTGTTCAGCCCGATTTCATTCAACATTTGGTGCGCTGCCACGCCGGCAATCACCACCCAATAATAGCTAAACGGATCTTGAGCATCCGCTTCGTAGCGAATATATTCGGCCGGCGGTACCAGAAAGAAATCTCCTGCAGATACCTCGCACGTCTGACCGCGATAGGTAACTTTACCTTTCCCCGTGCAAATGTAGTGTAGCGGCAGATACATTCTCTTTTTATCTGCGGAAAATTCTTCGACCTTGGTCGGTGAGCAGGTTTCCCTGCTCACCTCCAAAATGATCGGACGGGAATATTCGTTTACGCAGCGTGTAAAAAAATCTTCTTTTTGCAACTTATCCAAATTACGCTCCCGAATAGAGGTTCTCCTCTGCATCAGTCACTGCTTTTGTAACTGTATCTGCATCTACCGAATATTCGATACCGCTTACCGCAACGCTACCCGCTCCTCCGAATTGTGCGCCGTCCAAAGGAACTATCCCGAATCCGCAGTCCGTTCCGAGCGAAAGTATCCATCGTAATCCGCTGCAATCATCGGCAAACTCCGTAATCTTGAAATAACTGCCTTCGTTGGCACGGATATACAAAGTTCCTTCCTTTTGAATCAGGGTTATGCGGTTACCGCCTTCTTCGTCCTTTTTCCAATCTGCATCCGTGATAAACGTATAGGTGTTATAAGAGATACAGTCGTACATTACGACGTTCACCTTACCGTTATCATTCTTCTGCAATACGATCTGCACCGTATCCCGAGTTCCGGATTTTTGTATCCCTATTCCCGCACTCAAAGTTCCGAAATTATCTTGTGTATAACTCTTGGAGGTAACGGAAACGACGAATTGCGTTGCGTTAACACCGACAAATTGCTTATAGCTATTATCTAAATTATAATTCCCGTCTACTACGCACGATCCGTCGGAGAATGCCGCCGTAATTATATTTTCAGTCGGAATGGTAGGATTGAGCGAATACGAAATATTTTTGATATCGCCCGCATGGCTTTCATTCCAACAACCTACGCCGAACGTTTTTTCAGTATCAGAAAAAATCCAACCGGTTGCGCCAAAGAACCAACCCTTGTCGCCCTCGGCAACAGCCGTATCTGCCGTAATCTTCAACCAAGAGCTGTTGTTTACCGATACATAATACACGCCTTCTTTACGAATCATCGTTACGGTATTTTCGTCTTGGTAATTAACGCCCAACGTATATGCTATTTCCCAAGGTTCACGGTTGACCGCAAATCCGAGACGCGCTTTCCCTTCGCTGTTTTTCACGTATACGTACAACGGTTCAGCATCGCTTGCGTCTTTTATAACAATACCACGATTCTTCCCGCCTGCCACCGTAACGCTAATCTGAAAGTCCTTCGCGCTTACGCCCGCAAACGGATGAAAGGAACGATCCGTTTCCGTTACTTTACCGTTGCTTGTGACCGTTCCGTCCGCAAACTTCAATTCGGTAAAGGTTACTTTCTCTGCCGTGTTTTCGCCTTCCGCGCTCACCGTAACCTTTGTCGTTACATCTGCAAACCGATCGCTGACAAGCGTGATCGTTTGTTCGCCTACGGGAAGCCATGCTTCGTAGCTATTGCCGGTTATGGTCCCTGCTATGCCCGAAAGCGTCACCTCATCTCCTTCCGCGTACAATCCTTCCGCATAGCCGAACATACCCGTGACTTTATACGCCACGACTAACGATACTTGAATTTCTCCGCCCTCCGGCGCAACGGGGATGCTATAAACCAAATCGTCGCCGTCCGGCGTTCCCGTAAATGTTTTGCCACCATACTTCACGCTTTCTACTGTGTAGCGTCGCGTCGGATTGCTCGTATCCGGCGTTACACGCACCGTCACAGAGCCATCTTTCAAAACGCGGGCTTGCTTTGTTCCATCCGCAAAAGTAACGGTTGCTCCTGTCGTTTCCGTAGGCAACGTAACCGTCGTATACATTTTTTCAATCGCATTTGTAATTTCGCTTTCGCTCAGATTATACGCAATATCACTTATCTTAAATTGCTGTCCATCTGTCAGCCCTTCCCATGCCGTAATACCAACCGTCTTCTCGGAATCCTTATCCCACAGCCATTCGCGCAAATTCGCTTCTTTCGCTGTGCCGTCCTCGCCGTATAAAACTGTGTCTTTCGTCAAACGGATATACGACGTATTGCCGCCGTTCTCCACCGACACGTAATATTCACCGTCTTTTGCAACCAATGTAACGGTAAATACGTAATAATCTTTCCCGTCCTCTTTCACGCAAGTCATATCCGTGGGATAATATCCATCCGTCCACGGGTATTGATCATTCTCCCACACACCGTCTTGCAGGAACAGCACGTTTAATTTATCACCGATCGGCACAGGCATGATACGAACAATATCTTCGCCATTCTTAAATGCCAACCCCGTCGTATGCCAACTTCCATAAGAATACAGCTTGCCCGTAATCTTAAAGTTTTTAGTAGTAATCCCCGCAAACGGCTTATACTCTTTGTCCTTCGATATCACGAACCCGCCGTCGCTTGTCGTATCGTTCCCGACAAACTTCAATTCGGTAAAGGTTACTTTCTCTGCCGTGTTTTCGCCTTCCGCGCTCACCGTAACCTTTGTCGTTACATCTGCAAACCGATCGCTCACAAGCGTGATCGTTTGTTCGCCTTCGGGAAGCCATACTGCGTAGCTATTGCCGGTTATGGTCCCCGCTACGCCCGAAAGCGTCACCTCATCTCCTTCCGCGTACAATCCTTCCGCATAGCCGAACGTACCCGTGACTTTATACGCCTTCTGGAATTGTACCGAAATGGTTCCCGACGCCTTCGGCATAAACTCATACGTAAATATGCCGCCGTTTTCAACGCCCTTCAACGTAGCTTCGTTAAAAACGACTACGGGCGTATTGCGCACTACGTTTTCCGTATCGGTCGTCACCGTAAGGCATACGCTGTTGCCGAGCAACACCGTCGTTGCGGAAAGTTGTGCAACACCTCCATCCTGCACATCGAGCTCGAGCGAAAATTCAATTTCTCCGAGCCGCGTTGCAATATCGGTCGAGCTGGCAATTGTTTCATGATAAGCGGTTGCTTTCGTCGACGCCACGCCAAATCTGTGCGCACCCGTAGCAAAGAAATCAAACGTACCTTCGCTGACCGCCGCAGACGTATGCGCGTCGATTTTCGTCCAAACATCGTTCACGCCCACATAGAAAGCGCTGCCCGTCCATATGGTTTCCAAATCGATTTTGTGATTGACTCCTTCAAAGCCCGTCGCCGCGGTATCGTATGCCCGCATGGAAATGATTTCTCCATCTTGACGCGCCATGAAAAACACACGCGCATCCGAGGCGTCGTCACCGCCCGCTACGGTCAGATAAACCGCCGTGCTTCCATAATCGATAAATATGGCTCCCGCCTTGTCTGCAGCGCCCGCGGTATCGCTGCGCACGTTCGTCTTGATCCAAAAAGTGTCAGCCGCCGTTTCGGATATAAGACGGCTATCCCACTTCTCTTCGATCGTCACCGAATCGCCTTCCAACAGTTTGGGCACGGGGTCAGTTTCAGTAGGACCGCAACCGACTAACCCGAATCCAACTGCCAAACACACAATCGCCATAAAAATCATGGAAATCGCATATCTGATTGCATAAATCATTTTCCCGCTTATACGCTGTTTCATTTTGTCTCCTTTTCATAAAATTTTTTATAAGTTTCTGTTCCCAAAACCCTTACCGACAAATCAATTTTAGCACTCGGTTTTTGGTTTGTAAATACCCATAGTTTTTAGCTGGTGCATATTTATACACATACAGGCATCCCATTTTTTATCGATATTTTCGCCCCCCCAACCGATTAATTTTCATAAATCCGGCTTCTATCTTCATTTTTGTCGAAACGATATGGAAGAATTATATGGTTTTACGCTTCGGTCGTTCCCTCTTTCGGAAGATAGTTCAAAATAATTTGGACATATTTGTACACATAAATATAGACACCGTGAACTGTTTTAATGAGCTGAAAATGACTGTTCCGCTTTCTATAATGATATTGCTTGCAGCGATAATCCTTATGTTATACAAAGAACCTCGACGGTATTCTTTTGGAGAATGTCTATATCGGGCTTGCCGAATATTACTCCGAGAAATGTTTTTATGGACACAAATTCATTTCACTAACTTTCAATCGTAAGTTTTAAGGCATTACCGATGAATTGCCGTTGCAAAACATTTTATGGGCAGTTTTAAGCACCCGTTTATCAGTCCTTTCTGTAATTTGCTCTTGCCATATTTAATATTAAAAACAAAACGAGGAGCCGGAACATTGTTGCTTCGGCTCCTCGCTTTGTCTGTATGAGGGGAGAAAAAGAAATACAGACTTTGGATAAACTATTTCATTTGATATCTCGTATATATACACGACCCGGCAGAGATACGCAGATCAAGCCTGTCAGCATCCGTCGGCGGACAAATCACAGAAGACAGCGATATCCCGTTGACGAAGATTTCAAGAGAGAACAGATCGCTCACGATCTCTATCTCTGTTTGCTCGATATCTTCGTATGGCATCCGTCGAATCCCCGCAAGGGAATCAGCATCTTTCTCTGCCCCCGAAATCGGCATGCCGGACTTTGACCGGTCAAAGATCCACACGTCGCCTCTGCGTTCAAACAATGTAACATATTCGTCCGATTTACGAAGACATACGGAAAATTCCGACAGTCCCTTTGCCTGCACTTTGACGGCACCGACAAGCAGATGATCTGAAAGAATGGAAAAATCTTTTTCCGTGCGTACAGGCACGCCATCGTAAACAGGCTGTTGCAGGAGTCTGTTTCCCTTCCGAATAAGTCGGCGCGGAACGGTAAGCTGACCCGCAAATCCATATTTCTCAAACGGATTCGTGCGATCCCACATATTCAGCCATCCGATCATAACGGGCGTATTCGGAAAAGTCTGCGGGGCATAAAAATCGAACCCGTAGTCTACAATCTCGCCCTCGCCTTCCGCGCGGTATCCCCGCGGCAGAGTAAGCTCGCCGAAACAATAGAGCGAACTGTGAACATTGAGAAATTTATTCCCATCCGCGGGATAGAATTGTTCGGAATACAGGAGCAAGCCCATATCGTCCCGAATATCGGGACATTCAATCATAAATCCTTTGCCGTCCCTCTCGAAAAGATCAACGACAAATTTCCAACGGAACAGATCTTCCGACTCAAAGAGCAGGATCCTGCCGCCCGCTCCCCTTTTTTTTGCCGCCACGATACAATAAAACATCCCTCCGCGGCGAAAAACCTTCGGATCTCTGAAATCCCAAGGGCAGTAATCGGCGGGAAGCTCCTTTTCTCCGATCACGACTCCGTGTTTTACAAAATGGATCCCGTCATCACTCGAAGCAAGGCATTGGAGCTGTCGCACCGTTTCTCCGCCCTCATTTTGCTTGAAACCCGTATACAGAAGCCAAAGTTTTCCTTCCCAGACGACCGCACTTCCCGAAAAACACCCGTCCTCGTTCTCATCCGGATAAAGCGCGATCGGAAGCCTTTCCCAATGCGTAAGATCGCGGCTCTTTACATGTCCCCAATGCATCGGTCCCCATTTGCAATCATGCGGATAGTACTGAAAAAACACATGATACTCGCCATGAAATTCGACGAGACCGTTCGGGTCGTTGATCCACCCTTCTCCGCCTGTAATATGAAATACGGGAAGTAATTTTTGATTGCACATATTCTCAGCCATTGCGCCGCCCGCCATGCGGGCGGCGCCTCCCTTTTTCGTTATTCCTCTGTTACAGAAAGTTGATTTACTGCTTCATGAAACACTTCGGTATCCGGCGTCGCACAGTTCACCTCGATGCCGTCGAGTGTAAAGCAACCCCAGCTTGACGTTGCATTGTCTGTTACACGGATATAACATTCGGTGTCTTTTGACAGCTCAGTAAACTGATAATAATAGCCGACAAGCTGCGCGTCTGCAAGCTGCGCGTCTGCAAACGAAATGTTCATAAACTTTGCGATCACTTCACCTGTGTTTGCATTGACAAATTCAAGATAGACATCCGGGTTTCCGCAACCGCCACCCAAAAGGAAGCTAACCGTAGCTCCTTCTTTGAGGGTGAATCTACTGCTTGTCAACGTTCCTGTAAAGCCTTCCCGATTGTTTTGATACCCGGTCTGATCATCCCCTTCCCAAGTCCAGAACGAGAACAGGTACGTTCCGTCTTTTCCGTAAGGCGCCGTCGGGAAGTCTGTGTTTTGCCAATACGTATCCTGTGAAGTCACGGTACCGATATCCCCTTTGCTGCCTTCCGCACGGGAGAGCGTCCATCCCGTGAGATTTCCGGTTTCAAATCCGCCGTTCAGAATACGGTATTTGGAAACAAGGCGGAAAGTATCATCGGGCTCGCTGCCGACGGGATAGTAGGTTACCACGCTATCAAGGAAGAACAGCCCGTAGTCACGCGTACCTTTATCGGTGATCCTGATGTACACCTTTTCGCCAAGCGCAAACCCGTATTCGATGAGATTCGCTTTGTAAGATACGAGCGTGCAGCCGCGCACCGTCACAGAATCTGCTGCATCCGACCAGTCGAAATTGGGGAGCGTGACCGTCTTGCTGCCGTCAGAAGAGACGATCTGCATATACACCCGTTCGATGTCTCTCGCCCCTCCCAATTTATAGGTGATCCAGCCGCTCCCGCCCACTGTAAACACAGGGCTTGTAAGCGTACCGACCGCCTCTTCTACAGCATTCACAGCAAGTCCGCTGAAAAACTTCCCGTCGTTGTTGAACGGGATATTTTGTACCCAGTATGTTTCTTTCGTGGAAATCCCACCGAGCGCATCGTCATTTTTTGCTCCGTTCAACGTTGCTTTTACCGTCCAGCCATTCAGATCATCATCAAATCCGCCGTTGGGCATACGGTATGCGGTGGAATCCATGACGGAAATGTTATATACATATGAGATACTCCCGTCGCCGCCCCACTTTGCAACGATTGTAAGCGTGACATCCTGTGCCTCGTCGGTAAAGGAGCCTGTAACAGCATAGCTCGTTCCATCAACAGGACTGCCGTTCACCGTATATGCCTTGACGTTATCCGCATTTTGGATATTCGCGGAAAGGTCGATCGTATAGGCGCCCTCGTAGAGGTCGACCGTTTCGGGTACGGTTATCGCCGCTTCAATGACCCTCGGCGTGCTGTCTGTGACGTTGACCGTAACCGTAAAGGAAGCCGTCTTTTCGACCGTCTCCCCCGTCACGGATGCCGTCGCAATGACGTTGATCGTAAGCACGAGGTTTTCGACCGTCTCCTCCGCCGTGAAGGTAAGCGTATCCCCGTCGATGCTTACCCTCGCATCAGGCGTGACCGAATATTGATAATCGTAGTCAACGCTGTCGGGCGACGTGGGCGAGAATTTATACGAGCCGCTCTGCCACTCAAACAGATCAATGAAGATCGTGCCGTTTTTAAACACAGGCGCGGCAACTTCCGCAGCCTTGATGGTGACGGCAAACTCAACGCGCACGCTGCCGCAGGAAAGCGTGACCGTTGCGCTGCCCGCCCATTGAGGCGTGAGCGTAAGCGTTCCGTTCGCGACCGTTGCCGTCACCTTCTGCGTATCGTTGCTTTCTGCCTTTACTTCATTGCCGTAGGTCGTGATATAATCGGCAACATCGATCGTATAAGGTTCCCCCACGATAGCAGCGATCTCCTCGCCGTCCTTCACTCTTACGGGCGCTTTGCGCTGTGTAACGGATGTGATCACGAGATCGGAATTGACTGCGATCTTATCTCCGGGCTGTTTGCGTTCACCGCCGACCAACCATGCCACGAATTCAAAATTTTGATCTTCCGGAACGCTCGCCTGCGGCAGCGTGAACTCCGCCCCGCTCCGGACTTGCGTATCCACGCCGTCAACGCTCACCGTGTATGTACGATATACCGTTACTTGAAATGTTACGGAAATATCTGCACAAGAGAGTGTAACCGTCGCTTCGCCTTCTGCCTCCGCCGTTATGGTGAGCGCATCCTCCGCCACGGCAGCCGTTGCTACGGCATCGTCCGATGATTCCGCAGTTACCGGACTGCCGTTCGCCGCGATAAAATCTGCAACGGCAAACATTTCCGTCTCGCCGACCGAGAGCTCTACGGTCGTCCCATCGGAAACTTTGACCGGCGGATTTTTCGGGTCCTCGGCGCATGCCGCAATACATAAGCTCATAGCAATGCACAACAACATTGCGGCGATAAAAGACAAGCAAACACTCAACCTCTTTCTCATAATATTCCTCCTTATCAAATATCTCCCGCAATGCGGTCGACAGCATTCTGCCAAGGAATACGGTATTGTTGTGCGCTGCCCGTCGATGACGTCGTTGCGTTTAATTCCACCGTATCATACATTTCCGCCACATTCGGGGCGTCCTCATAATATGTGACGATGTCATCGAAGAAAGCCACGCCCCAATTTACGCCTTCTTCCAATGCGACGTCGCAGATCTCGATATAGAGCGTTTCCCCGAGATGCCCGCGGAGGTCGGCGACATATGTCGTCATCGTTGCGAGACGACACCCTTCGTCAACATGCGGGAAGCTCACATCTGCAAACATCGTATTGCCGTATTCCGCAATCAATGTACCCGTCTTCGTATATACGCGCAGTACCGCCGAACGCCCGCCAAGCTTGAAAGAGATACGCCCGCTGCCGCCAAGCGTAAAAGTTTCGGAACGCAGCGCATACGAAGCCGACTCCACGTTGTTGGCGCTCCACCCGTCAAAATGGAATAATCCGCCATTGTTATAGGGAAGCCCCTGGCCCCAGAACGTCTGTGCGGAAATGACCGCTCCGTTTATCGCGACATCTCCGCTCGCAACCGTCCAGCCCGTCAAATCGCCCGTTTCAAAGTTACCGTTCAGAATCTGATAAGGCAAAATATTTTCGGCAAGATGTGCGCTCTGCGGCACATCCTCTTCACTTTCGTAGTAAGTGATGAAGCTGTCTGCCGTGATCAGCCCCCAATGACTCGTAGCGTTATCCGTAATACGTATCCTGATACGCGTGCCGGTTTGAATACCGAGTTCTGTCAGATCGACCTTATAGCTTACCATATTGGCGAGGAAGCTGTCGATATTGAGCGAACCCGTACCGTTGTCTCTGAACAGAAGATTGCCGAAGCGTACAAGTTCCTCATCCGTCGCCGCATCGATGACGGAAACGTAGCACAGTGCGGGATTTCCTCCGCCGCCCAGACTGAACGAGATCCAGCCGCTGCCGCCGAGCGTAAACGCATCGCTCGTTAATGTACCCGTTCCTGCTTCTTTATCGATACCTGTGAAGAGATATTTCCCGTTTTTGTTATAAGGGAAGTTCTCCTCCCACCAACCGGAAGCGTCAGAGACCTCGCCAATATCGCCGTCCATTGTCCAGCCCGTCAGATCGCCGAGTTCAAACGTACCGTTTTTCAGCTGATATTCGCTGTCGGGTTCGATCTCAACATCGATTTTCAGCTCAAACGCTTCCGAATCGTACATGAACGTCGGACGCGTCTCCCAATAGGTGACTACGCTGTCGAGCGTCATACATCCGAGATCGTCGGAAGTCGCATTCTCATCGACCGCCTCGATGTACATCCGCTCGCCGAGAAAAACTGAGAGATCGACGTAATACTGCACGAGATTGAGAAGCTTCATGCCGTTTTCCACATACGGGAATTGGAAATTTTTGTATTTTTCATTGCTGAACCGTGCAATCTCTTTCGCCGTGCCATCGTCGTTCACCGCCATGAAGCGAAGATACGTGAGCGACTGATTCATGCAACCGCCGAGTTTGAATGAAACGTATCCGCTGCCGCTGAGCGTGAATTCAGAGGACCGCATACGCCCTGTCGCCTCGGGGAAATAAAATCCGTAATGGTAATCGCCGTCGCGGTTGTACGTGATCCCCTCGTTCCACCAGATATCCGAAGTATTCACGCCCGCATTGGAAAAAGCGAGCCCTTCCGTCACCGTCCAACCGGCAAGAGACCCCGTTTCAAAATCCCCGTTCGCGATTTGATTTTCGGTGCCCTCGGCCTCCGTTTCATATGTGCGGACTTTATCAAACACAGCGCCCGCGTCCTGTTCGGCTTCCTCACTGTACGTCCGGATATCGTCTACAGAAATGTATCCGTAATAGTACGACGTATCGTTATCGACAATACGAAGATACATTTCTTGCCCGAGGTAGTCGCTCAGATCAAGATAATATGTATAATAATTGTCCGTATTATAGACGTGAGACGCATATTGCGAAGGATTGACGTATGACGTCGTGTGCTTGAGAAAATAGGTATTTTCCTGTTTGGCGATCATCCTGTCGCCTTCCGCAAGATATACCCCGACGTAACAGCGCTCCGCAACGGGCTTTTCCGCACCGTTTTCACCTTCCAGCCGCGTTGCGCCGCCGGCAAGCTTCATCGAAATCGTGCCCGTGCCGCCAAGGATAAAATCGGATGAACGCAAAACGCCCGTAAATGAATTGGGGATCCTGTCGTCAAACCCCTTCCCGTACAAATGCCAATTCCCCGTCTGCTCGATCGAGATCTCGTTATGGTTTTCGTCCTCTTCAAACGTAAAGGTATTTTTGGTCGTCACGTTGTCATCACTGAAAGCCTTGCCGCTCTCGACCGTCCAGCCGGTAAGATCGCCCGTTTCGAATCCGCCGTTTACGATGGAATAACGGCTTTCATCGACGGCGGGCGTATCGTTGCAAGCCGTCATCGCAAAAGCACATAAAACGCTCAGAAGAACCGCAATAATTTTTTTCATTTCTGTGTGCCTCCCCCTATGCGTTCTGAATGCTGCCCGTATTCCCGTAATAAGCAGGCGTGACCGTATCCGAATAAGCCGATCCGAGCGTGTAAATCGTAAGATCGGATACCGTAAGCGTGCATCCCTCCGCAAAGAAACGGAGGTAATCGGAATCCTCGTATTTCGGATACATTCTCGACGTAAAGCTTACCGTACCGTTCACATATACTTCGAGCATGGATCGATCCATATAGACGACGACATCAAACTCCCCGGCGGTATTATCCCATACATGGGAATTGCCGAGCCCCATCACATACAGAGATGTCTGCGATCTGTCAATATATACGCCGTTGCTCCCGAACACGACCCCCGTGCGCTCCGTTTGATTGAGCGAATTAGTATAAGGATTAAAACGCACATAAAGACCGGCGCTGTAAGTTTCCGCAGTCTCGCTGAGCGAAAGTTTCATTCTGATCTCAAACGAATCGCCGCGGAGTTGCCCGATCGCCGCATTTGCCTCTTCCGCCGTCATTGCGGTTTCCGAAGCGTAGACCGTTTGGGTACGGAGCGTATGTAATTCCTCGATGGGCTCCATGGCGATCGATGTACCGTCGTCGGAGAGATAAAGCTCCATCGGGAGACTCGCGTTGTGCGCCCAACCCGAATAATAGTTGTGCGTCGTCCCCGGTTCTTTCCCCTGCGCGATCGCAAAAAGGATCGTCCTGCCCTGCTCGTATGTTTTCCCTGCCGTTGCGTCCTCTTCCGTCAGGTAAGAAAATCCGGTCTGCCCTGTAAAGATACCGTTACCGTAATCGAGCAGTCTCGGCGCCTCATAGCCTGCATCGGGGACAAACCTCTTAGATGCCTTATCGAACGTTCCGATCCAATAATAGCACTCGACCGTGCGCGATTCTTCCGCATACTGCGGCGTCAGGAAGAATACATATTTTTGCATGCTTCCGTCGCGCGTCGAAATCGGAAGAAGCTGAATACATTCCCAATGGATTCCCGCTTCTCCTGCCGTCGATTGGAATGCATAGCCATGATACTCCCAATCCCGCATATCTTCCGAAGTGTACATTAACGCGCCGCCCGACGTTCCGTCATAGCCGGAGCCGATCATCATATAGTAGACCCCGTCGTCTTTCCAGATGAACGGATCGCGGAATTGATTTTGTTCGCCCATGCCGGGTTCCTGCATAATTGCCACGGTATCTTCCACGACCCATTCTGTGAGGTAGGGGTCGGTCGGATCGACGCAATGCGCAAATGCAATGTTCTGCCCGCTGTGAGAAGTCGTTGTCGTTCCGGCTGTGATCACGAGCCACGGCGTACCGTCCGGTCCGATGACCGCGCCGCCCGTCCACACGCCGTCGGGGCAGATCCCGCGCGTCGGAACGACTGCCTCTTTCACATATTCCCAATGTACCATGTCCGTGCTCACCCAGTGAGACCAGCGTATCTGCGCCCAATAGGGTCCGTTCGGATTGCTCTGATAGAACAGGTGATAATAACCGTTATAATAGAACGCCGCATGAGGCTCGTTCATCCACATCCCGGGCGGGATCGCATGATATTGCGGGCGGTACCTGTCGCCCTCATATACGGAAGAATCGAGCATGACGTCCGAATATTCGCAGACCGGATGCCCCGACGTATCCTTGTCGGCATACAGCGTTTGAACTTCGCTGTGCGAGAGTTGTTTATCATAGACGCGCACTTCGTCCAAAAGCCCCGCAACAAGGTTACAGTCGATCCCGTAAACAGTGGCGGGATCGATATACTTGCCAACGCGCAGCGGATCGGAGGAAGCAATAATCTCGCAGCCGGCATATTCGTTATAAATCTGTTCATATACAAGCTTGCCGTTCAGATAGAGACAGACATGTCCCGAGGCGGCGTCGTACGAAGCAGCGACATGGCTCCACGAATAGAGCGGAAGATAATTGACGGGATCATAAAAAGCCGCGGTAAAATAATCCCCCGTTTCGGGATCTTCTAATGCAACTTTCAACCCCCATGTACCGAGGTATCCGTATCCAAGGAGCCAACCTTCCTGCAATCCGACGTCGCCTTTTCCGACGATGCAGGTCATTCCCTCCGGATTGAAATTATTTTCAAAGACGCGCGGAGCGACCCATGCGCTGACCGTGATCGCGTCCGTGGAAATATTTTTAAATTCCGCGTCCTCAATATAATTGGAAACGCCGTCCATATACAGGCAGTTTCCTTTTACGCCCGTGCGCCAGAGCGGATCGCTTGCAGGTTTCATCAGATTTGCCTGATTTGCTTGCGAATAAACGTTCTGAATCGTCAGACTTTTGCCGCTTACCGATTCGACGGTCTCCGATCCGCTTCCTTCCTCGAAAGCATAGTACGCAACAAGACCGTTGCTCTCTTCACCGTCAGAACAGCTGCTGAACGCGAGCAGCCCGATTGAGCTGACTGCGGCAAGCGCCAATGCGATTGTCCTTTTGAACTGATACATCGTTTCTCCCCTTTTATAATTTGAGACCGCCGACGCCTATTCCCGCTACGATATACTTTTGCGCAAATACATAGACAAGGAAGATCGGGATACTTGTAACCACAAGAGAAGCCATGACCTCCCCCGTAGTAACGCCTTCGATACTCTGAATGGTCGTCAGCGCCGCCTGTATCGGGTACAGCGGCCACTCGCCCGGCTGCGGGCTCGGCAACACCATGGTAGGCCAGATGTAATCGTTCCAGACCCCGATAAAAGCGAATGTCGCGACCGTTGCAACGATAGGCGCCGAAAGCGGAAGCATAATGATCCGGAAAATCTTCAGCTGATTCGCACCGTCCAATTGCGCCGCTTCAATGTATTCTTTCGGAATACTTGTAAAAAACTGCTGAAACAAAAAGATATTGAACACACTGACGATCGCGGGAAGTATGACTGCCAATACGGTTCCCGAAATACCGAGGTTGTGAACGATAGAATACAGGGGAATGATCGTCGTTTCCACGGGTACGACAAGAAGGAACATGATGAGAAAACTTACAAACCCTTTCCCGGGGAACGTAAATTTTGCCATAACATATCCGGCAAGCGCGTTTACGATGATGTTACACACAACGACTACCGCAGCGTACCCGAAGCTGTTCAAGGCATATTTCCAAATATCGTATTCGGTAAGAACACTCGCATAATTATCGAAAAATGTGCTCAGATCCGAAAAATTCGGAAGGAACGTCGCGAACGAACCAAGATCGTTTGCATACTGCATTTCCGTTTTCGTACTTGTTGCAAGCATCCATACGAGCGGAAATATAAACAAAACGACAATAACCGTCGCACCGATATACGTTATCGTGCGGGACGTGATTTTTTTCGCTTTGCGGACAACATGAAGTTTCTGTGCGCTTTCCATATCAGTCGTCCTCTCTTAGCAGGTAGCGCTGCACACACGTTATCGCACCGATCACGACCGTCATCATCAGGGCGATCGCAGACGAATATCCGACCCATCTGTAAGTATATCCTTCAATGTACATCAGGTAGTTCAGCGTGATCGTGAAGGATTGATCGCCCGTCATGAGCATCGGCTGCACCATGATCTTACATGCACCGATAAAGACGGTTACTATAACAAACGTCAAGACGGATCGAAGTCCGGGCAACGTAACGGCTAAAAATTGTTTTCCTTTTCCCGCTCCGTCCAGCTCGGCTGCTTCATACAAAGTTTTATCGATCCCTTTCAGTCCGGAAAGAAAAATCAGCATCTGATAACCGCAGCCCTGCCATGCGGATACGAAAATGATCCAATACATTGCGCCCTGCGGGTCGTACAAGAAACTGACAGGAGAGATCCCGAGTTGCGCAAGAAAAGAGTTCAGAAGTCCGGTCTCGCCACCGCCGAGAATACGCACCCAGAGGAAGGAAGTGACCGTAAGCGAAATAACGACCGGTGCAAAATACAGCACCTTGTATACGCCCATACCCCGAATCGTCTGATTGACGAGCAGGGCAAGCCCCAACGCCATTCCGATCTGCAGCGGTACAACGAATACGACGAATTTCAAAGTGTTCATAATCGCATTATAGACGTTGCCGCGCGCCGCGATATCTTCAAAAATATCTGCGAAATTTCCGAAGCCGATAAACTGTACCTCGTCGGGACGGAGAAGGTAATAATCGGTGAACGCGTATCCCAAGGAATATACGATGGGCAGCAGTACAAAGATACACAGCAAGGCGAGTGCAGGAAGAAGCATCAAATAGGCTCCGACCGTTCCTCTGACCGTATAATGCACCGTTTTTACTTTTGCCCGTTTTGCGACGAGCACATCTTTCAAAATGAATGCGCCGAGCAGGAGAACGAACACACCGATGATGATCATGCTTATGAGTACCATGTCTCCCCCTTTTCCCGTTACCTTTCGTAACGATCGAGATTGTTTTGCAATGTGGTAGTCTGCGTTGAGACGATCGAACTTGCGTTTGAATCATTGCGGAGACCGTTGACTATCCCGCGGAATGCGCTCGAAAATTCAGGATAAGCGATCGTTCCCGGGCGGACGGTACCGGTCTTGTTCAGTTGATCGTAAAGAAGGTATTCGGGCGATCCGGCCGTGTAATTTTTTTGCTCTATCGCGCTCTTGCGGGCGGGAATCATTCCCGTAGCGTCGGTGATCGAAACGGAACTGTCTGTGGAAACAAGCCATTCCAAAACGATCGCCGTCTCTTCGCGGCTTGCGCACTGCGTCGTCATACCAAACGACCAGCTTCCTGTAGCGGATGCCGCTCTCGTACCCTTCGGATAAGGAAGAATGCCCCAATCCTCTCCGAGTTGCTGCGTATACTGATTCCTGATTTCAGGAATCGACCAGCCGCTCGAAAGATACATGGCGTACTGACCTGTGTAAAATCCGACATCGCTCGCGTCATATGAAGTATACCCGCTGTCCGCCCAATTTCTGATTTTCTGAAATGCGGCGATCGTTGCCGCAGAGTCCAGATATCCTGTTGCCGTCATGCCGTCTTCGGAAAGAAAGCTGCCTCCCTGCGCGAGAATAAACGGATACAAAAGATACGTCGCCGTCTCATCGTTCGCCATATAAAGTTGCAGATCGATGGGCAGCTCACAGTCGTCTTTCAGTTCGGCACAGATCGACTCGAACTCTGCGATCGTCCATGCGTTGTCGGCCGTCATATTTTCTACCCGGTTCAACAATCCGGCCTCGCGGAAGATTTTTTTGTTATAGTAGATGCCCGCGCTCGATTCCTGAATCGGCAAGCCATAGAGTTTCCCTTCGTATGTATTTTTGCTGATCTCAAAGAAATCGTTCTGCGTCTCCTGGGATATGAGGTCCGTAATATCCTCCAATATTCCGGACGAGGCATAGCTCCATGTATTCGGCGCGTCGAACGTGATGATATCCGGGAGCGTCCCTTGATTCATCATAGCGATGAGTTCGGTCTCGTACCCCGTAGCGCTGTTGGAGCGGGGACTGTATTTGACGCGCACCCTGATCTTGTTTTCCTTTGCCGTGTCGCTTGCATTGAAAGAGTCGGTGATCCTGTTATAAGCCATACCTTCGGCAGACTGCTGCGCCACATGAACCATGACCTGAACGATCGTGTTGCCGTCCTCATCCACAGCCGGTTCATTGTTATCGCCGGAACACCCGAACAAAGAAACGCTCATTACCATAGCAAGCGCTGCCGCCGCCGTCACTTGAAATACTTTTTTTGCTTTTTTCATCTCTATTTCCTCCTTCAGGCTTGTTCGCCTTTTGCATCATATCGTACAAATTTAGCGTCAAGGACAGTTTTTAACGGAACATCTTCCCCTTTGATTTTTTTCAGAAGAATATCCACCGCTTTTCGGCTGAGCTGTTCTATGGGCTGTTCTACATAAGCGATCTTATCTTTCAGATCGCCTGTTTTGATCTGCACGCCGTCATAGGAAGCAACTTTAAGCTTTTCGGGAATATCGATGCCGCATTTTTCGCAATGCTCAAAAATAAGATTCGTCATCGTATCGCCGGAAACAAAAATACCGTCCAAATCCTGATGTTCGCTGAAGAGTTCTTCTACCATGGGCTGTTCGCCTCCGTGCTTGACAACCTCACACTTTACGATCTCTTCAAGTCCGTGCCGTTGCATCACCGCGCGATATGCCCGTTCCCGCTCCATGACTTCCGACTCTACAAGTGTTTTCCCGCCCAGATAGGCGATCTTTCTGCACCCTTCGGAAACCAACCACTCGCATGCGAGTACTGAGGAGTCATAGTTGTTGCTCGTAACGAAAGGCACATTGTCGAAATGCCTGTCAACCGATACAACGGGATATTTGCTGAGTTCTTCGTTTCTGTAATCATAGTGCGTAACAAAGATGATTCCGTCTACATCCTTCTTCTTCAGCTTTTCAATCATTGCATATTCCTTGCTTTGCCGGCTCTGACTGCTGGATATAATTAAAGAATAGCCGTTCTTATCGAGCTCGTCTTCAACATAATAGGCAAACTTCGCAAAGAAAGGGTGATCGATAACGGGCACGAGCAACGCCACGATCTTATTTTCCTTTTTGCGAAAACTCACGGCAAGCGAGTTCCGTTTATAATCAAGTTCCCGGATCGCCCTTAAAACTTTCTCCCGCGTCTCTTCACTGACTTTTTCTTCTCCGTTCAGAACGCGGGAAACGGTTCCAAGTCCGACCCCTGCATGTTTTGCAACGTCTTTTATACTCGACATATTACTTTTTCGTCCTTTTGAGCTTATTTCTTTTGATGATCACGAGCACAAAAAGTGTGACAACCACAACCAATTCTATGCTGCCGACAACATAAAACAAAATATCACCCCAACCCGCTGAAGAAGACGCAGGTTCGTCCGTGATCTGCTGTTCCGGCGCAATAATGCTGAAGGAAACGCGCGTTCCGTCTTCCAAAATCACGGAAGCGGTATTAAGTCCGCCTGTCAAAACAGCTGAATAAATCGTCAAAACTCCGTTTCTGATCGTATAAGACGTATCCGAAAGCACTACGCCGTTAAGCTCTACGCCGGTCAACTGCGCCGAGCCGACGTTCACATGTACGTTCGCAAGTTCACTTAAAACAACGTCGCTTATCATCAATGCCGCATGCTCAACCGTGACGGATATCCTGTCCGTCCCGCTTTCCGTCATTGCAATGAACTCATACTCACCCGGCTGCAATGTCTTCAGATACCTTGCCGATACGAGCAGTTCGTTCCCGTTCTGCGTATAAAATTCCGGAGCCACGGGAGTATTGGCAAGCGTAAAATTGAATAACCCGGAAACGTAACTGTCGGTGGATAGACAGAACGTCACATCGGCTCCGCTATATATAATATCCTCGTTGCGGAGAGAGGACCCTTTGACCGATTTGAACACCGCCGTTCCGTTGAATACATTCAGACCGACATATCCCGCTTGCGGCGCATTTTCATCCGTAAATGTGCCGACCAAACCGCCGTTAAAGTAATAGGAAAATGTATTCCCCTCTGCGACGATCTGCAGCGTGACCTCGTCAAACGGTCCTACCGATACGTTGAGAAACTCCTTTTCAGGCGACCAGACTTTGACGATCCCCTGATTTTTGTCATAATTCGCAACATAATAGAAATCCATTTGCGCGTCTGAACGGAATACAAGGGCTGCCGCCTCCGCATTGGCTACATTAATGATTGCTTCCAGCGTATAATTTTCAAGTTCTTCTTCCGCCAAGATAAATCCGTCTCCGGAGCGAGATCCGACGATACCGTCTGCCGAAGAATGCCATTCCCCTGCCCGTATTCCGTCCGAAACGAACCTCAGGTTCGAAGTCTCCGAGTTTCCCTGCGCGACCTCTATCTCGACCTGTTTTTGGTCGAGCATGTTTCCTTCCGCATCCCGAAGGATCGCCGTCACAACCGTTTGGCCGCTTTGTACCGCAGTGAGCGTTACACCGTTCCCCGACGGCACAAGAGAGACGATGCCGTCGTCGGCAGCCTGCCATTCGACCTCAGAACCGGTCCCGCTGACATATGAAAATATTTCTGTTTCCGTCATGATAACCGTATCCAGCTGTACTTCTTCGGTCGAGAGAGACAGCTTGGCTTCGTCCGATTGCGTACGGAACGTTGTACCGATCTTGTCGATTTGAATGCTTACGGTCGCCCGATGATCCCCGTCTATAAAAAATTCCAGTCCGTCCGAATAATATCCCGCGAAAGTATTCGCATAGAACGTCTGCGTCCCATTCTCGCAAAACATTTCAAGGCTTCCCCAATCAAGCAGAATGGTAAAGTCGTATGTGCCGTCCGCCTTCACGTAGTCATTGATTCCCGTCGAATAATAATCGCTGTAATTCGCTATGATCGTGCCGCCGGACGAGGTGTGCATTCTGTCAAGATAATACCCGTTCTGTGCGTCAAAGCCGACCTCAGTGTACTCATTTTCTCCAACAAATACACGAAAACCGAACTTTTCCGCATCTGTACTGATACTCGCCGTGATCCTAAGGGTATTGCCGGAGACATCGGCAAGAATATTTTCGTCTGCAGATGAAACATCCAATTCCTTTACTTCGAAAAGATTCTCTGAAACGGAATCGATCACACCGATCGGTTTCTGTTGCAGCAAATAAACATCTCCGGACTCGACCAGGGAATATTCAACGGGGAATGTGAAACCGCCGTTCCAAATGGAACGATTGTTTGCCTCCGCACCTGTATCCGGACCCACCGCCTGCTCGCCCGAAAGCCATTCATGTTCATCCATCGGAGCCTGATACCCGGGTTGCCCGGCAAACCAGCTCAATCCCACGATCTTGCCGTTATATGCGCTGTTTTCGTTCTTGATGTAAAACGTCTGCGTCGCATAGGAACCGTTCGCGTTATCCAGATCAAAAATCCTCACCTGCCCGGGCGTTGTGCTCGGATCGGTCAGCGTTACCCCGAACTGATCGATAAAGGATATCTGCTTGCTCTGTTCGTCGTATGTAAGATCCCCTACGATATATCCGATACCGCCGACATTGATGACCCATTTCCATTTATCCTCTGTGTCCGCAGAAAGCTTGTAGATGTCGGGACATTCCGCATAAATCGGCATATCGCCTGCAAAAGTCCAATCGGTCAGATTCGTTGAAACGTAGAAACGGAACTGTCCTCCGCCGACAAGGATCCCCCAGACGCCGTCCTCAACTTCGAAAACCTTCGGATCGCGGAACGTTTTGCCGTCTTTCACAGAGTCGCCGTCGATTATAAGCTCATGTTTTATAAAGGAAATGCCGCCGTCGAGACTATAAGCCATCCACTGATCCTGATCCGGTCCGCCGTCCACGGTATAGTAGATAAGGATGTTTCCCCTGTCGATCAACGCTGAGCCGCTCCACATAAAATTACCGTCCGTAGGCAGAAGCGCGAGAGGCAGATTTTCCCAAGAGATCAGATCCTTTGAACGGGCATGGCCCCAATACATATCCCCCCATGTTTTTTGGAACGGTTGATGCTGATAATATAAATGGTAGTATTCCCCGTCAAAAACAAGACCGTTCGGATCATTGTTCCATCCGCTGAAAGGAGAATAATGATATTGATTTCTGTAAAGTTCGGTATATCGTGTAAAATCGCTCTCGCCATAGTAGATCTCACCAAACTGTACGTCGGCGTTATACACATTTACGCCGATCGCTCCTCCCGTATAGGACGCCGTCTCTCCGCTTACGAGCGAAATATCCTTTAATGAGATCGCATGGTCGTAATCAAAACGCAGAATATCGTCAATGTAACATTTGACAGAAGGTTCGCTCCCGCCCGTTAAAGCGATTTTAATATAAAATTCCTCTTTGTCCGCAACGCGGCTCTGTACGCGTGACAATTCCTCCTGTGTACTACTGTTCGCGTTGCCGATATAGTAATCCTCAAGCAAAACATCTGCAGAAAGCTGCCCATCCTCCGATGTTGTAAAATGCATCAGTTTTGTTTTGTTTGCTTCGCGGTCAATATTCAAAACGAAGGCATTTCCGTCCCGGATGCCGAACGCTATTCCGGCTGCCTGACCATTTGTAAAACGTGCACGAACCGTATAGACGAAGGACTCGTCCTCCCCGTAAGCAGTTTCAAACGATTGGATTTTATCGCCCTCGGCACTGAGTGTAAGGTTGTCATTTGTGCCGGCGTAGGCGTTGATCGTAAATGCAAAACCACATACACAAATCATCAATGCAACAAGGCACAAAACGATTATTGTTTTTCTGATTCTATCGGTCATCACTTCCTCCTTATCAACGGGCATATTCACGACCGAAACAGTTTTTCGACTTCGTTCATCGAAGGAAGCGCTTCGGTTGCCCCATGTTTCGATGTCGTTAACGCTCCGCAAACATTTGCAAAATCCAAAATCGTTTCAGGACATTTTTCTCCTTTCTCGATTTGGTACAAAACACCCGCATAGAATGCATCGCCCGCTCCGTTGGTATCAACGACCTTTACATCTGCCGTCGGGCGGCTCGTTTTTACTCCATCTGCATACATCGCCGCTCCTGCTTTCCCCAAAGTCACAAATACGATTCTTTGAGCAGAAAGACGTTTCAGAGATTCGTCAATATTTTCCCCGAAGAACATCGTTGCTTCATCTTCACTCAGTTTCAAGATGTCTGCACGGGACAGCCACTCCGTATAAATGTGTTTTGCAGTTTCCTCGTTGTCAAATATATCTTCCCGATAATTTACATCAAAACTGATTTTTTTCCCGCATGTCTTTGCCTTGTGAAACACCTCATCTGCAAAACAACGTCCTTGCTCTTCGCTCAGCATCAAAGACCCCAAGTGAATGATATCGGCTTCCTCCCACAATTTTTCTAACATGGAAAGACTGAGCGCATAATCGGCAGTATTTTTCCGAAAGAATGAGAAACTGCGTTCTCCTTCCTCGTTTAATGTAACAAAAGCTATCGTCGTGTTGCGCGTAGGATCTGTCGAGATGACACTCTTCAGGTTTGCGACCCCTGCAGCATAATTCTTTAAAAAACTGCCAATTTCATCATCTCCGACGCATCCGGCAAAAGCAACATTTCCGCCGAGTTTTGCAATTCCACACGCTACATTAAACGGGGCACCGCCGGCAAAACATTCAAATCGGATACTGCGCCCCCTCTTTGTGCCGATCATATCCGCAAGAATTTCCCCGATGCAAAATATCACTTCTAATACTCCTTATAATATTGCATTAATTTCCCCTCTCAGTGGAAACGTTTCCACATATCCCGAAAAAACAAGTGGAAACGTTTCCACTTGTCCTCATTATACTACCTATTATTTGTTTTGTCAACACTTTTCAGAAAAAAAATTTACACAAGCCAAAAAATATATGGGATTTTCGATTATTCTTCTAATCTTGTATAGCAATCTTGGCACCGTGGCGTGTGTTAGGCATAGACGAGTTTAAGGTTTATGCTATGCGAAAAAATCGAAGGAGGAACAAAACAATGCCGTACAGAGCAGCCAAAATCTCGTTTGACGGGAGTCATTACATCGCTACCCCAAAGGAAAACTTCCCGCAGGGAAGAAAACGACGACGGGCAGCTATTCCGCCAACACCAAAAGAGGTCGAACAAAAGGAACAATTTGAAGCCGCATATCGGGAGAGCCAACAGCTTCCGAAAAAGGAGCGCAAGAACTCGAAAGACAGCTTACGGAAATAGAAGATAAAATAACGATTGAAGGATGCAAAGCGAAAAACCAAATTACCCGCGAACAGGTCATTGAGTACCTAACGCAAGCAATCAAAAAATCACCAAGACAAATGATTTATTCTCTCATACAGAAGATAATTGCGTTTGACAATCGAATTGAAATCTATTATAATTATATTGATGGCAATTATCCGTCGCCACCCACTGACGAAAGCGGAGAAAAGGGACTGATTGAGTGTTCGGCTTTGGTAAAATCGTGCTCACCAAAATGGAACGGAGCGGATTTTCCGCTCCGTTTTTTGCTGTAAAAGAGAGTTTTCGCGGCAATCGTCAGGACGATTCCCGCCGCCCTCACGACGGTCATTTTTCGCAGGGATAGACCAGCCCGAGCTGACGGCGGCATTCGTCGAGCAGTTTCATCGTGTCGAGCGTCGCCTGCGGCGGACAGAACGCGCTCTGCGCGCATCCCGCGGCGATCTCCTCCGCAACGCGGCGGAATTCCACGCCGTATTTCGGAGAATCATCCTCAAAATGCTCGTTTTCGCCGCCCGTCAGATACGCTTCGCGCGCCATGTGGAAGTACGGAACGCGGATCGCGCCCTTCGTTCCCTCGATGACGAACTCCTCTCCCTGCGGGTCTTCGATCGAAACGAAGATCTCCGCCCGAAAATCGCCGTAATCGAGAACAATATCCTCCGTGACGTCCACGCCGCCGCGCAGCTCTCCGCGGCAGACGACGCCGCGGGGCATTCCGAACAGTTCATAGGCATAGCGGAGCGGATACACCCCGATATCGACCAGCGCGCCGCCCAACAGTTCGGGCGAAAGAAAGCGCGGAATATCGATATACCGCTCGGCATATTTTGCCGTCACGCGGACCACCTTTCCGATTTTTCCCGACCGTACCCAATCGCGCACCGTGCGCGCGGGCGCGTTATACCACGTCCACATGGCTTCGGCAAGATATATCCCCCTCTCTTTTGCGAGCGCGAACGCCTCCTCCGCCTCGGACGTATTGACCGTAAACGGCTTCTCGCACAGGACGGGAACGCCGCGGGAAAGACACAGACGGATATAGTCCGCATGCTTATCCGCCGTGACGGCGATATAGGCGGCGTTTACCCCGTCGGCGAGCACGGCTTCCTCCGCCGAAGCGCACGCGCTGCCGCCGAACCGACCTGCAAACTTCCGCGCCCGTTCAGGCGTTCTGTTCCAGCAGGAGACGATCCGCATTCCCCGCTCCCCGAAAAGCTGCTCCGCAACCTGTTCCGCGATATTTCCGCAGCCGAGAAACGCCCAGCCGAAATCCGCCATATTCCTTTCCTCCTTTTCTGTCCGACTGCGATTTTCCGCGCCGAAGCTCCCGACGCAGCGCCGCGCGGCACGTTTTCCGCGATATTATTTCACGAACTTCCCGTATACTTCGGACGCCGACGTGAATGAAGCGAACGTCTCGGGATAGCGTTTCAGGATCCGCTGCAATTCGCCGATCTGCCGTTTGCGGATAATGCAGACGAGCAGCGCCTTATCCTCGTGCGAATACATCCCCGTGGCGTTGACTTCCGTTACGCCATGATGCAGGCGTTCCATGATCTCCGCCGCGATCTCCTCGGGATGGTTGGTGATGATCTCGAACCGATACGCCGCTTTGAATCCCTGCAAGATGACGTCGCAAACCTTACTCGTCACGAAGAGCGAGACGAGCGCGAGCAGAACGGGTTCGAGCTTCGCCGTAAACCCCATTCCCTGATTGTAGACGAAGAACGAGGCGACCACGACGCACGCGTCGAACACGGCGGTCAAGCCGCTCACGCTGAGATTGCGGAATTTTTTATTGACGAGAGACGCCAGCACGGTTGTGCCGCCGCTCGTTCCGCAGCTTTTGAGCGTGATCGCGAGCGCGACGCCCAACAGGACGCCGCCCGCGATCGCCGCCAGAATATGATTGTTCTCCGGCCGGTAACAGATCTGTTCCATCGATGGGATATATCCGAACACGATCAGAAGTCCGGAAGTCAGCAGCATGGAAAGCGTGGATATGACCGCGCCGTACTTCCCCAACAGGAAGAACGCCACGAAAAAGAGCGGCACGTTGAGCATGATGAGGAAGATACCCGAGTTCCATCCCGTCCCCTCTTCCAGCAGCACGGCAATGCCGTTGACGCCGCCCGGCGCGAAATCGTTCGGCGTGACGAAGATATAGATCGCCAGCGCACGCACTATGCCCGACACCAGAACGGGCAGAACCGAAGCCCAGATCAGCCGCCGGATTTTCCGCCAGACCGTATTTTCCCCCCGCGCGGGGGCTTCCGTTTGCTCTCTCATTCTTTTCCTCTCCCCGTTTGTTATAAAATCATCCTACCATATTTTACGGTAAATTTCAAGAGGAAACGGAAAATTTGCCCTCAATGAACGCAAAAGCCCCGTCCGGAAGGACGGGGCAAGATTCACGCAATCAGTTCAGGACGCGAACCCGAGCAGGTTGGCATAGGTATCGGGGAAGAAGGTGAAAATCACGCAAACCGCAAGCAGAACCGCAAAGATGAGGAAGAACAGGAAGTTGCGTTTTACCATTGCCTCCAACCCGACGATCGCCGCAATGACGAACCCGCCGTACATCCAGATGACCTTGAACGTGTTATACAGCCATTCCACGTTGCTGATAAACGGCCACTGCGCGTCGATGAGGAGCAGAGCGAATACGACAACGTAGATCACTGCAAGGATCTCGCCGATAATATCGAACACGCCCGAGAGTTTTTGTTTCCAACCCGAATTGTTACCCATACATGACCTCCATATTTTTGTGTCACCATTATAGCCCGTATGGAAGGAAATGTCAATACTCCGCAAAAAATTTCACGCCGCATTCTTCTGAATGCGGCGCGAACGGCATTGCAATCTGTCGATTATTGGCTGAACGCTTCCAGCTCGCGGATCCGGTGGGAATCGATGGCGTAGATGAGATTGACGAGCTCGTCGTCGCCGAACGAACTGTTGCGCCCCTCTTCGTATTCCGCGTCGATGCGCTCTTTCATCTTCACGACGAGCGGATCGTTCTTGGAAATGCGGTGCTCTTCGGGGAGCTTATAATAATCGTTGATCCAGAAGGCGATCCCCGCAAGCCCGCTCGTCTTATTGACGGAGACGCGCGCGGGACGGTTGAGAATTTTCGCCGTATCGAAAATGTTATAGATCTCTTCGTCCTTCAAAAGTCCGTCCGCATGGATCCCGGCGCGGGTGGAGTTGAACGCGCGCCCCACGAACGGCGTCTTGGGCGGAATGTTATAATTGATCTCCTTTTCAAAGTAATCGGCGATCTCGGTGATGGCGGTGAAATCCATGCCGTCCATCGTACCGCGGAAGCCCGCGTACTCGACCGCCATCGCTTCGAGCGGGCAGTTGCCCGTGCGCTCGCCGATGCCGAGCAGAGAGCAGTTGACGGCGGAAGCCCCGTACAGCCACGCCGTGGAGGCGTTGGAGACGACCTTGTAAAAATCGTTGTGTCCGTGCCACTCCAACAGTTCGTGCGGCACGCCCGCATAGTGGTGCAGTCCGTAGACGATCCCCTGCACGCTGCGGGGGAGCGACGCCCCGGGGAAGGATACGCCGAACCCCATCGTATCGCACATACGGATCTTGACGGGAATGCCGCTCTCCTCCGAAAGGCGCATCAGCTCCATTGCGAACGGCACGACGAACCCGTAGAAATCTGCGCGCGTGATGTCCTCGAAATGGCAGCGCGGGCGGATCCCGATCGAGAGCGCACTCTTGACGATGCCGAGGTACTGGTCGAGCGCCTGACGGCGCGTTAAGTGCATTTTTTTGAAGATATGATAGTCCGAGCAGCTGACGAGAATGCCGGTTTCGGCAACGCCCGCCTCTTTTACGAGTTCGAAGTCCTTTGTGTTGGCGCGGATCCAGGTGGTGATCTCTGGGAATTTCAGCCCCGTATCCTGACAGGCGTGCAGCGCGTCTTTATCCTTTTTGGAGTAGATGAAGAACTCGGACTGACGGACAAGTCCCTTCGGACCGCCGAGACGGGACATGAGCTTGTATAAATCGACGATCTGCTTCACCGTAAAGGGCGAGGTCGACTGCTGTCCGTCGCGGAAGGTCGTATCCGTCATCCAGATCTCGTCGGGCATATTGATCGGCACATGGCGGTTGTTGAACGCGATCTTGGGGATGGATTCATAATCGTACAGTTCGCGGTAGAGCTCGGGCTCCGCCACGTCCTGCAATTCGTAATGATACTTGATGTCTTCCAAGAGATTGGATTTGTTGTTGTAATAGATCATGTTTCCTTCTTCGGCAAAGCCTGACAAAATATATTTTATATTATAGCAAACGACGCCGCGGAATGTCAAGCGATCGTCCGCCGTTGGAATATTATTCATTTGGAATATTATTCATGTAAAAACGGGTTTTCGCCCCTTTTTCGCGCCGACCTGTGTATTTTTATGCAGTTTTTGTTTGGCGCGTTCATCCATTCCGCATTCCGCGGCGCGAAAAAGAGGAATCCGCACGGGATTCCCCTTTTCCGAAGATTTATGGAGATTGTCGTGTAGGCTGTTTTTGTTTTTCATCATGCGGGGCTTCTTTCTTTTCCGAAGCGCACGCGGAGCAGCCGGAACATCCCGAACAGCCGCCGCAGTCGCACCCGCAGCCCGTCTTGCCCTGTTTCTTGCGGATCACCGACGCCGCGATGACCCCGACGACGAACGCGCATGCCGCGATGATGATGAGGATCTCCCACCAGCTCATTTCTTCTCCTCTCGGGTGACCGCCGCTTCATCGAGCGCGGCTTCATCCAACCCGACCGTCGCGGAGACCGTCTCTTTCTTCATGGGGTGCTTCTTATTCCAGAGCACGATGAGCGCAACGGCTGCCGCCGCGGCTGCAATGAAGATGAAACACGTCCACCACCACGAACCGATGAGATAGATCGCCATGGAGACGACGTAGCTTGTTGCCAGCCAGAACAGGAGCGTCCATTTGAACTTGCCCTTGGGAAGTTCCGCCCTTGCCGTCGCGCACGCCGCGAAGCAGGGAATGGTGAGCATATTGAACGCGATGAAGGAGATAAGCCCCGGGATCCCGATCCCCGTCCCTTGGATCATGGCGGTGACTTCCGAGACGCCGTCCTCCGTGGCGATGAGCGAACCCACAATGACCGCCGCAAGCGAACCGAACGTTGCAATGACGTTCTCCTTCGCCACAAGTCCCGTGATGGCGGCGACGGCGAACACCCACCCGAATTCAACGCCGAGCTGCGAGCCGAAGCCGAGCGGCGTGAAGAGCGGCTGAATGAGCATACCGATCGAACCGAGGATACTCTCGTTCATGCGGAGATTGTCGCCGTCCTCATTGATGAGGAACTGCCAGCTCCAATTAAAGCTCGAAAGGAACCAGATGACGATGGTCGAGGCGAGGATGATGGTGAACGCCTTCTTGACATAGTGCTTCGTCTTATCCCACAGGTGCACCATCAGGCTCTGGAAGCGGGGCGCGTGATATGCGGGAAGCTCCATGATGAAGGGAGGCACTTCGCCGCGCATCGTCGTCGAGCGCATGAGAATGACGGTGACGATCGCCGTGCAGATACCCAACAGGTACATGCACATGGTGATGACGTCCGCGTTCCCCACGCCGAAGTATGCGACGATCGCGCCCGCGACAGCGGTCAGAATGGGCAGTTTGGCGCCGCACGAGAAGAATGGAATGACGCGTACGGTGGAGGTGCGCTCCTTGTCGTCGGCAAGCGTACGGGTGTTGATCATCGCGGGCAGCGAGCAGCCGAAGCCCATGACCATGGGCATGAACGCTCTGCCGGAGAGACCGAACTTGCGGAAGATGCGGTCGAGAATGAACGCGATACGCGCCATGTAACCGGTATCTTCGAGAATGGAGAAGAACAGGAAGAGCGTGAGGATCTGGGGAATAAACCCGAGCACCGCGAACACGCCGCCCAGAATGCCGTCGATCACAAAGCTGCCGACCCATGCGGGCGCGTTGGCGCAAGCCATTTCCGCAAGCACGTTGATCCATTCGAGCAGCCAGTTCAAGAGATTCGTCAGTATGACGCCCGGTGAGAATACCGCCCCGTCGTAGAAGCACGCAAGGAGCATAACGCCCGCGTTCTCCGTGTCCATGCCGAGCTCTTCCAGCGAGGGAAGTCCGCCCGCGATCGCACTGATATAGAGGAAATCCTCCGAGAACGTCAGGTGGAAGATGGCGAAGAGAATAACAATGAAGATGGGAATGCCCCAGATGCGGTGCGTGAGCACCTTATCCGCCTTGTCGCTCTTGGTGAGCTTCTCCCCCTTCGCGCCCTTATGCGTATACGCGGTGGAATAGTTCGCCGAGATATACTTGTAGCGCGCGTCCGCGACGACCGCTTCGAGATCGTTCCCGAACGTGTCGTCTTTGAACGTGGATTTGAATTCGTCCACCATCTTGACGAGTTCGGGGTGCATCTGCGTTTCGATCTCGTCCATTTCGGAGAGCTTCACCGCGTGGAAGAGCGGCGCTTCGACGTTCTGCGCGCGCAGCGCGATGTTCACGTCCTGCACGAGGTGCGCGATGGCAGAATCTCTGAGGACGGTGACCCCCTCTCTCGGTTTCTGAGAGATGGAGATGGCTCTGTCCATCAGTTCCTTGATGCCCGTGCCTTTGAGCGCCGAGATCTTGACGACGGGAAGCCCGATCTTCTCTTCCAGCAGTTTTGCGTCGATGACGTCGCCCGACTTTTCCACCGCGTCCATCATGTTGAGCGCGATGATGAGCGGAACGTCGATCTCCATGAGCTGCGTGGTAAGGTAGAGATTGCGTTCGAGGTTGGTCGCGTCCACGATGTTGATGACGCACGCGGGCTTTTCTTCGAGAATGAAGTTCCGCGAGATGACCTCTTCGGGCGTGTAGGGCGACAGCGAATAGATGCCGGGCAGATCGACGATCTGCACGGGCTCCGCGCCCTTTTTGTACGTGCCGACCTTTTTATCGACGGTGACCCCGGGCCAGTTCCCGACGTACGCCGTAGACCCCGTAAGGAGATTGAAGAGCGTGGTTTTCCCGCAGTTGGGGTTCCCCGCTAAGGCAAACTGCTTCATTTCTTCTTCACCTCCATGGTCACGCAGGCGGCTTCCGTCTTGCGGAGCGTCAGCTCATAGCCGCGCAGGGTGATCTCGATCGGATCGCCGAGCGGCGCTTTCTTGCGCATGATGACTTCCGCCCCGGGCGTCACGCCCATATCGAACAGGCGGCGTCTCACGCGCCCCTCCCCCGCGACGGCGACGATGACGCCCTTTTCGCCGGGGACGAACTCCTCCAACAACTTTTGCATAATATCCTTATGTACCTCCGAGAAAATAGATACCGTTTTTACCCGTTACGCGACGTAAATGTGCGCGGCAACGTTCCTGTCGAGGGCGAGCCTGCCCTCCTTCACGCGACAGACGGTGCTTCCTCCCGCAGAGGACAGCACGGTCACCGTTGCGTCGACCAGAATCCCGAGGTTTGCAAGGTGCTTTTTCGTCTTGTCGTCCGCAACGATCTTCACGATCCTGACTTCCCGCCCGATGGGCGCAAGTACCAACGGCATACGCAATCTCCTTTTACGCCGCCTTCCGCGACGCTGTTCGCATATGCGAACTTATCTTCTGAAAAAATTGTTCGTCTTTGCGAACTACGGTCATATTCTATCACGAAATTTTCATGCTGTCAACTGTTTGAGCGGCATTTTTTCAAAAAAAGTTCGGGGCGGCGAACAACTTTCTTCCGACAAAAAAAAGGGGCGGCAGACGCCGCCCCGCGCGCTCAGCGCGAAAGATCATTGAAAAACGCGTACACTTCGGATTCGGTCGCAAAGCAGGCGATATAGCGGTAATCCCCCATCGCGGGCGCGAGTGCCGCGTCCACTTCGCCGTATTCGCGCAGATGCGCGCCGTACTTTTTCAGAATTTCCTCGTGCGAAAGCGCATAGGCGCGCCCGTTCCGCCGCCCGATGAACGCGCAGAAGGATTTTTCCGCGTTGCCGCTCTGCGACTGTACGCCCGCGATCATATCCGCCCAGATCTCGTACACGTCCGCACTGTTGGCGTAGTTCATCATATCGGGAGAACAGCCGCCCGACGGGCGCATATTCACTTCGAGCGCGACGATCGCGCCCTTCTTCCCGAGATGACAGTCCGCATTCAGGCGGAAAAATTCAAAGTGCACGAAACGGCTCTTCACGCCGAAGGACTTCACCGCCGCCCTGCCCTTTGCGCGCACCTCGTCGGGCAGTTCTTTCACGATATAGAAGCAGCTTTCCTCGCGCTCGTTGACGACGTCCATCAGCGACCCGGGGGTCACGTTACCCGTCTCGAAAACGGGCTGTCCCGCGCCGTCGATGATCGCGTCGTAAGAGCAGATCGTCCCGTCGATAAATTCCTCCATGATATAGCCCGTATGCCCCTCGGCAAAAAACGCTCTGAGCGCGGCTTCGCTCTCGATGCGGTAGGTCGCGTTCGCCCCAACGCCGTTATCCGGCTTGACGACGGCGCGCCCGACCTCCTTCAAAAAGGCAAGGCAGGCGGGAAGATCGTCCGCCATTCGGTAGCGCGCCACGGGAATGCCCGCAGCCTCGTAGCGCGCCTTCATTTTTGATTTGAACTTGACGGGCGGCATATCTGCGGAGCGGAACCCCGTGGATATGTTGAAGTCGTCGCGCAGCCGCGCGTTCTGTTCCAGCCAATACTCGTTGTTGCTCTCCAACCAGTCGATCCTGCCGTATCTGAACGTGAAAAAGGCGACGGCGCGGTAGACTTCGTCGTAATTTTCCAGCGAGTTTACTTTATAATACTCTGTGAGCGCGGCTTTCAGTTCCCCTCTCAGTTCGTCGTAAGGGCAGTCGCCGATGCCGAGCACGTTCATTCCGCGCTTTTTGAGCGCGGCACAGAACCGCCAATAGCTCTCCGGAAAGTTCGGAGAAAGAAAGATAAAGTTTTTCATATCATACCCCCGCGCGGACGTCCGTCCGCCGCAATTTTCATCTCTGTATCCCGCTCTCAGCGCACATCGAACCCGAGAAAGGAGAACGCTGCGGGAAGGCGTCTGCGCCATGCGGATTCGGTGTGTTTCGCGCCCCTGATCATTTGAAATTCGTATCCGCCGCCCCAATCTTCGAGCGCGTCTTTCAGCGCGCCGAGCGCGCGCCGCTGGTTGGGAAAGACCGCGCTGAACTCCCCCGTGCCGTAATCGAGATAGATCTTCGCGTCGGCGGGAAAGCGGCGGACGAGCGCGGCGCTCTTTTCCGCGTCCACCCACACGGCGGGCGACATTGCGACCCCGCGCGAAAACACCTGCGCGTAGTCGGCGAGGGCGTACATGGTCATCAGTCCGCCCATCGAACTGCCCATAATATAGGTGTGCGCGCGGTCGGAAAGCGTATGGAACCGACCGTCGATCATCGGTTTGAACGTTCCCGTCAGCCAATCCATATAGACCTTCCCCTTCCCTTCGGAGGCGAACTTCCCGCCGATGGAAAAGGCAAAGGGAGAATACTCCGTCAGGCGGTTGCGCATATCGCAGGCGACCGCCGCGACGATGACGGGAACGGAATGCTCATCGAGAAATTCCCCGAGGCGCAGACTTCCGCCGTAGGGAGAACGCTCGTCGAAAAACGCCGTCTGCCCGTCGAACAGATACACGACGGGGCAGGGCGCGGACGTCTTGGGCACATAGACGGAGGCGACGCGCGCCTCCTCTCCCGCAGGGGCGGGAACGGTTACGGTAAACTCTTCAATCATTTGAAATTATTATAATACGCGCGCCGCGAAATGTCAACGCCGGACCGACAAAAACAAATTTCATCCGACAAATTCCGTTTCGTTTTCTTGACAATTTTCCCGCTTTCCACTATACTGAACAATGAACAAGTATTGGAGAGAAAGGAAAAAATGATTGAAATCAAAGAGGTTGCCACGCGCAGGCAGCGCAAGGCATTCGTGGAATTTCCGCTGAAACTCTATAAGGGAAATCCATACTTCGTTCCGCCGCTGTATGCCGACGAAATGAAGATCTTCCGCGCCGATTACCACTATTACGACGATTCCGAGGCGGTCTACTACCTCGCCTACCGCGGCGAAAAAATCGTCGGGCGCATCTCGGGCATTCTGCACTACAAGAGCAACGAAAAATGGAAACAAAAGCGCGTCCGCTTTACGCGGTTTGACTGCATCGACGATCAGGAAGTCGCAAACGCCCTCTTCGGCGCGGTCGAGGCGTGGGCAAAGGGCAAGGGCATGGAGGAGGTCGTCGGTCCGCTCGGATTTTCCGACCTCGAACGCGAAGGGCTACTCATCGAAGGATTTGAGGAGCTTTCCACCTTCGAGGAGCAGTACAACTATCCCTATTATCAGAGGCTCATCGAAAACCTCGGCTACGAGAAGGAAGTGGATTGGATCGAGCACAAGCTCTATCCCCCCAAAACGCCCGACACCCGCATCAAAGAACTGCGCGAGAAGGTGCTCAAACGCTACGACCTGCACATGAGCGACGCCAAAAACTCCCGCGAGTTCATCAAACGGTATCAAGACGATTTCTTCCGCCTGCTCGACGACACTTACGCCGAAATTTACGGCACCGTTCCCTTTACGGAGAAGATGAAAAAGGAACTCATCAAAAATTTCCGCATCATCATCGACGTGAAGCATATCGCCATGCTGCTCGACAAGGACGAGCACCCCGTCTGTTTCGGACTGTGCTTCCCCTCCATCGCCATGGCGGTCAAGAAATCGGACGGACACCTGACGCTGCCCACGATCATCCGCATTCTCAAATCGGTGAAAAAGCCGAAAATCATCGATCTTGCGCTTGTCGGCGTCGTTCCCGCATACCGCGGCGCGAGCCTCGTGATGATCGACGAGATCATGCGGATGCTCACCGAGGGCACGGCGGAATATCTGGAAACAAACCTCAACCTCGAAGAAAATTACAGCATTCACAATATGTGGAAGAGTTTCGAGTGCGTCCAGCACAAGCGCAGAAGAGCGTTCGTGAAAAAGATCTGACGCTTTCCGTCCGATCATTTATCCGTACAAAACGCCGCGCGGCGTCCGTTTCCGGACGCCGCGCGGCTTGCTTTTTATCGCGGTTAGTTCTTTTTGTACACGCACGCCGTGTGCGGCGGCAGATAAATATCGTTGAGGTTGCGCACCTGCCCGTCGAGCAGGTTGACCCCTTCCGCCTCCTCCACGCGCACGGTGCAGTCGCCGTCGCCGATATTGACGGCGACGATAATCCTCTCCCCGTTCCACTCCCGCACGAAGGAAAAATTCGTGTTCATGCAGGTCGCCTTCGCGTACGAACCGTAACTGAGCGCGGGGCAATCCTTCCTGATCTGAGCAAGCCTGCGGATATGCGCGACAAGTTCGGGGTGCGCCGTCTTGTCCACGTCGTCGATGCAGGGGCGGAGCTTATAGTCGAGGTCGGATTTATCCCCCTCGATGCCAAACTCCGAACCGTAATAAATGCACGGAATACCCGGCATGGTCATGAGCAGCGTATAGAGGTTGAGAAGATTCGCCTTGTTTTTCAGCGCGGTGCAGGCGCGCTCGACGTCGTGATTGTCCGCAAAGTTCAGAAGATGTTTGCCCTTGAAGAGCGCCCACGGCGTATCGGCGAAGAGACGGCTCATCGAATGTTCGATCTCGAAGAGGTTGCCCGAGTTGAACGCCGAGATCATGCTGCGGAAGCCCTCGTAATTGGTGATGGAGTCCAACCGCTCGGGGCAGACGTTCTGCTGAAAATTGTTGTTGTGAATGACCTCGCCGACGAGGAAGAACTCGCTCTTGCACGCGTTGACCGTGCGGCGCAGAAGTTCCATGAACCACGGAGGAAGCAGATAGCTTACGTCCAGACGAAGCCCGTCGATGCCGAATTCGCCGATCCAGAAGCGCACCGCGTCCATGAGGTAATTCTGCACGTCCTGATTGTCCAGCCGCAGTTTGACGAGTTCGGGATGCCCCTCCCAATTCTCGTAGTCCAGCCCGTCGTTGTAACGGGAATTGCCCCAGAAGTTGATGTTGAACCAGAAACGGTAGTCCGTCCCCTCCCGCTTTTCAAGCACTTCGCGGAAGGGCGGGAACGCCCGCCCGACATGATTGAACACGCCGTCCAGAACGACGCGGATCCCCGCCTCGTGAAACTTTCCGACGAGCGCTTTGAACTCCTCGTTCGTGCCGAGACGGCGGTCGATTCTATAAAAATCCACCGTGTCGTAACCGTGCCGCTCGCTCTCGAAGAGCGGATTGAACAGCACCGCCCCCACGCCGAGATCTTTCAGGCGCGGGATCTCTGCCTCGATTTTTGCAAGGCGGTGGCGGGTCTCGCCGAAGTCGTTTTCGCGCTCCGCGCCGCAGAATCCGAGCGGATAAATCTGATAAAATACGCTTTCGTCAAACCACATCTTGTGTCATCTCCTTTTAACAAGCCAACCCATTGTACCACATGAAAACGGCTTTTGCAAGGGGTATTTTTAAATTTTTCCGTGCGGACGGCGGGGCGGCGTGTTTTCTCTTGCCTTTTTTCCGCCGCCGCGCTATACTGTATACTGTAAATAAAAACAGCACGGGGACTTCCATGAACGATTTTTTACGTTTTCTCGAAACCTCATACACGGCGTACCAAGCCGCGGAAAACGCGCGCACGCTGCTGCAAGCGCACGGATTCCGCGAGCTTGACGAAAGCGCGCCGTGGGACTTGCAGCCGCAGGGCAAATACTTCGTCGTGCGCGGCGGCAGCGCGGTCATCGCGTTCGTATGCGGAGACGCGAAAAAGGGATTCAAGATTGCGGCGAGCCACCTCGATTCGCCCTGTCTGAAACTCAAAGAGAACCCCGCCCTTTCGGACGGTCACTGCACGCGGCTCAACGCCGAACCGTACGGCGGCGGCATCTGGCATACCTTTTTCGACCGCCCGCTCCGCCTTGCGGGGCGCGTCGTGCGCGAGGAAAACGGCGCGCTCCGCGCCCTTCCGTTCACGAGCGATTTTCTCGTTTCGCTCCCCTCGCTCGCCATTCACCTCGACCGCGACGTGAACGAAAAATTCGCGCCCAACTTGCAGGAAAACCTGCCCCTGCTCACGCTCGGGCAGAAGGATTTTTACGATTTGCTCCGCGGTCCCGTCTCGTACGATCTGTACGCCGCCTGCGCGGAAAAACCCTATTTCTGGGGCGCGGACGGAGAGTTCCTCTCCTCGCCGCGGCTGGACGATCTGGCGAGCGCGTACGCCTCCCTGCACACGCTCGCGGAAACGCCCTGCGACGGCGTTTGCGTCGCCGCCTGCCTTGACGCGGAGGAGATCGGGAGCCGCACGCGGCAGGGCGCGGGCGGAGATTTCCTGCGCGCCGTACTCGCGCGCATTGCGCAGGCGCAGTCGCTGACGCAGGCGGATTACTACGCCGCGCTCGCAGCCTCCTTCTGCATTTCCATCGATAACGCGCAGGGATTTCACCCCAACTATCCCGCCAAGTTCGACCCCTCCGACCGCGCGTATCTCGGCAAGGGCGTTGCGCTGAAATCGCACGCGGGCGGCGCATACGCCACGGACGCGCTCGCCGCCGCCGTGGTCAAAACGGTATTCTCGCGCGCGGGCGCGCCCTTGCAGGTTTTCTATAACCGCTCGGATATGCGCAGCGGCGGAACGCTCGGCACGATCAGCATCGGGCAGGCAAGTATCCTCACTGCGGATATCGGCATTCCGCAGCTCGCGATGCACTCCGCCGTGGAGACGATCGCCTGCGCCGACTTCGCCGCCCTCGAAACGGGGCTTTCCGCCTTCTGGAAGAGCCGTATCCGCATCTCTTCGGACGGCGCGGAAATACTGTAAACCGCATATTGTTTCAGGCGGAGGCGAGAGCCTCCGCTTTTGCGTGAAAAATTCAGAATCTTTTCAGAATTGCGCCCCGCCGCCGCTTGCTTTTTCCGATGAGCAGTACTATACTGTAAGGGAAAAATACGAACCACGCCTTTGGCGGAATCTTTTCGGCATCTTTTTGCTCATCTTCCTTGCAATACGCTTGTATAACTTCGTCATCTTCACAAAAATCTGACGCGAAAATCTTCACGCCAAAGGTGCAAAGCAATCAAAAGCGGCAAGATGGGCGGGCAGACAAGGCGAAGCCCGCAGCGCGTGCCGTGCGGCACGGGCAAGGGCTTCAACAATGTATGAGCGCACAGTTTCCGCTTTTGATCGGGTTCGTATTACTCCCTTACAGTATACTCTCCGTTGTCATTTGAGAGGAAGATATTATGGAAGGCACGAAACTGCGCGGAAGGCGCATATTACATACGGCGGAGCAATTCGCCAAAAGCAACGTCGTACTCCTCGTGGCGATCGCCGCCGCGGCGGCGACCTGCATCTTCGTCCCGTTCGACAGGGAGTATGCGGGCTATTTCGATTGGAGCACCCTTGCCTGCTTGTTCTGTACGATGGCGGTCGTCGCCGCATTCAAAAACATCCGTTTTTTCATATGGCTCGCGGACGTCATCGTGCGCCGCTTCAAAAATATGCGCAACATCGCGCTTGCGCTCGTGTTCGTCACCTTCTTCGGGTCGATGGTCATGGCGAACGATATGGCGCTCGTCACCTTCCTCCCGCTGGGATATTTCGTCCTTGAATCGTGCGGGAATAAAAAACAGACCGCCTTTATCTTCATCATGCAGAACATCGCCGCAAACCTCGGCGGAATGCTCACGCCGTTCGGGAATCCGCAGAACCTCTACCTCTATTCCTATTACGCAATTCCGACGGGAGAATTCTTTGCCATTATGGCGCTCCCGTTCGCCGCGGCGTTTCTGATGATCCTCGGCGTATGCCTGTTCGTGAAACCCGAACCCGCGGTTTTGCAGGGCGTTCCCAAAAAGACGCCGTGCGTATGGCGGTCCGTCGTGTATGCGCTGCTGTTCGCGCTCTCCCTGCTCATTGTGTTCCGCGTGTTCCCCTACTATTGGGGACTTCTGGCAGTCGTCGTCGCCCTGCTCGCGCTCGACTTCCGCGCGCTCCTGCACGTCGACTATTCCCTGCTCCTCACCTTCTGCGCCTTCTTCATTTTCTCCGGAAACCTTGCGCGCATACCCGCCGTGGCGGAGACGCTCAGCGCGTTCGTTGCGTTCGATCCGCTCGCCGTCGGCGTACTCTCCTGTCAGGTCATCTCCAACGTGCCGACGTCCGTTCTCCTTTCCAAATTTACCGAAAACTATCCCGCGCTGCTCATTGCCGTCAACGCGGGCGGGCTGGGAACGCCCATCGCCTCGCTGGCAAGCCTGATCACGCTGAACACCTTCCGCCGTATGTGCCCCGGCGAAACGGGACGCTATCTGATCAGATTTCTGCTGTACAATTTTTCATTCCTCGCCGTTCTCATCGGCACAGGCTACCTGACCCTGCTGTTTTTCTGAATCCTCGTTCCGATACGCCGCCGCGGCGATGAGAGGCGTTCCCTCGCCGTCGATATCGGCGATAAGCGTCTCGCCCTGCTTTACGTCGCGGTCGATCCGCAGCGCGCGGACACGCGCCATCACGCCGAAGATCTTCTCCTTCTTCACCTCTCCGTCCGTCTTGACGGGGATCATGCCGTGCGCGGCGCGCACGGTGCTCGTGACGATGCGCCGCGGGCAGGTCAGCTCCGCCTCGGCATACTTCTTCCCGCGCGGACAGAAATTCCCCGTGACAAAAACACCCTTTTCCGTTGTCTCCGCCGTCAGTTCGCAGCCGCGCGGACATTCGATACACACAAAATTTTGTTTCATGTTATGCCTCCCGCACGACGCTGATTTTAATATCGTGCGCATCCGCAAGATCGGCGGCTTTTACGGTGACGTTCTCCATTTCGCCCGGGGCGACCGCAATGCGCTTGTACGTTTTCACCGCGCTGCCCGTCTCCACGCGGACAACTGCGCCGCGGAATGCGCTCCGCACGCGGAAGTACAGCTTGACGTCCTTCCCCTGTTCCGCGCGCTGCGGCAGAACGTACGTCACGTTCTCGCCCGACACGGTCGGGAGATACGCACGCTCTCCTTCGCCGCGAATAAGATACTCCGCCGCAGCCCTGCCCGCGACTTCCGCCTCTTCCGAGACAAAGTCCACGAGATCGTGCACGTGCAGCACGTTTCCGCAGGCGAAAATGCCCGAAATATCCGTCTCCCTGTTCCCGTCTACAACGCAGCCCTTCGTGCGCGGATCGAGCGAAAGCCCCGCGCGCTTGGTAAGTTCGTTCTCGGGGATCAGCCCCACCGAGAAGAGCACCGTGTCGCAGGCGATCTCGCGCTCCGTTCCCGCAACGGGCTTCTTTGCCTTATCCACCTGCGCGATGACAACGCTCTCCACGCGCTCTTTGCCCCTGATCTCCACGATCGTATGTTCCAAGTAGAGCGGAATGCCGAAGTCGTCGAGGCACTGCGCAATGTTGCGCCTCAGTCCGCTCGAATGCTCCATGATCTCGCACACGCATTCCACCTTCGCGCCCTCCAACGTCATGCGGCGCGCCATGATCAGACCGATGTCGCCCGAACCGAGAATGACCACCCGCTTCCCGGGCAGATGCCCGTAAATGTTCACGTATTTCTGCGCTGTACCCGCGGAGTACAGTCCCGCGGGGCGGGTCCCCGCAATGTTCAGCGCGCCCTTGCTGCGTTCGCGGCAGCCCATGGCGAGGATGACCGCCTGCGCCTTTATCGTGAACACGCCGCTCTCGTTCATGCAGGTGACCTGTTTGTCCCCCGTAAGATCTGTGACGAACGTGTTCGTCATGATCTCAATGCCGCGCGCGTTCGCTTCATTCAAAAACCGCTGTGCGTATTCAGGGCCCGTCATGCTCTCGTGAAAGCGCGTCAGCCCGAACCCGTTGTGGATACACTGTTTCAGGATGCCGCCCGCACGCTCCTCGCGTTCGACGACGACCATATCCCGCACGCCCGCATCGTAGGCGGCGACTGCGGCGGCTAGCCCCGCGGGACCGCCCCCGATGATGACAAGTTGTTTTTTCATCACAATTCGCCTCCCATGATGAGATAGGATTTTCCGCCGTTTTTCGTGACCTCTTCCGCCTTCATGCCGAACTCCTTCATGAGTTCGTTGAATACGCTCGGCTGACAGAACCCGCTTTGACACCTGCCCATGCCCGCGCGCGTGCGAAGTTTCACCCCGTCCAGCGTCCTTGCGGGCGGATTGCTGCGCGTGGCCTCGAGAATTTCGCCCAGCGTCACCTCCTCGCAGCGGCACACGATCCTGCCGTATGCGGGATCGCGGGCGATGACCGCGTTCTTTTCCTCAGGCGGAAGCTCTCTGAACCAATGCGCACTGCGGCGGACGGGATCGAACTTTTCGTTCTTCTTCGCCCCGAGCGCGTCCGAGACCTCTTTCGCGATTTCCGCGGCGATGGCGGGCGAGGACGTAAGTCCCGGCGATTCGATGCCCGCCGCGTGATATACGCCCTCCGCACCCCATTCGAGAATAAAGTCGTGGCGATCGCTGTAAGCGCGTTCGCCCGCAAAGGACGTGATGACCTGCCCGAAGGGAATATCCGCGATCATGGAGAGCGCCTTCCCCCTGATCTCGTCGTATGCGGGACGGCGGACGGCGGTGGAGTACATTTCGTCCTCCACGGAAGTCGGTCCCACAAGCAGATTTCCGTCTGCCGTGGGTGTGACGAGCACGCCCTTGCCCGCCTTTGTCGGAACGGTGAACACCGTGTGCGAAACGTGTCCGCCCGCAGTCTTATCCAGCAGCATATATTCGCCGCGCCGCAGTCCGATACGGAAGGACGCGCCTCCAAGGAGGTCGGCGACGTATTCCGCCCCCGCGCCCGCGCAGTTGACGACGACGCGCGCCGTCACCTGCCTGCCGTCCGAGGAGAAAAGCGTCCAGCCCGCCTCCTCCTTTTGCGCGCCGCACACTTCAAACCCGCAGAGAAGCTCCGCGCCGTTGTCCATGGCGTTGCCCATGGCGGCGATCGTCAGTCCGTACGGGCAGACGATTCCGCCCGTCGGCGCATACAGCGCAGCCGTTACGTCGCCCGCCGAGTGCGGTTCTTTCTCCAAGACCTGTTCCCGCGTGAGAAGTTCCAGCCCGTCCACGCCGTTTTCGCGCCCGCGCGCAAGAAGCGTTTGAAGCTGCGCCTCTTCCTCCGCGCCATGCGCGACGACCAGCGAGCCGTTGCGCCTGAACGTCACACCAAGCTCGCGGCAGACGGTCTCCATCATGGCGTTCCCCAAAACATTGTACTTCGCTTTCAGCGTTCCCGAAACGGCGTCAAAGCCCGCGTGTACAATGCCGCTGTTCGCCTTGGACGCCCCCGCAGCAACGTCGTCCGCAGCTTCCAGAACGACCGCGGACAATTCATACTTTTTCAGTTCGCGCGCCGCAAGCGCGCCGATCACCCCGCCGCCGATAACGGCGACGTCATATTTTGCTCTCATTTGTTCCCCTTCCCGATCATATCTTTCAAAAAACCCTTTTGAATTTGAGACCGATAATATTATAGCATATCTTCACGGAAAAGGCAAGGATGACCGGAATCGCGGCAGAATCCGAATGACTTCCGTCCGATATTTTCCGCGTTCGCAACGGCTGCCGCGCCGCACGAGCCTCCCCGTCGCCGCACGACAGAAAAACACGGCAGGACAACAGTCCTGCCGTGTTTTTGGTGCACCGTAAGAGATTTTCTTCGGCGGCGCCTCGAAAGCTTCGTCGGCGGAAATGCCCCCAACCCTCGCCTGCGCCGCGCTCCGCCGCCTCCTCGCGCGAACTCCTGTGAATGCAGGGGTTTGAACTGCTTACCGTACGCAAAAACACGGCAGGACAACAGTCCTGCCGTGTTTTTGGTGCACCGTAAGAGATTCGAACTCCTGGCCTTCGGTTCCGTAGACCGACGCTATATCCAGCCATGATATTATACCTGTTCAAATGCCGTTTGTCAACGGATTTTAAGGGGAATTTTTCGTTTCCACAGAAAAAATCTCATTGTGGAAAAGTTGTATGGATTTACCCCCGTTTATGCGGGGTCAGGCGTGTCGAATTGTGGAAAAACAGGTCGAAACGGCAAAAAAATGTGGATAACTTTTTTCAAAACTTTCGTTCGGATTTGCAATTTTGTGTGGAAAACCGCCAAATGTGGACAATTTTACCCACATATCAACCGACGGACGGACGGGAAAAATCCTCCTCCGAAAGCGGCAGAATGCGCAGTCCGTGCGGAATACATACGATGACGCCGCCGCCTTCGCCGACGGGCTGCATGGCGCAGCAATCCTTGCGGCGGCTGCAATTCGCGTCGCGCATGGAGGCGGATTTCGCACCGTCGTCTATGACGATCTCGTTCCATTCCCCTTCCGAAACCTGAACGGTGACGAGGAGCAGCTCTTCCTCCTCGCGCTCGGTAACGCGCTCCGCCCATTCGGACGAAACTTCTCCGCCCGCGCCGAACCGATAGGTGTAGACGGTCTCTCCGTTCACCTCCACACGGAACCCCTCCGCCTGCCCGCCGCCGATGAGCGCGGCAGCCAGAAAGAGCGCGCCAATCAGCAGGACTGCCGCCCCGTAGACGAGCAGATCGGCAAGACGAAAGAACTTCCCTCCGCGCACCAGACGGGCGTATTTCATGCGAACGCCTCCACGCCGTCGAAAGACGCGGTGACGGTATACTGCGATTGGTCAAGGTTGGTATAGAGAACGTATTCGTCGGATTCCGCGTCGTACCAGACGAACATGACGCGGAACGTATCGGAATGCGCCGAAGCGTATTCCTGCGCCTCCGCCGCGGACATGGTGACGAGCGCGGTCGCGCGGGCGTCCCCTTCCGCCGCCGATCCGCCCACGACGGTCGCGCACAGGATATGGCTTCCCGCGCCGACGGGCTGACCGTTCCTGCCGATAATGTGGCTGTAACGCGTTCCGCCGATCTCGTAATACTGCTCGTAGTCGCCGCTCGTGGAGACCGTCGTATTTTTGACGGAGAGCGTTGCATACGACGTGCCGAGTTCCTCGCGCGGGGAATTGACGGTGATCTCCCAGATCCCGTCCTGCCGCGAGGGATTTTCCAGAACGCACAGACTGCTCCCGCCCGCGTTATAGTAGCCGTATTTCACGCCCGCCGTGCGGAGAATTTCCGCCGCAGCGTCCACGCTTGCGCCCTTGCCGATGCCGTCAAGGCTGATCCGCATGGAATAATCCGTTCCGTCCACGGAAGCGACTGCGGCGGGTTTTGCAATCGAATAGCCGCCGTCCGTCTCCGACAAAATCACCGAGGAGAAGTCCGCCATTGCGGGAGCGGAAAACGCGTCGATAAACTTCTGCTCGGGGAGCGTTTCCTCGAAATTCTGTCTGTCGTATGGAAGCGAGGGCTGATAGTCGACGACGCGGTGACGGGGAGAAAAGCCCCAGAGATCGACAAGAAGCCCCGTGGCGGGATTGTACGCGCCGCCCGTCTCCGCATACATTGCCGCCGCCGTCTGCAAGATGCCGTACGCCGTTTCATCGACCGCGATCTCCGTTCCTGCCGCCGCCTCGCTGAACCGCGCCGCCGCGCTGCCCGAAACGGATACGGAAATGCCCGATTCGATTTCCGCCGTGCGGGCGGTCATCTGCACCCAGAGCGCGTCCGCGTCAAGCTCCTCCGCCGTAGAATACACCCAGCGGATCTGCGAACCGAAGCGATTGTATTCGTCTTTGGCGCGAAGCGTTTCCCCTCCCGTACAGGCGGAAAGCGCAAAAACGCCCGTCAGGAGCACTGCCGCGGCGATACAGGCAAGTTTTTTCATGAACGCTTCCTCCCCGTTCCGCAGGCGGACGCGCAGAGATTTGCAACCCCGTTCCGATGCGGAAGAATATGTTCAAGTATAGCGCATTTCACGCAAAAAGGCAAGAAAAAGCGGCGCACGCGCGCCGCAATCTCAGTTATGTTTGGTATGCGATTTAAATACGAGCGAGGCGAGGAAGGAAAAGACGACCGCCGCGCTCACGCCCGCGCTTGCCGCCGCGAGCGCGCCCGTGAGCGCCTCGAACAGTCCCTCCTGCGCGCCCTTCATCGCGCCGTTCGCGAGCAGATAGCCGAACCCCGAAATAGGTACTGTCGCACCCGCGCCCGCCCACTCGACGAGGGGCTGATAGATCCCGAGCGCCGTGAGCGCGATGCCCGCGAGCATGAAGATGACGAGAATTTTTCCCGCCGTGAGATCGGTAAAATTGATGACGAGCTGCGCGATCGCGCAGATCAGTCCGCCGACCGCGAACGCCTTTAAAAACGCAAGAAATATTTCCAATGCTTCCATATTCAGTCTCCTTAGATGCATTATGACAACAGAAGATACACTCCGACAACGGATCGCGCAGAAGATCAGCCCATTTTTTGGCAGAAGATTCAAGCCAGCCGAGGAGCGCGAGGAAAAGCCGAGGGAGCTTACTAAAACGTAAGTGACCGAGGCTTGCCGCAGCGCGACAAAGGATCGCGCAGAAGAGCCATTCCACTTTTTGGCAGAAGCTTCAAGCCAGCCGAGGAGCGCGAGGAAAAGCCGAGGGAGCTTACTAAACGGTAAGTGACCGAGGCTTGCCGCAGCGCGACAAAGGATCGCGCAGAAGATCAGTCCCCTTTTTTGGCAGAAGATTCAAGCCAGCCGAGGAGCGCGAGGAAAAGCCGAGGGAGCTTACGAAATGGTAAGTGACCGAGGCTTGCCGCAGCGCGACAAAGGATTGCGCAGAAGATCCTGCCAAAAACTACCGTTCCAGCGTGACCGCGTGGGCTATACACGGAATGCTTTCGCCCTGCCCCGAGGATACGGTGGATAACAGCGCGCCCGTCGCAACGAAGAGAATGCGCCTGAGCGCGCCCGCCGTCATCTTGTTATACAGATAGGAATTGAGCACAACCGCCGAACAGCCTGCGCCGCTCCCGCCCTGAAACTCGTCCTCGATCACGTTATAGATGATCTCTCCGCAGTCGACGTGGTTTTCGGCGATGTCCAGCCCCTTTTCCCAAGTGAGATCTTTGAGAATGCGGCTGCCCAGCGCGCCGAGATCGCCCGTGACGATGAGGTCGTAGGCGTCAGGCTCTTCGCCCGTCGTACGGAAGTGCGTCAGAATGGTATCCGCCGCCGCAGGCGCCATTGCCGCGCCCATGTTGTTCACGTCCGTCACGCCGAAATCCACCACCTTCCCAAGCGTTGCCGAGGTGATGCGGATCCCCTCGCCCTCCGCCGCGACGAGCGACGCGCCCGCGCCCGTGACCGTCCACTGCGACTGCGGCGGGCGGGTCGTGCCGAGTTCGAGCGGATAGCGGTACTGCCGTTCGGCGGAAGCGAAGTGGCTTCCCGTCGCCGCGACGACGTTGCGGCAATACCCCGCGTTGACGAACGCCGCCGCCACCGCAAGACTCTCCGCCATCGTCGAACAGGCGCCGTACACGCCGAGGAAGGGCACGGAGAAGTCGCGCGCGGCAAAGCTCGCGGAAATGATCTGGTTGAGAAGATCGCCCGAGACGATCATATCCACCTGATCGCGTCTGAGTTTTGCGTTCGCGATCGCGCCGTCGATGGCGCGCGAAAGCATTTTGCACTCCGCCTTTTCGTACGTGCTTTCGCCGAACATATCGTCCGAAAGCGGCGTCTCCACATATCTGCCGACGATGCCCTCGCATTCCTTCGACCCCGCCACCGTGCTTGCGGCGATGATGCGCGGCTGACGTTCAAAAATTATTCTCTGCCCGTTCATCGCTTGCAGTTTGCGTAACTTTCCGCGGGATATGCAGCGCCGCCGCTCCGAACGGAGCGGCGGCGCACAGGAGAATCATGAATGAGAGCCGTTTAGTCCCGATAGTACTCTTTGGCGCCGTGGAAGAACGCGTCAATGTTCTTCCACGGCGTGCGGGGCGGAATATCGCACCCCGAGGAAAGCACGAAGTTGTGGTACTTTCCGCAGTCGCGCAGCAGCGCGGAAGTGACGTCGTACACCGACTGCTCGGTGCCGTTCAAAAACTCGCCCGCGGGATCGACGTTGCCCATGGCGATGCAGTCCGACGGCATATGCGGCATTAGATCGCGCATATCGATGGCGTTGCCGAAGTGGTACGCCTTGCAGCCCGTGCCGACGATGCCGTCCAGCATACGAATCGTGCCGTTGCCGCAGTTGTGATAGACGATGATGAAGTTCTCGTCCTGACAGGCGTCGACGATGCGTTTGACGTACGGGTGCGAGAACTCCGCCGCAAGATCGGGCGAGAGCATGCCCGCGAGCGGCTCGGCGATGACGACGCCGTCCGCGCCAACTTCCTTGTACTTTTTGATATAATCGACAAGGAACTGCGTGCATTTTTCCAGCACCGTTCTGAGCATATCGGGGTCTTCAAAGCACAGGATCATCGCCTCGGTCACGTCGACGAGCCGCCCCGCAAGGGAGAACGGTCCGATGACGCCCGCAAACACGGGGCGGTCGGTGATGAGCTTTTTCGCCTCGGCGATCGCGTCGAGGTAGATCCCCGTGCGCCCGCTCCCGACGGCGGGAACTTGAAGCGCCTCCGCCTCTTCGGGCGTCGTGACGATCGCGCCAACGACGGTGGGAACTTCGTCCTCCGTCATTCTGACCTGCGAACCGAAGCACTCCGCCTCGACGGAAAGATCCATCAGACTGACCGAAGCGAGCGCGTCCGTGCGGTCCGCGACGAGTTTCATGCCGCGCGCCTGCGCCTCCGCCGAGAAGCTCAGCTCCCTGACGTTGACGCCCGTCATCTGAATGGCGGGATAGGAAAGCACGGGCATGGGCTTCTTTTTGGGATTGTTTCTGACTGCTTCCAGCCATTTGTACATATTCACGATTTATACCTCCTCGAATACGGCGAGCGAAAGCCCGTCCATCGTCAGTTCTCCGTTCTCTAAATGCGCCGTGCCGACGCTCTCGCGGAGACGATAGTTCCCCTTCGCGGCGATCTGCGCGGACGCGCCTTCCGAGCGGGGATTGACGGCGATCAGGAACTTGCCGCGGCGGAACACGAAGGGATATTCCCCCTCTTCCGCATACACGAGATCGAGATTGTCCACCGCCTGCAACTCCTCTTCCGCGGCGCGCAGGTGCGCAAATTTTCTGACGGTGTTCAGCAGGGAATTTGCGTCCGCCTGCCGGCTCTCCACGTCGGGAGACTTCGGCGAAGGATCGACGGGCAGGTAGAGCGCGCCGTTCGCCTGCGAGAAGCCTCTGTTCTTTCCGCCGTTCCACTGCATGGGCGTGCGCGAGCCGGTACGGAAGAATCCGCCCTCTTTGGAGGTCAGCCCCTCCATGTAGGGAAGCCCGATCTCGTCGCCGTAATACACGAAGGGAATGGAGGGCATGAGCATGATAAACGCCGATGCGACCTTCATCTCCTCCTGCGTGCGGCGGTGGGAATAGCGGATCATATCGTGATTACCCGTCGGCATACACATATGCCCGCGCCCCGAGATGTAGGCGAGATTTTCCATAAATTCGTCGGTAAAGGCGCGGATATTGCCGCCGCCCTCGCGGTTGAAGAAGCACTTCACCTCTTCCCCGCGGTCGACGTAATCGTAACTGTCCGTCTGGAAGAGCGCGTTATAGCCCTTGGAACGGAAATGAATGTAGAAGTCGAGGTGGAAGCCCGCGTCGATCGCGTCCTTCGCGTACGACCACTCGGAGAGGATCGCCGCGTCGGGATACTCTTTATCGAGCATGGCGCGCACGTTCTGCCACAGACGCTTGATGCCCGTGCGGTTATCGTCGTTCTTGACGAGGGAGTACGCCATATCCACGCGGAAGCCGTCGCAGCCCATATCCAGCCAGAAACGCATCACGCTCTTCATCTCTTCGAGCGTCGCGACGCAGGCGGGATGATCGGGCGGGAGCTGCCAAGGGTAATCCTGACGCTCGAACCCGTAGTTGAGCGCGGGCTGCGAGCTGAAAAAGTTGACGACGTAGTTTCCGTTGCGGTCGGAAAGTCCGCTTTGCAGGCGGAAGCCTTCGGGGTAGTCGAACACGTCGTTCGTCCAGATATAGCGGTCGGAATATTTGTTGCGGTCGGGTCTGCGCGACGCGCGGAACCACTTGTGCTTATCCGACGTGTGCCCGGGAACGAGATCGAGCAGGACGCGGATCCCGCGCTTGTGCGCCTCTTCAAAGAGCACGCGCGCGTCGTCGTTCGTCCCGTAGCGGGGCGCGATCTTGTAGTAATCTTTTACGTCGTACCCCGCGTCCATGAACGGGGAATCGAAACAGGGATTGATCCAGAGCGCGTTGAAGCCGAGATCTTTGATATAGTCGAGCTTTTCCACGATGCCGGGCAGATCGCCGATGCCGTCGCCGTTGGAATCGTAAAAGCTCTGCGGATAGATCTCGTAAAAGATCGCCTCTTTCAGCCATGCAGGCATATTCATATTCTTTCTCCTTTCCGCTTAATTTGCGCCTTCCTCTTTGAGCGCGTCCGCCACTGCCAGAAGGTTTTCGGGCGGCGTGTCGCGCGGGACTTCGCACCCTGCCGACGAGATATAGTTGGTCGGAACGGCGGCGCGGCAGGCAAGCACTAATCCGCCCTCATCGGGCTGCGCGCCCGAAACGCGCCCCTCCAAAAGCTTCACCTTGCACTTTCCGCAGGTGCCGTTTCCGCCGCAACGCATGGGGATATGGATTCCGTGCATGGAAAAGAGGCGTCCCAGACTCTTCCCCCGTTCCGCCTCGAACACAACCGTCCTTTCACCCGTCAGAACCGTGAGTTTCATCTATACGCCTCTCTCTTGATTATTTTCAGTTGAAGTACGATCTCGCGACCTCCGCCGCCGTCGCCGCGTCGGGCGTGTAAGCGTCCGCGCCGATTTCGTCGGCAAACGCCTGCGTCACGGGCGCGCCGCCGACCATGACTTTGACCTGATCGCGCAGCCCCGCTTCTTTGAGCGCGTCGATCGTCGCCTTCTGGTTGACCATCGTCGTCGTGAGGAGCGCGGAAAGGCAGACGATGTCGGGCTTATACTCCTTCACCGCCTCCACAACGCGCTCGGGCGGGCAGTCGATGCCGAGATCGATCACGCTGATGCCCGTGCCTTCAATCATCATTTTTACGAGGTTTTTGCCGATGTCGTGCAGATCGCCCTTCACCGTGCAGATGACCGCCTTCCCGATCGACTCCACGCCCGCCTGCGCGAGCACGGGTTTGAGGATATTCAGCGCGGCGTTCATGGCGCGCGCTGTGATCAGCACTTCCGAAACGAAGATCTCGTTCTTTTTAAAACGTTCGCCGACGGCGCTCATGCCCGGGATCAACGCCTTCGTGAGAATGTCGTTCGCGGCGGTACCGTCTGCAAGCTCTTCCTGAACAAGCGCGGAAAGCTCGCGCGGTCTCCCCTTTTGCAACAATGCGGAAATTTCATCAAAACGATTCATGGAATTCCTCCTTCTGTTATACTGTAAGGGAGTAATACGAACCCGATCAAAAGCGGAAACTGTGCGCTCATACTTTGTTGAAGCCCTTGCCCGTGCCACACGGCACGCGCGGCGTCCTTCGCCTCGCCTGAGACGCTCATCTTGCCGCTTTTGATTGCTTCGCACCTTTGGCGTGAAGATTTTCGCGTCAGATTTTTGGGAAGATGACGCCGCTATACAAGCGTATTGCAAGGAAGATGAGCAAAAAGATGCCGAAAAGATTCCGCCAAAGGCGTGCTTCGTATTGTTCCCTTACAGTATCCCTATTATACATGACGCGCAAGGTTCGGGAAAGCCACCGCATTGCCAACTTATAGCACGATTTTGCCATGCAAAAGAGTGCAAAACCGCCCCCGCAGGGGAAATTTTGCGCTCTTTTCGGCTTATTCCGTCTGTTCAGGCGCGTCGTTCAGCTCCGCCTGCGCGCCGCCCTCTTCCGCGGACGCGCCGCCCGCCGTCTTTTCCGTCGGGAGAGTCTTCTCCGAACGCTTTTCGGCTTTGGATTCGTCCTTGCCCTCGAAGAAGGAAAGAATGGCGAAGCAGGCGAACACGACGATCTTGCCGATCACCACAATCAGGTGATACACGCTGAGGAAACCGCTCATGCCGCCGCCCACAGAATTTATCGCGGAAAACAGCAGCGAGATCGCTTCCAGCGCCGTGAAAATGAGAACGACGATAAACGCGCGCTTGGAAGTTTCCTTCAATTCGCGGTCGTCGCACTTGACGATGGTATAGCCGCCGACGATCGCATACGCGACGATGCTCAGATACCCGCATACCCAGATCAGCAGTTTTTTCCATCTCTTGGACCAGAGTTCTTTCATATGATGACCTCCTTTTATCATACGCCTTACATTATACTGTAAGGGAGTAATACGAACCCGATCAAAAGCGGAAACTGTGCGTTCATACTTTGTTGAACCCCTTGCCCGTGCCACACGGCACGCGCTGAAAGATTCCGCCAAAGGCGTGGTTCGTATTTTTCCCTTACAGTATATGAAATCAACGGCGCGCCGTCAATACCCATTCGGTAAATTTCGGAAAATTTTTTGCAATCGGCGTAAAAAAATCCGCTGCAAACGCAGCGGATCTTTTTTTATTCATCCTCTTTGATCTCGTTCAGAGGGTTTTCTTTGTGCTTCTTTTCCTTCTTCGGCTTCGCCTCGTGGAAACCCTCCGCCGCCGCTGCCGCAGCTTCGGCGCGCGCACGGTCGCGTGCGGCGCGCTCCTCCTCCGTCATCTTGCGCCACTTGGCGAACAGAATGAGGTTCTGCTTGGGCATAGAGGTCAGCGTTGCGCGGTCGCGGAACATTTCATCGTAGTACCAGCCGTCAAAAACTTCCTCTTCGCGCTCGGGCAGAGGCAGATCGACCAACGCGCTCTCTTTGAGCTTCTGCGCAGGCACGCCGCCGTTCACGTAGTTAAGCTCATAGCGGCGCATACTCCGCGCAAGCAGGACGAGAATGACCGCAATCGCCGCGCAGCCGGCAACCGCAACGAGGATCCACCACCATGCAAAGCCGCCCGTGGGCGCGATGTCGAGAACGTCAACCACCGCGTAGAAGCTGAAATGCTCCACAAAGAAGTACATTCTTCCGTCCTCGCCGATATGCGTTGCGATCTCCTCGATCGTGCCGCCGCCGTCGGGAACGTACACCACCGCGTATCTGCCGACCGCGTCTGCAAGTCCCTGTACGGAGATGCCGACCGAGAGCGGCTTATCGATGGAGATGGGCGTGCCGTCCGCCGCGATCAGCTCGATATCGAAGAGCCGCGCGAGCGTCATGTTCTCGGCAAGGCTGCCCGCCGCTTCGGAGAGCGTCGTTTCGTCCGTCACTTCCGTAAAGCGGATGGTCGTGCCGTCGTCGAAGCCGTCGTCCGAAGTGATCGTGACGATCGTTCCGTCCGAAGCCGTTCCCGAAATGACGGAGAGCCTCCACTTCGCATACAGCGTGAGATCGCCCGTCACGGGTGTGCTGAAATCGTACCGCTGCGTGCAAGCCGCGTCGGTGAACCAGCCCATGAAAAGATAGTTCTCGCGCGTCGGCTCTTCAAACGCGACCGTGCCGCCCGCAACAACGATCTGTTCCGTGTTCTTCATCGTTCCGCCGTTAAGTACGAAATCCACCGTATAGGTGTTCGCCTGCCAGCGCGCGTACAGCGTGATCCTGCCCGTGCTGCCCGCCTTGATTTCGGTAACGCGGTTGCCGTTCTGCTCGGCGTCGTACCAGCCGAGGAAGATGAACCCTTCCCGCGTGGGATTGGCAAGCACGATCATTCCGCTCTCAATGTTGTAGGAAGCGGGATTGCTGCTTGCGTTCACGCCGCCGCCCAACACGTAATCGATCGAATACGTGCGGGGCAGCCACTTCGCAGTCAGAGTGATGTTATCCCTCACAGGCGTGCCGAAATCGTATTCGCTTTCGTCCAGCATCCAGCCGCCGAAGATATATCCGCTTCTTACGGGGTCGGTCGGCTTGGTCGCCGTAAATTCGAAATAGATCTTCTGATCGGCGACGCCCGTCGCGCCGTCCCCGACGGAGAAGCTCACCGTGTACGAATTCAGTGTCCACATTGCCACAAGCGTGATATTTTCCGCCGGCATGGCAGTCCCGGACACCCACTTCTTGCCGTTGTAGTACCAGCCCGCAAAGGTGTAGCCGTCGCGCTCGGGAGCGTCAATCAATGCGACTACCTTATCGTATTGATACTTCACCGTCGTCGGCTCCCCCGATTCATGGTTGGGATTGAACGTAACGGTATAGTCGATTGCATTCCACTGTGCGGTAAGCGCCAATTTACTCGTTACGATGCTGCCGCCCGTCATACGCACATCGCCGTTGTACCACCCGCCGAACTCGTACCCGATGCGAGCGGGCGTCTCCTCCCAGCCCCCCGCGCTGTCGAGCGGCTGTCCGTATCCCACAGTCAGCGCAACTTCTTTGCCGTCTCCGTAGTTCAGGGTTATGTTGTAAGTAATGTGTTCTGCGTTCGCCACATAGAGGGTCATATCGTTGGTGATCTCTTGCCCGAAGCCGAACCCTGCTCCGCCAACGCTTCCGATATGGTATGTGGCGTTCTTATAATCATACCCCTCGGGTACAAGAATGTCTTTTTGGGAGAGACTTTCGCCCGACGTCACACCGATTGTCTGCTGCGAGCCGTCCGCATGGACGATCGTGACCGTGAGCGCGCCCTCCGCCGCCTGCCATTTGGCATTCAGCGTAATCTCAGCTTTGTCTTGATCTTCGACCCCTGCCGCAGACGCGAGCATTCCGACCGACACGCTGCCGCGGTAACGCGTTCCTTCATCGTCACCGATATACCAGCCGAGGAAGATAAACCCTGGACGCGTAGGGTCTTTCAGCGTGATTGCGCTGCCGAACGTACCGCTCTCACTTGCAATATTCACACCGTTGCCCTCATATGCAATGGTGTAAGTATTTGCCGCCGCGTTCGCGATAATGGCAATATCTCCCGTAACGGGCGAGCTGATCGTGAGCACGCCGTCCGCGTAAGTGAACTGCACGGACTCCGTGCCGTTCATCTCGACGGAAATCCCATCTTTCGTCAGGGTGTAACCCGTATCGACGGTAAGGTTTGCCGAATACGTATTGCCGTCCACGGCGGACGCCGCGCCGTTGCTACGGACGTGCTCGCCGTCGAATGTGACTTCGTAGACGTTTTCCGTCCACACGGCATAGAGCGTGCCGACAGGCTCTTCCGCTGCCTTCAATCCGTCTGTAAACAACTTTACGGGAACGCTCGCGCCGCCGGTATAGAGAACGCTCTCCCCGCTTGCAGACGTGGACCAGCCGAGGAAGGTATAGCCCGCGCGCTCCAACTTCTCGGGAAGTACGAAATTCCCGCCGTACGTTCCACTGACGGAGGACGAATCCCCGCCAACAAAGCTGCCGCCGTTCGCTTCAAGTTTTAGCGTATATTCGATTGGCGACCAAACGGCATGGAGCGTTATGGTTTTATCCTGTATATCGCCTGCAAAGCTCTCATTGATCGTGATCAAGCCGCCGTCCGCGATGGCAACTTTCGCGCCATCCGAATACGCCCAACCGAGGAACTCATAGCCGAGCCGTACGAAGCCGTTTTTCGTCAGGGTCGTCTCGCGATTGTACAACACGGTCTGGTTATTCATCGCGCCCGTTGCAGATGTTCCGCCGACAAACACGACGGTGTAAGCATTCGCCACGCCGACCGCCGTTACCTTAATGTCGCCCGTCATGTACACAGGCGGGATGACGACTGTGCCGCCCGTCCCGACAGCCACGCGATAGGTCTGCGCGCCGACGGTCACAGTGACCGTTGCGGGGAGCGAATAACCGCTCTTCGCTGTCAGCGTAAAGGTATAACTTTGCCCGAACGTTGCCTCGGCATCGCCATCTGTTTTTTCAAGTCCGTCACCCAACTCGAACGTTACGCTGACGGAGTTCGCCTTCCAGCATGCGGTAAGCGTAAGATTGCCGTAGCTTCCCGCGGGAATTGCCGTCACTTTATCCTCGCCGTTATACCAACCGTCGAACGTATAACCCGTGGGCACGGAGGTCGGAGCTTGCAGCACAATCTCGTTACTTTCTATCGTGTACGAAGTCGGATTGCTGTGTTTCGTACCGCGCAAACCGTTATACACGATCGTGTATTCGATTGCAGTCCAATGCGCAGTAAGGGTGTGATTGTCTGCCGTGGTCACCTGCGTGGCGGCATTGACGAGTTCGTCATTCAGATACCACCCGTCGAAGGTGTAGCCGACGCGCGTCGGAACGGGAAGAATGCCGTATACGGAATCGTATATTACCTCTTTATCCGATTCCGCACCGCCTTCGTAATTCGGATCAAACGTAACGGTATAGGTATTCGCGCGCCATACGGCGTACAGCGTGACTTTGCCGCCGTCTGCCGCCGTCAGGTTGATGACGCTTGCGCCGTCCGCAAACTCAATTTCCGTTGCGCCTGCCTTCCTTGCCCAGCCTGCAAACGTATAGCCCGCACGCGTAAAGGCATTTGCAGACAGATTCTGCGCCGTGCCGTACGTGAAGGTCATACCGTCCATTGTGCCTTCGCCGCCGTTCTTGTCAAACGTTACGGTGTAGGCGTTTGCCTCCCATACGGCATAGAGCGTGACTTCGCCCGTGATCGCGTAGTCATCATTCAGCGCGGAAGAAGCGTTGCGATCGGTATTCCAGCCGATAAACTGATAGCCGTCCCGTTTCGGCTCGTCGGGTGCGATAGTGCCAAGCGTGCTGCCGTGCGCAATATCTTCCTTCACACCGCCGCCCGTGCCGCCGTTTGCGTCAAACGTAACGGTGTAGGTGTTCTGCTGCGCGCTCGCCGTAATGGTAATTTCTCCCGTGACGGAAGATTGAATGGTAATCACGCCGTTGTCGTAGGTAAAATCCACCGACTGCGTGCCGCTCATCGTAACGGTAACCGGATCGAGCAAATGGTAGCCCTCTTCCGTAACGCTGAGACGAATTACAACATTTTCCTGCCCGTGGAGAACGCTCTGAACGTCTGCGGAAATTCCACTTCCGCTCACGGAAACGCCGTATGTGTTCGGCTTATATTGCGCGATGAGCGTAATATCACCCATGCTGCCCGCCGTGATTTCGTCGACACGTTTACCCGTCGCCGCATTCATCCAATACAGGAATGTGTACCCCGTGGGCGCGTCCGTCGGCTTATTAAGCTGAACAGTCTGTTCAATCGTATACGTCGTCGGGTTCGGATTTCCGCTGCCGCCGTTCAGGTTGTAGATAATATTGTACTTGATTGCAGTCCAATGCGCGGTCAGCGCAAGGGTGAATACGCCGTTCTGCTCCTCAACTCCGTTTTCCGTGGTAAGAACGTCGTCTTCCCACTTCTTATCGCCGACATACCAGCCGTCGAAAGTATAACCGGGCTTTGTCGGAACAGGCAACTCTGTAAGGACAGAATCATAATCGCCGCCAAAGTCTCCTTCCGCGCCGCTACCGCCCTGTGAATCCAACGTAACGCTGACATGCATTGCCGTATATGCCGCGGTGAGATCGAGCGAGAAGCCTTCGGTGAAGCGAACGAAATACCCGTCTGCACTGACCTCATCGGAATACAGATATACGCCCCATTCGCCGCCGTTTTCGCCTACCATATAGTAGTTATACGCCGCCGTATCGTCCGCGGAGAGTTTCCAGCCTGCGAAATCGTAACCCGTCTTGCCGTCAAGTTGCGCAAACTCCGTCTTTTCCGACGAGGCGTTCTTCACCGTCACGGTTACAGGGGCTGCCCCTTCGAGCGTGATCTCGTATCCGATCGCCGTATATGCCGCCTGAACGGTAATGGCGACGCGGCCGTCCGCATCGGACGTATAGCCCGCGTATTCCGCCGAGAGGTTGGGCATGGTGCGGAAATCGTCCAGCGTGACCGGGAGCTTATTCTCGCCTTTAACAACCTGCCAGACAAAGGTGTAGTGCGGAACTGCGCCGCCGACCGAAGAGAGATCGAGCGCGCTGTTATATGCGCCGTCGATTGTAACGGTTGTTTTTTCGCTCTCCAAGCCCCACTCGAATACGATGCTGTACTCGGTCGCCTCCCACTTGGCGTACAGCGTAATACCGTATGCGGGCATGAAAGTCCCTTTCGCCGTAGTGGAGAAGTCGGCGTCAAGATACCACCCCTCGAAGGTATAGCCGCCGCGCGCGGGAACGGGAAGCGGCGCGTTCTCCGTACCCCACAAGAGTTCTGTTCCGAATGCAACTTCAATCGGATTCGGATCAAGGTTCACGCCCTCGCCGCGCAGCGTGACCGTATATTCATTGGCTTTCCAATGCGCGTAGAGGGTTGTATCTTCGTCGATCTGCGTTGTGAACTCAAATTTTTCGCCTTCCGCCGTGCGCCATTCGATAAACGTATACCCCGTGCGGGTAGGCGGGGGCAGATTATTATTATCGATAGCCGTGCCCGAAGTAACCGTCGTGCTGTAATATACCGTGTCGTCGGTCAGATAGAAGGTGACGGTAACGCTTTCCGAGGGTTTCTCGGGCGTGGTGAACGTACCAGAAACCTCGTAATTGTCTGCGGGCATGAACGTGAGAAAAACTTTGCCGTCCGTCTTATGCGTCCACGTTCCGCTCAGGCGATAGCCGCCGAACGCGATCGTATTGAGCGCGGAAAGATTGGTTTCGTAAGGTACAGTGATCTTTACCGTGTAGCCGCCCTCGGCAGACTCAACGCGAACAGCGGTCACGTTAAGTTTGAGCGCGTCCGCAATCGTTTGGGCGTCCACCGTGCCGCCGTTGATCGCGATATTCAGCGTGAGCGTGTAGGAATTCACTTCCCACTTCGCGTACAGCACAAGGTCTTTGGAGGGCATGGTGTCGCCGACGGGCTGCTCGCATTTGCTGTCGGTATACCACCCCGTGAAGCGATAGCCCGTGCGTGTGGGGATCTTCTTTGCAAGCAGCTCGGACAAATTTGCACCATAGGAGATTCCCGTAATGTCGTCGATCGTCGTGCCGCCGTTCGGTACAAAGGTGATCGAATATTTCCCCTCCGTCCAATACGCCTGAATGGGAGATTTCTGGGAATACTGCCCTTCCGACGTTACCTCCGTCAGAATCATGTTCTGGGAGGTACGCCAGCCCAAGAAGATATAGCCGATCTGCTGCGGCGCGTCGAGCGCAACGGGCGGATTGGGCACCGTGCCGTACTGCACTTCCATGGTGAAGTACACGGCGGTATGATTTGCTTCCGTGACTTCGGTTTTGTCCGCCGCGTAGAATTTAATGCCGACGATCCCCCCCTCGGGAACGGTGAACGTACCGCCGTTCGCGGAGAACCAGACGGTGTACACTTCCGCAGTCCATGCGGCGATGAGCGAAAGATCGCCCGCATAGCCCTCATCATTCAACAGTTTGATCAGCCCTGCGGCGTCCGTGACCGTCCCGTCGCCGAGGCGCGATCCGTTCGCATCGTAGACGTTCCAAGCAAGATCATGCCCTGCGCGCTGAGGAACGGGAAGTCCATCTTTCCACTCCCCACTGCCCGCATGGTATTGTACGGAATCAGCGTTGCCAAACTGATATTCGCCGACGGGCGTAACGCCTTGGAAGCTGCCGCCGTTCGCGTTGAAGTTGATCGAATAAGTCGCCTTCGTCAGCTCCGCATGCAGTTCGATCGTCAACGTGTCGCTGCCTTCCACCATCTCTTGCGTGATGACGGTGTTCGTGTTGACGGCGCTGCCGTTGACCGACCAGCGGGAAATCTGATAGCCGAGGTATTTTTTGGCAACTTCATCGCTCAGCTGATCGAGCAGGTCGCTAAGCGTGGGAAACTGCCCGAACGCCGCGCCGAAATCGTAAGTATAACCGTCGAGCGGCACCTCCTGTTGTGCGCCGTCAATGGTAAGAACAAACTGCGGCGTGATCTTTTTCGCCTGCAAATCGGCGTACACGACCATGGACTCGGAAACGGTGTCGCCTTCGTTATTGTCGTCTGCGATAATAAAGTCCTTCCTACCCGAAGCGTCGGTGTAATACCAACCTTTAAAGTCGTAGCCGAAATAACTTCCTGCCTTCGTCGCAATCGCCTCGTACGCCTCGTTCTCTTCCCCGATGGCGGTATTCTGCCCGATCGTGACCGACCCGAGCAGTTCGCCGTTGAGTCCGACGAAGTTGACGGCGACCTGAGTCTGCGAATACTGCGCCGTAATCGTAAGATTGGAAGTCACGTTGTAGATGGACGCAGATCCGTTGCTTTCCGTAACGTCCCAGCCGAGGAAGTTCCAGCCGCTTGTTACGTTGATTGCGGAGACAAGGAGTTCAAGCGCTTCGGAAGCGCTCGACCCGTGCAGAACGTCTGCAAGCGTAAACTCCGTCGCCGTGGCAAAATCGCCTTCCCAATCAAAGCCCGCTTCGCGAAGCTCCGTCTCCATATCGGGATTGACAGGTTTGTCGGGATCGGCGTGCTCTCCGAGCGAAATCGTAATTGTGTATGTCGAAGTCCGATAGCCCGCGTAAATCGTCTGTGAACCCGTACCCGAAGCGTCGCCCGTCACGGTGAAGTCCTTGGTGATCGCGGAATTGCCCTCCGACGGATTGACGACGGTGTACCAGCCGTTAAATGTTCTGCCCGAGTTTGCGGGCGGCGTCGCCGTCACATTGAACGTTCCGTCCGCGCCAAACAGGAAGGCAAGCGCATCGTTCCCGTTGCTGTAATACGGTACGGAGATAAAATATCTGCCCGATTCGTCTTGCCCCAAACCGGTATCGTTTTCAATCGTGCCGCCGCGCGCGTCGAGATACAGCGTAACATTATTACGCGTCCACTGCGCTTCCAGCACGATGTCGCCGACGGTGCCGCTGACAATGCCCGTGAGAATATCTCCGATCGTGTAATGTTCTCTGTTGATACTGTCAAGCTCTTCCGTTACCCTCTTGCCGTCCAGCTCGACGAGCAACCAGTCGTTGAACGTATACCCCTTCTTCTGCGGTTTTGCAAACGTGAACGAATCGGTGATGGTGTAGTTTTCTTTCGCGCCGTTCAGCGTTGCATTCTCGCGGTCAACGAATTTGTCGGCGGTAAGTCCGTTATAGGTAATCGTATAAGGCTCCGCTTCCCACACGGCGGTAAGATAGAGCTGCTGATTGACGATCGTGTTGAAGGAAACCGTTTCCACAGCGGTCCCGCCGCTGTAAAACTCAATATACGGAGTCCCGCTGCTCGGCGCAATTACCCGATAGCTGTCTACCGCCTTGTTGTTGTAGAGCCATCCGCTGAGCGTATATCCGCGGCGGGTCACATTTTCAGCCGTCGGAAGATCCACGCGACTGCCCTCGTCGAGAATACTGAACGTCGCGTCGTGCTCGCCCACGAAGGACGCGCCGCGGCTGGAAAACTCTTCATAAACGAAGGTATAGGTGACCGCCTCCCAGCCCGCGTACACCGTCTTATCGGAAGCGGGAATGCTGCCGAAGGAGAACGGCTCGCGGCACGCCGCGTCCGAATACCAACCCGTAAACCGATAGCCGACGCGCGCGGGATCGCCCGGCTGTTCAAGCTGCGCAAGCTCTTCATGCGCCTCTCCGCCGCCGATCTTGTATTCGACCTCCGTCTGCCACAATCCGCCAACCTGTTTATAGAGATAGCCGTTCTCCGCAAAGTAATAGCCGCTTTCGTCCGATCCTCCTGCGAACGTGAACGCGCCGTCGCCGAGGGAATAGGAAATCGTCACCGTATCGGTATCGGTGATCGGCTTATCGTTCTCGCCCTCGTTTGCGGGAACGGTGACGAGCGTGCTGTCTTTACTGTATGTGCCGAGCTCAAAACTCCGCCCGCCGATCGTCACGGTGTTCCCGTCGCCCGCAAAGGCGTTGAGCTGCGGGTAGTGATAGGTCTGCCCCGACTGACCTTCTTCCGCCTGCCCTGCTTCGCCCGTCGTCTGATCGGCGTAGTAGAGGAAGGACCAATACGTCCCCGAGAAGTCCGTACCGAAGCCGCTCGGGCGGTTGTTCTCGGCAATGACGCTCATCTGCGAAGCCGTTCTGCCGCGGTCGGAGGAGAAGGTGCTTTCCGCAAAGCCGAGCGTCTCCGCCGTATATTCATAGTCGCCGATCTGGCGGAGCGTTTCGTCCGTGAAATGCTCGTAACGCTTATCGGTGTTGTAATATACGTCGCTGAGGCTCGAACCGATGCTCATACCCACAATCGACCCGAGGAAGGCGTGATAGGTGCCGTCCGTCGTCTTCATTCCGCCCGCGACCTGATCGCTGCCCACATAATGGAAGCCTGTCGCCAGCACGTTGCCGCCGTTATAGGCGCGGCTGACGGTGGAATAGGCGAAATAGCCCGCAATGCCGCCGACGCTCGCCCACGCCGAGATCGTGCCCGTGTTGTACACGTTGGCGATGGATTTGAGGTCGCCCTCGTTCGCGCTCTTATTGTAGGAAGTGAATCCGACGATGCCGCCCGCGCCGCGCGCGCCGATATATTCGGAGCCTTCGGAGGGAGGCGTCACGGAAAGATCGGCATAAACGTACTTGCCCGCGTGCTCGCCCGACGTGTTTTTAACGCCCGTCCACGACGCGGTCACTCTGCCCGAATTGAACGCCGTATCGATGGCGCTCGCGCCGACCGCTCTGCCGACAAGTCCGCCGACGTACGCGTTTACGGCTTTCGCATTCACGCCGCCGTCTGCCGAATTCACCGTGGCGTAAAGTCCCGCCGTCGCCGTCACCGCGCCCGTATTGAAGGAGTTCGTGAGCGTGGTATCCGATGTCGTGTTGTTGTTGAGCGAATGCAGGATACCCACAACGCCGCCGACGGCGTAACGCCCCGTAACATCGCCCGTATTGTACCCGCCCGTCAGGCGCATGGTAATGCCGTAGCCGACGATACCGCCGAAGCGGATGCCCTGTACGTCGCTGAGTTTTTTCGTTTCCGACCAGTATGGCTGCGTGGAAAGCGCCGTCGTCTTGTCGTCGAGGCGCGGCGCGTAGGAAATCGCACCCGTGTTCACGACGTTGGTAATGACATACTGCGTTTCGCTCTCGTCCGTGACGAAGTATGTACCGACGATACCGCCGACGTCATGCCCGCCCGACGACACCGCCGCCTCGTTATAAATCGAGGAGATCGCAGTATTCACCGCATACCCGACAAGCCCGCCGACGTGCGAATAGCCGTGCACCGAGCCCGTCAGCGTGAGGTTGGAAATCGTCGCCCCCACCGTGTAGCCGAAGAGACCCGCGCCGAGGAGCGTTTCGTCGCCGTTTACCCAAGCGAGCGTGCCGCCCGCAGCCTCCGCTGCTTTCTTTGCCTCCTCATACTGCGTTTCCGTAACCTGCTGTTTGTTGATTGCAAGCCCGATCAACTTCCCGTCGCCGTTGAACGTACCCGCAAACGGCGTGCCGTGATCCGTAAGACCGTCGGCATTGCCGTCCGAAACGGTCTGGGGAAGCGATGCCGTGATTTCCTCATCCTGTGTTGCGGCAGCTACGTCTTTGCTGCTCGTTCTGCCGATAACGCCCTTGAAGCCCTCTGTCAAATTCGCCGTCAGAAGGAAGTAATATCCCTCATAATTTTCCGCAGCGTAATCAACTTTCGCGCCGCCATCGGTATGCGTGTTGAAATACGTTTTGGAAACGCTCACACCGCTGTCGGAGGATTCGGTCTTACCCATGGTGGTCGCTTCGAGGATATAAAGATCTTTAATTTTGCCGATTTCAAAGGGATTTGCCGACGTACCGACGCCGCCCGAGAACAGGTTCTCCCACACGGCATAGAGCGTAATGGAATACTCCACATAGCCCGCCTCCGTTTCCGTGGCTTCATGCTCGACGCCGATCACGCCGCCGATCATCGTATCCCAATCATCGGCGCTGAGCTTCTGCTTATCTGTAAACTGCGTGGATGCGTCCGTACCGCGCGTCAGGCTCCAACCCTTAAAGAGGAATCCGACCGCCGTATAGTTGTTGACCGTGAGGCGTGCCTCTTGGTTGCTCGTTTCCAGATCGCTGTAATCGACGATCTGCGACTCCATTGTCCCTTCAATGAGCGAAGGCTGCGCGCCGCTTCCAAGCCCCGTGTAGTTGGAATCGAACGTGATATTAAATTGGTTCGGCGTCCAGACCGAGCGCAGCTCGATGGGCGCGCTCGAATTGGTATAGGCGAGCGAAGCAGAATCGCCGATGGCGGAAAGCACGTTGTTTTTACTCGTCTGATGCCATGTGGAGAGCGTCCAGCCCGTTTTCTGCGCAACGCCGTTCAACCAGCTAAGCTGGAACGCCTCGCTGCTGCCCGAGAACACCGAAACGACGAGCGCGCCGTCACGCACGGCATAACGCTCTGCACCGAATCCGCCGCGTTCTGCCGTCTCGTTGACAAGCTCATCGATCACATCTTGCGAAAGAGACGTCGTGCCGTCCGAATAGGTCATGCCGTTTTCCAGCATATCGTTGGAAGTGCCGTCCCCATAGCCGTTGGAATAACGGAAATCAAAGATATATTTGACCGCTTTCTGCACGACGAGCGCGTCTTTGCTGTCTCCTCCGTCGCCGGAACCGCGCCGTCCGAACGCATACGAGGAGAGATCCATAGCATACAGCTTGAATGCCTGCTCGGCTTTCTGCGGCGTGTCCGTATATTTGTTCTTAATATTGACGATGAGATCGCCCGCATTGAGTACGGTATTATATGTAATGCCGATGGGCGACGACGTGGCAAAATTTTCGTCGACATTTATGACCGCGCCCAGCGTGGCAAGGCGGATCGCGTCCGACATTGTCACCGCGCCTTTGAGCGTGACCGTGCCGCCCGCCTCGGCATAAATCCCGTACGCGTTGTAAGATTCGTCGTCAAGGCTTACCTTGTTGGTTGCGGTATTTCCGGAAATCGTACCGCCGATGACGATCATCTCGGCGCCGTTGCCCACGTAGACAGCGCCCCATGCGCCTTGCGTGCTTTCAACATTACCGCCGTTCATGGTTGCTTTCGCGCCCGAGCCGAGCAGCATAACCGCGCCCGCATTCGCGGACGTGCTGTTGTTATACAGCGTAACGCCGTCGTTCAGCACGAACGAACCGCCGTTTGCTACCGTGACGAGCGAAATATTGCCGACATTGGTATTGCCCGTAATATAAAGCTCGCCCTGCGCATAATTCCCGCCGCCCAGCGTGAGCGTCGCCCCGTTCATGACATAGAAGAGCGCGGGATCGTTGGAAGTCGTCGTATTGAAGTTATTTACGATGCCGAGCGTAACGCCGCCCGTCTCCGGTTCGGCAGTTTCGCTCGTAACATACGGCACGATCGTAATATTTTTGTCGACGATGATCGGTTCAGAAAGCGTAGCAGACCGCAAAATCTGAATGGTGTCGTTTTCATTCGCATTGGCGACGGCTTCCGCAAGCGAGGAATATGTAGGCTTGGTTCCATCAGTATGCAAGACGCGCGCAACGCCGTTGTCCTCCCCTTCCGCCGCGGCAATCTGCAATGCGTTGCTTGTTTCCGTAAAGGTGTATGTTGCGCTGTCGAGCAAGAACTTATTGCGGTTGACGGTTGCACTTTGGGAGAATACAACAACATCGCTGTTCGTCCAGCCTGCCGTGGCATTTTCATCGCCGAGATATACGAGCGCGGCAAGCGCACTGCCGCTTAATTCATCGGATACCTCGATCGGAGCAAGCGAAACTGTCCACGATGCTGATTCAGCGGGAGTAACGTTATCTGCATTTTCACCAGTCCCTGCTCCCGGAACCCCAAAAAAACTATCCCAGTTGCAATATACGGAATTAAAATTCGTTGCGTGGTTTTGAAACGCTGAAAACAGTTCGGCAGTAATTCTTCCATTAATAAAATTATCGTAATATGTATAAAAGTCATTCGTAGAATTCGTATGAGCGCTTATAAAATATACATTATAGTTGATATTATTGCTGCCGCTACTACTATTCCATACGGGAGTATTCACTTTTTGGGCTACTGTGCCACTCCAATGATCTCCAAGTTGATCGACATTCAATACCCGAACATTATAAGTAATTTGAGTCGGAGACGCAGATTTATCGTAATTGAAAGAGATGTCGTTAGAAGTATCGATAGACGCTGTACCGGAAACGGAAAGCATGGGCTTTTCAATCCCGCTGGGATTGATTCCGTCCGAAGTACTGAAAATGTAAACGCCATTCCCGTTGTCCGCAGTATTCCCCGTGATCGTGCCGCCCTTCATAATAAGCATATTGGAATCTGCGCTCTTGGTAGTATAGACTGCCAGACCTCCGCCGTAAACAGCGCGGTTGTATGCGACGCTCGCCGTGCCGCTGAACGTTGCGGTCAATCCCGTCAGATATCCGGCTGCCCCCACGCAAATCGCACCGCCGTAGCCGCCGCGCCCCGTTGCGCTGTTGACGTAGGCGACGTTGTAAGAAAAATCTCCGCCCGAAACGTCAACGGAAGAGTTCTGCGTCATATTGACGCCGCCGCCATACGCCGCGTAGTTGCCGCTGACAGAGCCGCCCGTCATGGTGAGTTTCGATCCGTCGTAAAGCAGCATTGCACCCCCGAACCCGCCCGTGCGGTTGTTGGAGATGCTTCCGCCGCTCATTTCAATTGTCGCGCCGACGCGCCCGATAATTCCACCGCCGTCCGACCCCTCCTCAGCAGAATGTCCCGTCGTACCGTTATTGAAAGAAATCTCGCCGCCGCGCATTACGATCGTTCCGCCGTTCGTTGCAATCCCTGCACCGTCAGCTGAACGTTGACTGTTTACCTCGCCGCCATAATCGGCAAGCGCGTTTCGGGTGATTTTGCCGCCGCCAATCTCGATCTTCCCGCGCTCAGCTATATAAATCCCGCCGCCTGCACTGTTATTAAGACACTGCGTAACGGCATTGTACGAAATTTCGCCGCCATACATATACACAACGGCATCGGAATTGATCTTCAAACCGCCGCCGACGCTCTCGCCCGAGCGCGACTCGTTGCGCATGATTTTTACGCCGTCGTACATATAGTTTGCCGTACCCGAAACTGTTACAAGCGGGTAGCCAGAAGTGTGCTTCCCCGTATTGTGATAGTACTTGCTGACGCTGTTTTCCGAAGCGTCATCGCTGATCAAAAAGCGTAATTGATAATCTTTCGTTTCTTCCTGCGTCCACACTGCGCCGCCGTCGAAGATGAGTTCGTTCGCGCCCTGCGTGAAATCCCCCGACGCACCGCCGCCGAGGTTGACGTTCGTAAAGCTATAATATACGTTATCCTCGCTGTTTTTCAGCGTCGTTCTGCCGAACGAAAGCAGCGTAACGTTGCTCCAACTGCGCGTATCGCCGTTCAAGAGCGTAAACGCCGTGCCGTCGTCCGCAGGAAGAGCTGTTCCCTCGCCCGTGTCTGGCTTTTCAGGATAGAATACGTATCTGCCGTCGTCGTCTCCTGAAAGCGAGAGAGAGGAAATAAACGTTGCGGGGATCGCTGTTTTGCTATTTTCTCCCAACGAAAAGTTCACTGTGGCAGCGCGCTGATAAATCACGCTGCCCTTGTTGGTAATCGTACCCTCAACGCCGAGCGCGTTATTTTTATCCGCTTTCAGAAAGAGCGCGCCGCCCGCGTTCACCGTGAGTGCGGAACCGTCCGATACCGTAATCGTACCGTTGCGCTCGCCGTCGTTGTTGAGCGAACCGTTTACGATCACGCCTTCGCTTTTGATCTCCGAATAGTTGTTCAACGTATTGGAAACGGTCATCACGCCGTTGTTCTCGTGAGTCCCTTTTCCTTTCTGATTGAACGCCATGCCGTTGATTTCGAGCGTGCCGTACACCGTAACGCCCGCGCGGAACACGACGTCCGCATTCAGCGTAAGTTTTGCCTCGCTCTGTACCGTGACGGGAACGTCAAACACGACCAGCGAATAAACTTCCTTTCCCTCCAATTCGTGTTGTGCGGAGGGCAGCGTTTCATTGACGACCGCCTGCGCGCCCGTCTTTAAGACGATTTCCTTTAATACGATTCCGTTTTCATCCACCGCATCCGACTCGCCGATGGTCACGACAACGCCGTTATCGCCCGCCCCGTTGCCAACGGTCACGGACGAAACGTCCCCCCACGGTTTCGCTCCATTGATCGTAGCGGCAATATCCGCAGCTTGCGTATCGGCATAGGCTTCCCGCGTGCCGTCGCGCGTGCGGAGGACGCTCCACAGCGCGGCGGAAACCGTCACCGCCAGAATCAGCAGTAAAATTACAAGCGTTCTGAATTTATTCTTAGCCGTAATCCTCATATCCATTTCCCTTCCGATGTTCTGTTTTATGCGGCGCGCCGCAGAATATGCGCCTTCTCCGCCGTGCGGAGTTTTTCGGCTGCGCCGCCTCGATTGGAGCCAAACACCTTCTCACGGACATGAGAAGGTGATACTTTCTTTCTTATTCTTTCGGAGCGAGCGATTCGTCTTCCTGCAAGACGATCGCCCTGCCGCCCGTGAGCAGGATCATTTTCAGCGCGTTTGCGTTGAAAGCGTTCGCCGTGACGACGAGACTGCGTTCCAGCGTATTCTTGCCGACCACGCGGAATCCCGTTGCGTCCTCCGCGACGAGATTTTTGCGTCTGAGCGCCGCGAGGTTGACGCGCACGCCGTCAGCAAAGTGTTCGGAGAGCGTGCTGACCGAAACGGATACGATCTTGCTTTCGCCCTCCTGCGGGGGAACGCGCTTGATCTCCGCCATGGAACGCGCTTCCCCGTCGGTGAGCACGCCCACGTCCTGCACGTTGATGCGTTCGACGATCAGCTCGCCCTTTCCCGCCTTCGTGAGCGCGTTTCCGCCGCGGGCAAGCACGTAAGTGCGGTAATCGAGCGGCGTATAGCTGCGCTTGGGTTCGATCTCCGCCTTCCGCATGACGTCCTCCGCGAGCCGCATTGCATATTTCCGGCTGCGGTTGCTGCGTACGACAAGTTCAAACGGCGTTTTGACCGCCCATCTCTTTTCGGTGCGGCGGTGATGATATGTAGCCTGTTCGTATGCGTCGGGATCGAGATTGAAATAAATCCTCAGCGTATTGCCGCGGACGATCGCGCGGAGCAGCTCCTGCTTCTTGTGGCGGAAGAGCGCCTCGCGCCGCGTATAGCGCACGCGCACCCCCCTGAACCCGAGCATATACCCGCAAAGTTCGGTGAACGTCTCTTTATTGGCGTTCGAGCCCTCTTTGAGCTGTTTTAAAAAGCTCTTCGGGTGCGGCACGGACGCCGCCTCGGCAGGCAGGAACACCTGCGGACGCTTCTCCGCCTCCGGCGTGAAGGGAAGCGGCACGTTCCACTTTGCGTATACCTTCACGTTCTCGCGCGGCATCGTGGAGATGACCGCCGGACGGGTACACGCCTTATCGAAATACCAGCCGCCGAACAGACACCCCGGTTTTTCCGCCTTCGGCATGATCACGAGCTGACTGCGCTTTTTGTGCATCGGTTTGACGGGCGCGCCGCCCTGCGTATCGAATGTGATCGTGTGATAGCCGAATAGATTGACGATATGCGCCATGATTGTTTCCTGCCCCCGCAATATAGATTTCCCGCTTGTGTTCCGTTGGCGCTTTTACGCGTACGGACGCGCAGAACGCGCGCGCGTGAAAGGCTCCGCCCTCCGCGCGGCGCATTCGCTGCCTGACGGGATATGCTCCGATCGCCGTAAAATAACTGAACTTTTTAACGGCTTAATCTCATAAGCATACGCCCCCCCCCCGACAAAATGTTAATACCATGATAGAAAAGATTTTGCACAAAAATCACGAAATCTGATCGCCGACGGAACTATTTCCCGCCTTACACGATATACATTTGTTGGGGGGAGGAGCGTATCCCTCTGCCCGATTTTGCGTACTTTGCTTACAACGCAATTACATTATAGCAACAAAATTACTCGTTGTGAAGTGCTTCGCGCATTTTTTCGACAATCGTAACCAATTCGTAACCATTGTGAAATATTTTTATTTGTAAATTATTTAAAATGATCGCCGCGCCGCCCTTTTTCCCCGTCAATTCAATTTTTTTGACAATTCAGGAGCGAACGTATTGCAATTTCCGCAGAGATATGCTATACTGTAAACAAAATATTTCCACACATTTTCAGGCAAGAGGATCACCGTGCACGAAGTTACAAACAAGACGATTATCTTTATTGAGGACGACGCCGTTTTACTCGATCGGATGACGGCGTATTTTGCCGAAAAAAACAATACGGTACACGCGGCGTCCACGCTTGCCGACGCGCGCAGCCTGCTGACGGAGATCAGACGCGCCGACGCCGTGGTGCTCGACATTATCCTTCCCGACGGGTCGGGGCTGGATCTGCTGCGCGAGTTCGGCCATCTTCCGCCTGTCATTATCCTCTCCGATCTCTCCACAGAGGAATACCTGCTCACGGGATTTGACTCGGGCGCGGTGGATTACATTGTAAAACCCTGTTCCCCGCGTCTTCTGGAAGCGCGCATCGCGCTCCGTCTCCTCCCCGCGCGTCAGGCGGTTTTATCCTCCTCGGGGCTGGAAATCGATTCCGGAAAGCGCACCGTGAACTACTGCCGGAAGTCCGTGCTTCTGACCGCGAGCGAATTCAATATCCTGCACTTTCTCGTCTCCAACGCGGGGAAATATTTCACGGCGCAGGAGATCTATGAAAAAGTCTGGGGCGCGCCGAGCATGCAGACGACGACCATCAAACGCCACCTCTCCACGCTGCGTCAGAAGCTGAAAAGCGTCGCGCCCGATAAAACGCTCATCGTGACCGAATTCGGAAGAGGTTACTCCTTCCCTGCGGAGGAGACGCCTTGAATAAGTCGCACCTGATCCGTTTTTTCGCCGTTTTGCTGACTGCGTTTCTTGCGCTTGTCCTCGGGCTGAGCTTGCGGTTCTGGGTGCGCGGCGTGGCGCACGCCCCGCTTGCCGAGAACGTGACGGGAACGGACGGCAGCGAGCTTGCCGCGGTCTCCATTCTCGACCTCACAGCCTGCTCCGCGATCACGACGGCAAACTATACGCCCGATGAATTTCTTCTGCCCAACGTCGAAATTTCGGGTACGCCCGTATCGTTCAGCGACGGGCATCAGGAAGCGGAGCGCGGCACATATATTTTTGTTCTGCTCAGTCCCGACCCCTTCTCCGAGACGTTCACCGAGGACGCGGAAACGCTCGACAGGTTTCTGCTCGGCGACAGCTGGCAGTTCACGCTGCACATCCCTACCGTCTGGACGTCGTGCGTGGTATATATCGACGACCACGTCGTTGCGCGCGTCGGGGAAATTTCCGATTACAATTTCGTGGAATACAGCGATTACGTCGGCTATACCGAAAGCCACGTTTCCCGCTCCGAATCGCTCTTTCTCGATCTCTCTTTTTACGCGAGACGCGAAGCAATCCCGACCGATCCCCTCGCGGCCGCGCAGGTGATCACCATCCATTTTGAGACCAATTCTTCTTTTTCCGGCATCAGCCGCCCTCCCGTCATCGGCAGAGACACGCTGGTCCGCAGCACGGTCACGCGGGACAGTTCCCTGCTCGCGTCCTTTGCGGCGATCGCAGCCGTCTCCGTCTGTCTGTGTCTCTTTTTCTGCGTCATCAAACACACCGCGGAATTTGTGCCCGAGGCGCTCGTCTCGCTCGGCATCTTCGGCATCATGATTTTCAACTTCGCGCTTGCGGGACAAGCCGCCCTGCCCGCGCTGCTGCAAGGGCTGTCTCTGGCGGCGTTTTCCTTCATTGCCGCGGCCTCGCTCCTGCCGCTCGGTTTCAGGGTGAAAAAGTTCCCCGTCGCGCTCCCCTTTATCGCGCTCGGGCTATGCGGCTGCGTTGCGGGGCTTGTCACGCCGTACGTCTCCATTCCCGCGGCTGCCGTGCTCAACCGGTTCCGTTCGGCGGCGACCGTCATCGACGCAGCCGTCATCCTCGTCCTTGCGCTCCTCTGCCCGCGCTTTTCTTCCTGCCGCCTGCGCAAACTCCTGACGCCGACGGTTGCGGGCGTAACGTCGCTGTGCGGCATCTACTTTACGAACACCGTGCTCGTTCTCGAATCCGCCGTATTCTGGTTGCTTGCCGCCGTTCTTCTGACCGCCTTTTTCGTCAACCTCGGCACGTTCATCGAGATCGAGCGGCGCAACGAATATCTGACGCAGAATCTTGCGACGGAAGTCTCGCGCCAGACGGAAGATCTGAGCGCCGTGCTCGACGAGCGGAACACCATTCTGCGGTTTGTCTCGCACGATATGAAAAAGCCCGTCATCAGCATGGAACAGTTTTTAAACACGCTGCGCGAACGGGAAAAGGACGGCGAGCAGATCAAGACGATCGACATCGTCCGCAGGAAAAACGCCGACCTGAAAAACGCCTTCGACGAACTCAATAAATACGCGAAAAACAACTACGTTGCGGAACAGTCCGCCGTGTTCGATGTGCGCGAGGCGATTGACGCCGCGTACGAAAGTCTTTCGCCCGACTGCGAGGCAAACGGCATTCTGCTCGTCCGCGAAGACGAGTATCCCGTATATGTATATGCCAAAAAAATGTGTCTGATCAACGTCCTCAACAATCTCGTGATGAACGCGATCGAGCACGCGGAATGCACGCAGATCCGTCTTTCCGCCGTGCGCCGCCGCGGGCGGTGTCTGCTCGCCGTTTCCGACAACGGGAAAGGCATCCGTGCGGAGGACGACCCCTTCGCCGCGTATGTGACGGAGGGCGTCAACGGCGAAAACCTCGGGCTCGGGCTGTATATCTGCCGCAGCCTCGTCGGCTCCATGAGCGGCACGCTCGACTACGACTACCGCGACGGCAACCTCACGTTCACCATCTCCCTCCCCATCTCGTGACCCGCCGCCATGTCTGCGGCATTGCGGGGCGGACATGGTACAGATATGCGCGCCGCTTTCAGACATGGTGCGCAAAAATGCGCCGCTTTCGGGCATGGCGGGCGGGAACGCGCCCCTTCCCGTGACACGGTGCGCGCAGATATACCGCGCTCCGAGACATGGTACGCATCAATATGCTGCGCCACGAGACACGGTATCTGAAAAAAAAATACGGGCTTCGGAAAATTCCGAAGCCCTTTTTTTGTTGCCGTCCGTCAGCAGTACGCCGCGAGCAGGTCGTACAATGTAACGTAAAATTCGCCGAGATACTGCCGCGCGAGCGTATCCTTCGCATACGCCGCGAGGCGCGCGTCGGGGTCCTCCGTGGACTGCATATAATAGTTGCGCACCACCAGAAACCGCTGCGACGGCGTGAGGTTGTAATTGGGGTTCTCGGGGTAGCGGTACGGTCCGTTTTCGTCCCCCTCCGACCCCAGCGCCTCATACGCGAGCTGATAGTCGAGGTCGTCCTTGACGGCGGCGATCTGCTCCTCCGCGTCCGCGTCGAGCCGCGCCTTCGTGAGCGCGTAGAAGGTGTTGTGCGCCGTATTGTTGGAAACGAGCATGGAGAGGTACTCCTCCTTCTGCTGCTCCGTCTCCGCAAGGATCTTGTTCTTCTTCTCCTGCGCCTCGCGCACCATCGCCATCTGCACGGCGGAGAGATCGCTGTACTCCGCGTCGGTCAGATCGATAATATCGATGATCATAATCTGTCCTCCTTCCGCACGCACAGCGAGAACGCGTCGATGCGGAATGCAACGTCGTCCGACGAGATTTCGAGCGAGACCGTTTCGCCCCGCACCGCGGCGGGGAGAACGATGCGCCCGCCCGCGCCGCCCTCTGCGGAAACGGCAATCCCGTCCGCACCCGACGCGCGGATACGGAACGCGCCCTGCCCCTCCACAACGACGCTTTCCAGCCGCTTTTCCCCCTCGCACAGATCGGAGAGCGAGAGCCTGAGTTCAAGCGCGCAGCGCTTCCCTTCGGGAATCCCCTTTCCGCCCAGCTCGTACACGTCGCCGTCCCTGAGCAGATACGCCCCTTCCCGCGCCGAGATGAGGGAAAACCCGTTCAGCAGATACCGCCCGCGTTTGCAGGCAGGCTCGTACGCGTAGAGCGCCTTCGCGCCGTCCTTTTTGGTGACGGAGGCGTACAGCGTATTTCCGCGCACGCTCACGCGGATCGGCGACGAAAGATCGATCTCGCCGTCCGCCGCGCCCTCGGCGCGCGCCGCCTTCGTGCCGTCGAACACGCACAGACCGCGCTCGGTGAAAAAGTAGCCGTCGCCGCAGCAGACCGCGCCCGTGCCGCCGATCGCCTTGCCGCAGTCGTACGGCGCGTCCGCAAGGCGGAAATTGTACACGTCGGCGTAGGCGGTCAGAAGGGTCATGCCGTACTCGCGCAGAAAGCACAGTTTTTCGTGCGCGACGAACGCGTCGACGACGTTCCCGCAGGACGGATACAGATCGAACGTGCTCATGCCCTGTTCGGATTCGTCCGCCGTCCAGCCCTCGGCGGTAAAGTCGAGCAGCGCGGAAAAATGCACGGTCAGCCCCTTGGGCGCGTACAGCCGCTCGTGATAGGCGACGACGGCGCAGTCGGAGATAAGTCCGCAATAGACGGATTGCTCCTGCGCGAACGTATGCGCGTGAACGAGCGAGCCGCTGAACACATACACATAGTCCGTGCCGTCCGCCGCCCGCGCGCACATGACTTTCTCCGTCTGCAAGGGAACGGCGCAGTGCGCGGGCTTGTTCAGGTAGCGCAGTTCGCTACTCTCCGGCAGATAGGACGCGAGATTGCCGCCGAACCCGAAGAGATCGGTAGAGCCGAGCATGGGCGTATAGACGTCCGTATCCCCCTCCGCGCAGACGAGCGCGTTTCTTTCCTCGCGCATATGCGCGAGCATACAGCCGAGCACCCTGCCGCCCTCCCGCAGCTCCGAAGCGGGCAGGCGGAGCACGCGGCAGGCGTATGCGGGGGCAGTCATACCCACCTCCTCGAACGGATGGCGCACAGTTTTCTGCGGAACACGCCCGCAGCGCGCAGTCCTTCGCGGAACTTCCCTTCCCACACCTCCGCTTCGGCGTACCGCCCGCAGGTGAGCAGGAACTCGGCGCACACGCCCATGGAGAGCAGCCGCGCCGAAATGCGCGCGGGGAATGCGACGTCGTCCGTCAGCTCCGCCTGCGGCGGGGCGTAGGAATAGGTCACGTTCACCGCGCCGTCCGCGTCGGGAACGGAGAGATAGGAGGCGTACACGGTAAAATTCAGCCGCCTGCCGCCCTCGTCCGCCACGTCGAGAATGTTCACGGGCGTTTCGGTCAGCGTCGTGTACTGTATTCTGCCCGCAAGCGGGAACACGCGATCCGTCTTTTCAAGCGGGCAGTAATCGAGCGCGACTTCGCTCTCCACGAGGCGATAACAGCGCAGGAGCGACAGAACGCCGTCGGAGGGCGAAACCGCCTCTTCGCCGTCCGCCGCCGCGAGCGCAGCAAGCTCTGCGGCGAGGTCCTCCCGCGCAATGTTTTCCGCCGAAAGCATGAGAACGTCCCTTACGAGCATAGTCAGAACTCCTTACTTTTCCGTGATTCCCGTGAGCGCCGCCTGCCCGCAGGGGCGGTAGCACATAAGCTCCGCATACTTGACGAGCGTCGCCGTGTAGCTCGCCTTGGAAGCCGACTGATGAAGCACCCTGCCGCTCTCCGCTTCCAGCCACTGCCAGTCGCAGAGCTGATGCAGGCGGAAATCGTCGGTATTGAGCAGGTACATCGTCTTTTCGGGGCAGAATCGGTCCGCCACCACGGGAATGCCGTTGTAGGACATCGCCTTGAACCCGCCCGTAAGCTCCACGGACTCCATCGACCGCTTGTCGGCAAGAAGCTCGAAGAGCGCGCGGCGCACGCCCCACGAACACACGATGAAGTTGACTCTTCCGCCGCCGTTCGCCTCCACCATGTCGATCGCCTTCTGAATGGCGTTCTCGGTGAGCGTGCCCACGTTCGTGACGGTGTGCGGTTTGAGCCAGCCGTGCGTCGCGCGGTCAAGCCCGTAGAGGGTCTCCGAGTCGGAGAAGATCGCGCCGAGTCCCGTCAGTTCCAGCCCCTTCGAGCCCTGCACGTACAGCTTGCACTCCGCAATGGAGAGGTTGGAGCCGGAGAGCGTGATGGTATTTTCCGCTCTGTCCACGCCCGTGACCGTGCGCCCGAACGCGACCGTCGTTCCCTCCGCACTGACGATATCCAGCACCTGCCCGACGGCGAGGTTGCGCACCGAATCCACCGTATAGACGCCGTTCGTCGCCGCGGAGACGGTGGCAAGCAGTCCCGAGCCGTCGCCGTAGAGCATTCTGCCGAGGTTGAAGGACGCGCTCCTGACAAGTCCGTCAAGCTCCGTGCCGAGAAGGTCGATGAACGCCCCCTCGTTGGACTGCGACGCGCGCAGCGCTTTATCGGTGATCTCGATCTGCCCGTAGAGGTTTTTCAGCGTGGCGGTGAGCTGCGCATAGCCGCCGTCCGACGCCGTGGGAAGATTGCCGTCCTCCTTGCCCGCGCCGATGCCGCCGCGCACCCCGTACACGACGGGCTTTTTGACGTCCTTGCCCCAGACGTCCGAAGTCGTGCGTTCGATCGCCGCGAGCAAGGGGTTTGCCGAGAGATTGAGCTGTTCGGTGATCGCTTCCAGATAGTAACTTTTGAGTACGCCGTCCGCACTTTGCGTTGTGATCATATTTTTTCTCCTTTCTTTAAAGTTTCTGATTGCGCAGGTAACCGAGCGCGAGCTTTCCCGCTTCGCCGATCGATGAAACGCGGCGCGCGGGGGCGCGCACGGGCGCGCCGCCTCCCGCCATCAGCGGAACGCCGCGGACGCGGTCCAGATACTCTCCCACAATGCGCTTACGCACCTCTTCGTGCTGCATTGCGGCGGTATAGATCGCCTCATCGTCGTTCAAAACGCTGTCCTGCGGCGGGATTTCGCTCTCGCTCGCTTCCGAAGAAGGCGGCTGCGACTGCGTTTCCGTCCCGCCCGCGCGGGACGCCTCTTCGAGCGCTTTCAGGCGTTGACTGCGACGGGTAAATTCCGCTTCCAGCTCCCGATAGGCACGCGCGAGGGCTTCCACGTTTTTGAATTTTCCCAGATCGGGCGCGCCCGACGCGGGGTCCGTATGTCTGTTCTCCTCTTCCGTCATGCTTCCTTCTCCTTTCCGCTTATTCCGGAGGACGGGTTCCGCATTTCAAATTCGCGGTGAGAGGCAATGTGGCGCGCGATCCTCTCCCGCACTTCCCCGTCCTCCTCCCCGCCCGAGAGCAGGGCGCGGACGTGTTCGGCGATGTGCAATCTGTGGTCATCGTAGACCGCCGCTTCCACGTCCGTATGCGCCAGCCGGACGTTTTCCCGCTCCGCCTTTTTCAGGTGCAGATGCGAAACGTCCCGCGCGTTTTCAAACGAGCCGTACCCGAGCGCGTCAAGCACGCGGGCGCGCGTCTCGTCCGAGAGCTTCCCCTCTTCGTCTTGCAGCAGTCCGAGGGAGAGAAGATTGAAGATCTCCTCCCGCCGCTCCGCCGCCGTGCGCTCGTATGCGGGAACGAACTCCACGTCGTCCGCCGAAATGTCGCTCGCGCCGAAGGAGAAAAGCTCCGCTTCCCCGCCCACGCCCGTCATGCGCAGAATGCGCTTTTCGCCCGCGAACTGACGGTAGAGGTGCAGGATCTGTTTCCCCGCCTCCCTGACCGCCCGTTCCACGCTCTCCGCGCTCATCTGCATACGGTTCGTGTCCTGATCGATGAGGAGCTGCAACCCGATCGCGGAAGTCACGTTGGTCGGATTCGCCGAGTTGCGCGAAACTTCGCTCATTCCCGAAACGAGGACGAACTCGTTTTCGATGCGCTCCTCCTCCTTTTCAAACTCGGCGGGAAGCGTCCCGCAGGGGAGGAATTCCGGCTTTGCCGCGCCTTGGCGGTAGACGAGCACTTTCCCGGGGTACAGCCCCTCCTCCGCCAATTCCTCGGCGTCCACCGAGCCGTCCTCCACCGCGACGACGCCCATCGTCAGGCGATTGAGAAATTCGTGTTTGCGGTTCCTGACGGCGTTGTACGCGCGCTGCAACGGGATCATTCTGTCCACAACCGAAGTCCCGAAGAACGCTCCCGCAAGCGGAATGCACGTCTGCCGCACGAAGGGCAGCGTCCGCTCGCCGCGGTCGCCGTTCTCGTAGGGCAGCTCGCCCTCGTACAAAAGCCTGTCAGCCGCAACGATCTCCAACCGTCCGCGCGGATACGCTCCGCTCGGGCGGGTATAGCGCTCAATGAGCACGACCGCGTTCTCCATCGCGGGGCGGTCGCCTCCGTCCGTCGGGCGTTTCCAGCCGCCCGCGGCGGAATAGGGCAGGAAGGCGAAGTCGTCGATCCTGCCGCCCGCAAGCTGCACGCCGAACTTTTCGGCGATCTCGCTCACGGGAACCGCCTTGGCGTGAATGAGGCTCGTCACCTCGTCCATGCCCTCGGCGGCAATGTTGTCGGGATAGATCTCGAAGGGCGAGAGCGCGACAACGTTCGCGTCCCCCTCGCGGACGGGATGCCCCGTCTCGTCCGTGCCGATGACCGTTCCCTCCGCAAAATTCCATACGATCTTGTAAAACGCCGTGCCGCACGTCTCCGACCACTGCGTGGCGCGGGCGATCACGCCGTCCAGATCGACGCGGTTTTTCACCGATTTCAAAATGTTCGAGCACAGCCGCGCCGTGCGCACGTCGTCGTCCGCGTCGGAGAACGCGCGCACTTCCAGCGTAGGGCGCACCTTCGCGAGCCGCGCCAGACGCGTCTCCACGGTGGGCGCAATGTGATTGAAACACCTGCGCGACTGCCAATAGAACGCCGCGTCCTCTTCGGTCAGCTCGCCCGCGCCGTCGATGTCGCAGTACTGATTGCCGCCGATAAAGTTCATGTTGAGCTGCCAGCCGCGTTCAAGGTTCCTGCGCGCCGCGCGGCGCGCCTCGAAATCCTCCGTCACCTCGCGCACGACCGCCGCGCGGCGCGCGTCCTCTGCCCGTCTCTCTTTTTCCGTCATATATCCTCCCTGTCTGCGCCCGTCTTTGCAAGTTCGCGGAGCAGGCGCTCTTTCTCCGCCATGAGTTCTTCGTCCGAAAGTTCGGAAACCTCCGTGCCTTCCATGAGGAGCCTGACCGCCCGCAGATCGGGCGGCACGTCCTTGCGCGTCTCCTTTCGTTTGACGAGTTTCAGCTCGCCGTCCTCCACGCCGTACTCCTCCGTCACCTCCTCCACCGAAAACCCGAGCGCGACTTTGAGCACGGCGTTGCGAATATCATCCTGCATATTTTCCCCTCACCATGTCCGCGTTTGCGGCGTAATTTCACCCCCTTCCCCGCCGCTCATCGGGGAAGCCTCCCCGCCCGCCGCGCCTGCGAAAGCCGCCTGATGCGCCGCTCCTTGTCCCGCGCGATCGCGCTCTTTTCCTCCTGCCGCACCGCGGGTTTGGGGCGGCTCATCAGAAAATAACGCAGCTCGTCCATCGCGTGGTCGTCCCGCTTGACGGGGCTGTCTCCGCTGCCCCAGAAATAGCTCTTGAATTCGCGGATCATATTCACGCAGCCCGAAAAAATGTACAGGTCGGGCAGCCCGTTTTCGCGGTTGAGGTACAGTTTCACGCGCTCGATTCCCGCAAAAACGTCCTTGTCGACGCGGGTGTCGGCGAGGATCCCGCGCTCGTAAAAAAGTTCCGCCACGGACTTGGACGAAGCGAGCGTACGGCAGCCCGCCGCCGAATCGATGAGCGCGGAGACCCGCCCCTTACCATCCCGCTTCCAGCCGATTTTTTCGCTGATTTCGTGAATGGCGCGCGCATGGAAGTCCACGTCCTGCCCCGCGGCATAGTGTTCCGCCATCACGTAGACGTTGCCGTCGTAGTCCACGGCGTACCAATGCGCCGAAAGCGGGTTTTTCAGCCCGGGGTCGATGGAGATGCTCTCCTGCCATTCGGGCGGCACGGAGAACGGCTCTATCACGTGTACGCGCTCGTCGAACTCGGGATAGACAAGCCCTTCCCGCGAGGCGAACCGCCCGTATCGGCGCGATTGCAGCGTTGCGTCGTCCATCGTCGCCGTGAGCGCGGCGATCTCCTTTTTGGAGAGAAAGGGATTGTCCGCCCATTCCATGAACTCGTACCAGATCTCGGGATCGCCGCTGCGGTTGAGGTAAATTTCCTCGTACGCGAAGGTCAGCCCCTTCAAGGGGGTCATCGTGCCGAAAATCTCCCCGCGGCGGTCGAGAACGCGCATACGGCACTCCTCGTAGATGTCCCGCGGCGGCTCTTCGTCAAACCAGACGAAGTCGAGCGAACTTCCCTGAAAGCGTTCCCTGCCCTGATCGCAGCTCTTGAACCCGATGACGCTCGTCCCCCCGAACACGTTTTTCACGATGATCTGATCGACAATGCCCGCGGCGGGGTTGTCCTTTCTGCCGCTCACCATGATGACGTCCGCGATCTGATCGGGGCGCAGATAGTGCAGAATTTTTTTCTGCGCGACGTCGCGCTGGACCTGCTGCGTCAGCGAGACCACCCACCCGAACACGCCCCGCTTGTTCTTTTTATACGGATGATTGCCCCGCGCCAGCCAGACCGCCTCCACCGCGCCGCACTCCGTCTTGCCCGAGCGGTTGCCGCCGAACACCCATCGGTTGCGCTTTTTGCACTTGTGAAAGGCGATCTGCTTTTTGTGCCTCTTCCTGCCCGTGTTGTAGCGGGCGAGCGTATCCGCCTCCCGCCGCCGCGCAAGTTCCCGCTCGACCGCCCTGAGCCGCGTCACGAGCGCCGCCGCTTCATCGGCGTTCCCCCTTACTTCGCTCTGATTCGTCAAAATCGTCCCGTCCCCGCCTGAAAATTCACGCTATGATAGCGCGTATGAAAGTATTTCTCATCGCTGTGTGTCTGTTTCTTTCCGCCGCGCTCGCGCTGCCCGCGCCCGTCGCCGCCTCCGCCGACGAGGAAAAGCCGTACGCCGTCGCCGCCACGGAGGACGTCTGGTTCTACTCTGCCGAAAACGAGGAGACCCGTCTCTTCCTCATTCCCTGCACCTACTATGTGCGCGTGCTCGACGAGGGCGAAGTGTACAGCACCGTGGAGTATCTGACGGACGACGCGCCCTACAAAAAACTCCTCGGCTACTGCCGCACCGAACAGCTCCTCGCCGTCGATTTCGTTCCCGCGCGCCCCTATCTGCGCAAGCAGGTCACGCTCACCTATACCCTGCCCGATGCGGGCGGACTCGGCGACGACGCCCTCTCGAAGGTCGAGCGCACCTTCGTCTACTACGGCGAGCGCACCGAAGGCGGTCAGCTCTACTACTACGTGTTCGACGGCGAAACGTTCGGCTACGTTCCCGCCGACGAACATATTGCCTACGAGCGCAACGACGATTACCTCGCCGCGCTCGCGGGCGAGAGCGAACCGCAGCCTGCGCCCGAAGAGGAAGGCGGATCGTCCGTGAACGCGGTGCAGATCGCCGTCATCTGCATTCTCTGCGCCGTAGCGGTCGCGGTCGCCGTGCTGGTGCTGCGCGGCAGGAAATCCTCCGCGCACGAATCTTCCGATTTCTGATCGGAACGGAACGCGATCTCCCGCTTACAGCGGTGCGCAATGAGCCGCTTCTCCTTTCCCCCGGCGAGCGCGGCAAGGGCGCGGCGGAAGGGCGGGAACGCGCCGAACGCCTGCATAAACCGTTCCTCCGTCCAGCCGCGCATACACAGCCGCGCCGCGATCTTCCGAAGGAGCGCGCTCTGACGGCGGAAATAGTTGCGCTCCGAACAGGAAACGCACACCGCCGCAAACCGCTCGCGCAGCACCTTTCTGCGGCGGAAATACTTGTATTCGAGCAACAGAAGCTCCTCCTCCGTACAGCAGTCCAACGCTTCGTCCGCCGCCTCCTTCAACCGCAGGAGGCGGTCTTTGAGCGCAAGCTCTTCCGCGATCCTCTCCGCAAGCGCGAGCGTGTTCTCCGTACCGCGGAAAGAAAGCAAAGCCTTGTTCTCCGCACCGACCCCGACCGCCTCGGCAAGTGCTGAGAGGTGCGGATAGGCGTATAAAATTACCTTCGCATATTCGTATGCCATCGATACCTCCTCACGCCTCCCGCCGGCGTTTTAAAAATACAAACATTTGTTTGCCTTTTTATCTTATCACTGAAATATGACAGACGGGTGCCTGTATGCCAAAAAAATTTCAGGATTTTTTATAATTTTTTCATGCCGCCGCACGCGGCTGTGCAGATAAAAGCAGATAAAAAAAGCGGGAGTGAGCTCTCTCAGCCCTCCCGTTTGTTGTTTTTTTCGTAGCGACGCGGATTTTTTGGAAAAGGCTTGAATTTTTTGCGCGCGCGTGTTATAATGGATACATGGTAATACGAAAGCGCGCGGGAGTCGCGCTTGCCGCCCTGCTCGCGCTGAGCGCGGCGGGCGCCGCATTCCCGCTGTATGAAAATACTTCCGCCTCGGCGGACGAATCCGCGGTCCGCGTCTCCTCCGTCGCTCTGACGACCGACAACGCCTCACTCTTCCTGCCTGCGAGCTACGAAGAATATCTGCCCTTGGAGAATCCGTCGGACGTCGCCTTTTCCGAAAATTACATTGCCATTGCGGACGGAAGTTATCTCTACGTTTTTTCGCGCGCAAGCGGAACGTATTCCCGCTACCAACAGCCCGACGGCACCATCGCTAAGCTCGGCTTTCACGGCGACAATCTCTATTTTGTCGTACTCGGCGCAATCAACACTTTTTATCGGTTCGACTGCGCGGAAAACAGAGCGACGATCATTGACAGAATCAATTGCGCGACTTTCCTCATCGAAGGCGACACGCTCTATACCGCCACGAGCGCGGGAACGGGCGTAGGAAGAACGACGCTCGCCTCCTATGCTCTGAACAACCTTGAAGGCGGCGCGCGCACGCTCGGAACGCTTACGAACAGCACAACGCCCTATCTCGCTTACGCGGGCGGCACGCTGTACTGCTGCGTGAACGGATATCTGTACTATCCCGTCAACGGCTCGTTCAGCGATACGCAGCGTTATAATCTCTGCGCGGACGCGTCGCTCAGCGCAAACGTCACTTCCGTCTGTTCGGACGGGACTTCCCTCTACTTCTCCTCCGCGGCGGGACTGTTCCGCAGGGGAACGGGGTCGGACGGCACGGTCACGCGGCTCTCGGACGCAAGCGGACTTTCCGCCATGAGTTTCCACGACAGCACGCTCTGGTGCATCGAAGGAAACTCGGTGCGCGAGATCACCGTTGCGGGCGACAGCGCGGCGTTCACCTCCTACGAGATCACGTCCGCTTCCGACTCTGAAAACCGCCTTTCGGGCGCGATCGACATGGCGCGCGCGGGAAACCTGCTCGTCACGGCGGACGCGGGCAACAGCCGCGTTTCCGTCTATAATTTCCAGACGCAGAGCTATTCCGTGATCCCCTGCGCCGAGGCTCCGTCCATCGTCGCGACGGACGGCGAGACGATCGCCTACGCCTCGGGTACGAACATTTACACCTGCGCCCACGGCGATACGCAGTTCACGCAGGCAGATCTGTCCTCTTCGCTCTTGCAGGATATTTCGGGGCTGGCGTGCGTTTACGGAACGGTGTACTACGTTACGGAAAACGGAATGCGCGGAAGCGTCGGCGGGACGATGGTCTCCTCGACGGGTGCGCCCACGGGACTTGCGACCGACCTGTACGGCAACCTCTACGTAACCTATTCGGGCGGCACGGAAGCGCGCAAATTCACGGAAGCGGAATTTACAGCCGCGGGTGCGCAAGGCACGGGAACGGGCGTCACCGTTCCGGGCGGCGCGACCTCGCTCGAAGCGGATTATCAGGGCAATCTGTACTACCTCTCGGGCGGCGTCCTCTACCGGAACGGCGAACCGTTTGCGCCCGTCCGCGGCAGCGACTTCATCTGGACGCAGGACGGGAGCGCGCAGAACGCCGTCTCCTTCGCCCTCGGCTTTGAGGACGACGAAGTTTACTTCAATTTCGGAAACTATCTTGTCAAAAGCAACGCGGGCACACTTGCGGATATTCCCACGCTCAGCGAGATCGCCGTGGGCGGCGCGCGGGACGAGACGTTCGCGCACCACGCGGAGGACAGGCTCCTCGTCACCGTTCCCGCGGGCACGGTCGGCATTTCGACCGATCTCACGGCATTGCGCGACGAAGGCGGCGAAACGTTCCCCTACCGCAGCTATGCGCGCGCGGAGGAGGAGCGGCAGGGCGTCTTTCTTGCAGAGACGGACGGCTGGTCTCTCGTCCTCTTTGCGGAGGGCGACGGAACGTATACCGCAGGACTGTACCCGTCCTCCTCGCTCGCGTTTACGGACGCGTCGGAATACTACACGGCAAGCGAACCGACGCTCACGCGCTATGTGAGCAGTTCCGTTTCGGTCTACTACGCGCCCTGTTTGGAGAGCGCGCTTGCACAGCGGCAGCTTCCGCGCGGAACGCAGGTCACGCTCATCGGCACGGTACAGACGGCAGAATTTACCTATGCGCTCGTGGAATTTTCCGACGACGCGCGCACGACGGCGCGCGGATACGTTCCCGCCTCTTACCTGACGTCCATTCCCGCCGATCTTTCTTCGGGTGAAAATTATACGCTCGCTTACCTGAAATCGAGCGACGAAGGCATTCTGTTCACTGCGGCGGACGGCTCGGAACGGCTCGTCACAGAGCGGGTACAGGTTCGGCTGTACGATAACGGCGACGGCACCTATACCGCCCGCCTTGCGGACGATCTCTCGTACAGCGCGACCATCACGGACGACATGATCGACGACGGAAACGCCGAAGTCATCCGCATCGTTCTCATCGTCATCTTAACGGTGCTTGCGCTCGTCATTCTGGGCGTGTACCTCTATCTCCTGCCGTGGGAAAAATATCGGAAAAACAAAAAATAACCTGCTCTCCGCCGTTGACTTTCGGCGGCGAATATAGTAGAATAGGCAGGCGCGAAAACGCGCGCGATCAAAGAAATTTCTTTAAAAAACTATTATAGAAGAGGAATGAAATATGGCTACTTATCTCTCTCCCTTAGCACCCCAACGCGCAGATCCCTATCTGTACAAGCACACGGACGGGAAGTACTATTTTACGGCGACCTGCCCGAAGTACGACCACCTCGAAATCCGCTGTGCAGACACGGTAAACGGCATTGCGAACGCGCCCGCGCGCACGGTCTGGAAAAAACACGCGTTCGGCGCGCTGGCATGCCATATCTGGGCGCCCGAGCTGCACTACATCATGGGCAAATGGGTCATCTACTTTGCCGCGGGGCATAAGCCGCACATCTGGGATATCCGCCCCTACGCGCTCATCTGCAAGGGCAGCGACCCCATGAAGGACGAATGGGAGGCGGAACCCGTCCCCATGCAGCCCGCAAAAAACGACCCCTATCCTTTCACCGACTTTTCGCTGGATATGACGGTGTTCGAGCATAAGGGCAGATGGTATGCCGTCTGGGCGCAGAAATTCGGCTGCGAACGCGCCGAGAAACCCATCTCCGATCTGCTCATCGCAGAACTTGAAACGCCCACCAGACTCAAAACGGTGTTTACGCGCATCACCTCGCCCGACTACGATTGGGAGCGCGACGGCGGTTTCTGGGTCAACGAAGGACCCGCCGTTCTGAAAGGACCCGAAACGAAGGGCAAGATCTACCTCACCTACTCCGCCTCGGCAACGGGCGCGTGCTACTGCATGGGAATGCTCCGCGCCGACGAGGACAGCGACCTTCTCGATCCCCGTTCGTGGCAGAAAGACCGCTGGCCCGTTCTGAAAACGGACGAAAAGCTCAAAGTGTTCGGACCGGGACACAACTGTTTTGTCCGCGGCGACGAGAACGAGGTTCTGACCCTTCTCCACTTCCGCGATTACGAGAAGATCCACGGCGATCCGCTCAACGACCATAACCGCCACGCGCACGTGATGAAGGTCAGATTTGCAGAAGACGGCTGCCCGATCTTCGAGCTGAACCCCGACGAGCTTTACAACACGCCCTATGTGAACGAAAAGCAGAAGAACATCAACGCATAAAGCGATTCCCCGCCGCGCAGAAGCGCGGCGGGGAATTTTTGTATAAGAAAAGGAACCCACCAGCTTAGCTGGTGGTTCTTCATTATACTTCGCCTGCGGCTCGTGCCGCCAAAGGCGGGGCGGGCATAGCCCTTGACTACTAGC
>CAJFFP010000003.1 GCA_904373325.1 Candidatus Gallimonas merdigallinarum
GAACGTGTGAGCCTGTCGGATGAGGGGTCATTCCCAATTCTGCCATTATGAATACTCTAACACAAACCCCTCATCACCGCCTTCGGCGGAGCTTCCCCCAAAGGGGAAGCCTTTATTTTTGCTCATCGGCATAAGCCTCTACTGAAACCCCAGACTATCTGGGGGTTTTCTAAATACAAAAAGACGAGGCGGCTGCCTCGTCTTTTTTGTAACGAATTTTCTGCGGGCGACATCCCCGACAGACAAAATTATGCTTTGTCCGATTGCTGCGGCTCTTCCGGCTCGGCGTTTTTGCCTGCGCGGACGGCAATCAGCAGCATGACGAAAAAGAACACGATGCCGACCGCCGTAAGAATATGCCCCAGCCCTGCAATGCCCGAGATCGCGCCGTCCGCCCCTGCGCTCAAAGCCGTTCCCGTCGTCTCGAACACCCCGCGGACGAGCATCATAACGGACGCGATCGCCACGCCTGCATTGTAGACGATGAGGAAGGGAAGATAGAGTTTCTGATCCCGCAGACGGAACTTTCCGTCGAACAGCGCGAACAGGAGGAACACCACCATGCCGAGCATAAAGAGATGCGTATGCACCTTGCCGAGCGCGGTCGGGTCGGTAAATCCGCACGCCTTTGTAAATTCACGGTAAAACACGCCGCACAGCATGGCGACGATCGCGTAAACGAACGCGATGACGATATGTCTTTTCATTTGTATTTCCCAAAATTTTATTACAGTTTTTTGATGAGGATCAGCTCATACCCCTCGCCGTACGGGAAAAATCCTCCCGCGTCGCGATACCCTCTCGCGCGGTAAAACTCCTGCGCGCGCTCTTCCGCCTGCGTCGAGGTCATGACGGCGGCATACCCCGCCGCGCGCATATCCGATTCCCACGCGCCAAGCAGCGCGCTTCCGACGCCCGCGCCGCGGTTCTGTTCCGACACGAACAGCAGATTGCAGAAGGGCGTGTTATCCCAGAACAGATTATACCGCAGCCAGCCGACGGGCGCGCCCCGCTCTTCCGCAAGATAGACCCGTCTGCGCGCAAGGGCATATTCAAGCTCTTCCCGTGCAATATGCTGATCGTGCGCGGCGAGGAACGCCGCGTCGCGATCGCACGCCAACCGCACGTTCATTGCATTTTCGGAACGACGATCTCCATATCCGAATCGGGATAGCTGCAACACGGGTGGAAATAGCCGAATTTTGCGTCTGCAAGGCGGCGTTTATCCTCTCCCGCGATGGAGAATTCGCCCGAAACAAGGCGGCTGTGGCAGAATCCGCACCCGCCCGCGCGGCACTTGGAGGGAACGCGCAGTCCCGCGCGCTCTAACGCCGTGAGCACCGTTTCGCGGGCGTCCGCTTTGACGGCGTACGTCTCGAATCCGATATGAACGGTAATCGAATAGGTCGCGGGCTTGACGTCGCGCACGCCCACGCAGTTGGCTTCCTTGCGGAAACGGCGGCGCGGAAGCGCGAGCTTTTCGGCTTCTCCGTCCAGAAAACGATACATTGCCTCAGGTCCGCACGCCATGAGCGTAAAGTCGCCCGAGACGTATTTTTTGATGAGTTCCGCGCTCACGAACCCGTGTTCGTACCCTGCGCGCGCCTCGTCGCTGAGGACGTAGACGACTTTGATCTTTTCGCCCGCGAGCGCGTCAAGCTCGGTTTTGAACGCAAGGTCCTTTTCTGTTCTCGCGCCGTAGAAGAGGACGAGCGAGCAGTCCTCGCTCCCATCCGCGATCGCCTGCGCAAGCGAATAGAAGGGCGTAATGCCGCTCCCGCCCGCAACGCCAACGACCGTTTTGCTGTCGCGCACGCCGTCGTAGCAGAAATCGCCCGAAGGATCGCCAAGGGTGAAAACGTCGCCCTCTTTGGCTTCGTCGCAGAGATACCCGCTGAAAAATCCGCATTTTTTCACGGTGATATTCACGCGGTTATCCAGCGCGGCGGCGGGTGCGGACGAGATCGCGTACGGACGGGAAACAAAACTTTCCCCCACGTTGCAGCTCAGCGTCACGTACTGCCCCGCGCGGAAATAGAGCGGACGCTCCGTTTCAAACGAAAACGTCTTGGTGTCGGCGGTCTCCTCTTTGATCGCGACGAGTTTCGCCTTCTGATACCCCGGGTGCAGAACGTGCGCCGTCTCGTTGACGCGGTAGCTCTTTGCGAGCGGCTTGGAAGAGCCTTCTTCCAGCGCTTTCCGGCGCTTCGGAATCATCTTTTTAAAGCGCAGCAGGTCCATAAACCCGAAAATCTGTCTCTTGAACGTAAACATTTCAGCCCTCCCTCTTGATGTCGCCTACCGTCTGACGGCCCGCAATGTCGCCGGAGAAGTAGGAACTCGAATATCCGGAGAGACGCATGGACCATCCGCTCGCAAACCGAAGTCCGCGGATCCCCTTCTCGTAATCCTCTCCCATCATCTGCAAACGGGGCATCAGCCCGTCCCAATACTGCGATTCATAGCCGTAAATGACGCCCTGCGGGTGTCCGCAATAGCGCGCGTACGTCATGGGCGTTGCGACGCTGATCTCCTCGATATGATCGCGGATCTTCGCGCCCGTATCCTTTTCAAAGCGGTCGATCATGCGGTTCGCAACGAACTCCTTCGCCTTGAAATACGCCTGCGGTTTGATGCGCGCCCAATCGTCCTCCATATATAATGTGGTAAAGTACATCATACACGTCCCTTCGGGCGAGCAGTCGGGCTGGGCGCGGTTGAGGCAGACCGTCGCCTGCACGCTGTTTTCCTCGATGGTGCGCATCTTGTCGTACTGCGCAACCGAGTCCATCGTATCGTACAGGAAGTAGTTGTGATTTTCAATGCCAAGTTCGTCGGCAGACTTATCCAGCCCGAGGAACATGGTAAAGCCGCGGCCCGAGAATTTCCGCGCGTTGGTTGCGCGCACGATGCGCTCGGGAACGTTTTCGATGAGCTGTCCGTAGACGACGTGCGGCGAGCAATTCGCCACAACGTGGCGCGTTGCGATCTCGGTTCCGTCGTCAAGCACGACGCCGCGCACCCCGTCGTCGCCCGTGAGTATGCTGACCGCCGCGGTATTCATGAGCACGTCGCCGCCCAGCTCGCGGATCCGCTCGACCATTGCAAGCGAGATCTCGTGCGAACGGGACTTGGGCGACATTGCGCCGCGCAGGATATAGCGGTTGACCATGGAAGCGTAGTGCGCAAAGCTCATATCGTCGAGATGCGCGCCGAGATAGCACCAATACGCGCCCAGAATCTCCCTTGCGCGCTTGGGCATATGCAGCGCGCGGAGAACTTCGTTGACGGAATAAGAACCGCAGCGGACGAAATTCCCGTAATGCTCCACCATATATTTGGGGTCCGTTTTTCCGCCGACGGAGTTACTGTACGCCTGCGCGAGGCGCACCTCCTCCGCGAGATCGAAAAAGCGTCTCACGGACTTACGGCTGCCCGGGGCATAGCGTTCCATCTTCCCGACGAACGCGTCCACGCCGAACGGCATCGTCGCGTCAATTTTTTCCGCCTGCGAGATCACGCGGTACGCGTCGGGAATGGGAAACCATTCGATTTTGTCCGTCACGCCGAGTTCGTCAAAGAGCACTCTTACGTCGCCCGCATTGTCGGGCGTGCCAAAGTCGTTCAGCTCGTGCAGCGATGCCTCGAACTCAAATCTCCCTCGGCGGAAACTCGTTGCGAATCCCCCGGGCAGATTATGTTTCTCGACGAGGAGAACCTTCGCCCCTCCCTGCGCAAGCCGTATCGCCGCCGTGAGTCCTCCGTTTCCGGCGCCGATGACGACTGCATCATACTGTTTCATTCCGTTCCTCCTACAAAAATCTTCGCGATTCGGCGTCGCAAAACTTCGCGGCGCTTCGTTCACGTTAATTTTACCGCAAAACAGAGACGGTGTCAATACCGACTTGAAAATATAACCGTCTGAAAACGCATATTTTCCGAAAAATACGGTGAAATAAGAAAATTATCGTAATTTTTCCATGCAGAACGCTTGACAAGACGGTGAATTTTTAGTATGATATGCGTTGTTCACGGGGGCGTAGCTCAGTTGGTTAGAGCGCTTGCTTGACATGCAAGAGGTCACAGATTCGAGTTCTGTCGTCCCCACCAGCAAACCCTGTATGTCGTGCCGAATGGTCCGTCCGCTATGCGCCGACGTGTGGGGTTTTTCCTTTTATTTACAGGCGTGCAGGCTTATGCCTGCATTTTTGTTTTTTCCCGTTCCCGACATGTAAAAACGCGCCGCGCGGCTTTCTGCCGCGCGGCGCATTCGCTTTCACTTATTTATTTTTTTGCGGCAGGCGCAAGAGTTCGCGCAGCCGCGCACGTTCTTCTTGGGAGAGAGGGATTTTTTCGACGGGAAACACGTTCGCCCGATTCTGATAGAGCAGGAAAAACTCTCTGTTTTCTCTGATTTTCGCGCAGTCCGAATACTGAAAATTTGCAACCGCGACGCACTCCGTTCCGCGCGTCGTGCGAATGGAAAAATGATCGGCGTAGAAGGAATACTCGTTGACAAGCCCCGTATCCGCGCGCTTCACACCCGACCGCAGCATGAGCGTACACACCAACCCGACCGCGAACATGAGCGCGCCGAGCCAGAGCAGGATATTGTACCAATCGCTCTGCGCCACGATCTCCTCCGCCGCAAGCACGTCGAGCGGGATATAGGCGATCACCATTGCCGCGCCCGCAATCAGCAGGATCAGATAAATCAGGCGGTGAACGCGCATGAGCCGCTTTTGGAGGTTCGCGTTGAGCCTGACGGACGCCGTTACGAGCGGCTGCGCCTCCGATTGCATTTCGTTCAGATTTTGCATAAAAATCCTCTCAAAACAGATAAAATCATGATATTATGTCTCGCATAGTACTATGAAATAGTGCAAAAATGGCGGATTATTCGTACATTTCCGCCTTCGTGCTGCGTTTAAAGAGTTTTCCGATCTCCTCTTTGCAGCGCACAACGTCGTCCCCTTCGCCGTAGCAGACGGCGTACACCGCGCGGGTAATCGGGAGATCGACGCCGTATTTTTCGCCGAGCAATTTCATCGCCTCGCTCGTCGCGACGCCTTCGGCGAGCTTCTCAAAACGCTCCCCTTTGGCGAGCATTTCGCCGTACATACGATTGTGCGAATAGCGCGAAAAGAGCGTCGTCTCGTAGTCGCCGAGGTGCGCCAGCCCGTAGGCGGAAAGCTCGTTGCCCCCCATTGCCTTGATGAGACGGGCGACCTCGCGCGCGCCGCGCGACATGAGCGGTCCTTTGAGCGGAACGCAAATGACGTCGAGAATGCCCGCCGCGATCCCCATCACGTTTTTCGCCGCCGCGCCGATCTCCGTGCCGAGCAGATCGTTTCCGTAATAAAAGCGGATCAGATCGCTCTTGAACCGATCGACGAGATCGATTTTCAGCTTCTCGTTTTCCGAATCGATGACCATGCAGTTCGGCACGCCCTGCACGAAGCTCTGGATATGCCCGGGACCGACCCAGACGGCGATCTTATCGGAAGCAATCCCGCTTTCCGTCAGGATCTCCGAGAGCCGCTTGCCCGTTCCCGTCTCGATACCCTTCATGCACAGCACGAACACTTTATCCGAAACGGGGTAACGGGTGATGCGCTGCATAAATCCGCGCAAGCCCTGCGCGCTGATCGAAATGACGATGACCTCCGCCGAGCGCACCGCGCGTTCGAGATCGCAGGTCAGCGTTATTTTTTCGTCGAGCGCAACGTACTCGTTGCGCCCCGTATTTTTCAGGATTTCATAGCTGGGATCGCCCTCGGGTCCCCAACTGACGACTTCGTTGCCTAGGCGGGAGAGATACCACGCGATAAACGATCCCCACCGCCCGCAGCCGAGTACGGAAATTTTCATGATTGCCCCTTATAAATCAGAATAAAAATCAGGCGCGATTATATGGCTTTCCGCTCGATGAGGGCGCGCGCAAGCGTGACCTCGTCGGCATATTCGAGTTCGCTCCCGACGGGAACGCCGCGCGCGAGACGGGTGACCGTGACCCCGAGCGGTTTTAAAAGTTTTGCGATATACATTGCCGTCGCTTCGCCCTCCACGTCGGGATTGGTCGCCATGATGACCTCTTTCACCCCGCCTTCCGCAACGCGCTCCAACAGCTCTTTGATGCGGATATCGTTGGGTGTGACGCCGTTCATCGGATCGATGACCCCGTGCAGAACGTGGTAAACGCCCTTGTACTCGTGCAGTTTTTCAAGCGCAACGACGTCTTTCGGCTCTTTGACGACGCAAATCTGCGATTTATCGCGCGTGCGGCAGACGTCGCACACCTCGTTTTCGGTGAAATTGCCGCAGACCTTGCAGAACCGCACCTTTCGCTTGACGTTGAGAATGGCATCCGCGAAAGCGCGCGCTTCGCTCTCCGACATATTGACGACCTTATAGGCATACCGCTGCGCCGTCTTTTTGCCCACGCCGGGGAGCTTGGAAAACTCGTTCATCAGCCGCCCGATCGGCTCGATAAAGACCTCCACTTAGAGGATCCCTCCCATGCCGCCCATGCCGCCGAATTTACCCATCTTTTCCTGATAGACCGCGTCCGCCTTCTTGTAGCCGTCCATGATCGCCGCCATGATGAGGTCTTCAAGCATCTCCTCGTCGTCGGGATCGATGACGGATTTGTCGATCTCGATGCCGTCGATGATCTTTTTCGCGTTCATGTACACGACGACCGCCTCGCCGCCCGCCGTGCCGACGATCTCCCACTCGTCGAGGAGTTTTTCCGTCGCCTGCATTTCTTCCTGCATTTTCTGCGCCTGCTTCATGAGGTTCTGCATTCCTGCGCCCCCCATGCCGCCTCTGTTGAATCCTGCCATAGTTCCTCCGCCGCGCCCGCGCGGGCGCGTTTTATGTTTTGATGATTTTTTATGATTTGACTTCGATCGTGTAACCCGAAAAGTCCTTTTTGAGCTGTTCTACGCCGTCCTTTTCCTCCGTCCGCGCCGCGGAAGCGTAGCGGACCTCGAAATCGGAGACGCCGAGTTCGCCCAGCGTTTCCGCCATTGCCGCACGGTGTTTTTCTCCGTTCAGCGTATCGGCAACGGTGCGGATATCCGTCATGAGTACGAGTTTTCCGCCCTCTTCGCTCGGCTCTAAATCGCGGCAGAGCGCATACAGCACGCCGCTCTTGGGCAGTTTGCGCAGTCTGCGCAGGAAAAGTCCGAACGTCGTTTCCGCGTCGCGCGGACCGTCCGCCGACGGCAACGGCGCGCTCTTGGGCGGCTCGCTCTGCGGTTTCTGCACGCTTTTTGCCTGCGGCTGCGGCGTTTCCCGAAGCTGCGGTTGCTGCGGCTCGCGCGCAAACGGCGGCTCATCCCACGCAGGCGGTAACGGCTCGTCGAAAAACGGCGGTTCGTCGGGCGGGGGCGGCAGCGACTCTTCCCATTCCGTTTCCCGCGCCGCCTTTTTGGGCGCGGGTTTTTCGGAAAATTCCTGCGCGGGTGCGGGTTTTGCTTCCGCAGCAGGCTGTTTTCCCGCCGCAGGCGCGCCCGCGGAGAGCGCGGCGACCTGCTTCTCCAGATTGGCAATGCGCACGAGAAGCGCGTCCGTATCGCGGTCGGTCTGCGGCATTGCCGCGCGCAGAACCGCCGTTTCCAGCGCGATGCGCGGCGAGGAGGCGAACCGCAGTTCATTCTCCGTTTTCACGAAAATTTCCGTCGCCCTGAGGATCGCGCTCCCGTCCGCACGCTCCGCGATCGTTTTGACCTGCGCGAAGAGACGCGCGGGCAGCGAAAGCAGTTTTTCGGCGTTGGCGCACGACTTTGCGACGGCGACCTGATTGAGCAGACTGAGAATATCCTTCAAAAGCACGCCGACCGCCTTGCCCTCGGCAAGAATGCCCTCCGCCGTGGAGAGCGCCGTCGGCATATCCGACTGCAAGAGCGCGTTGACGAGGGACGCGGTCGTTTCAAAATCCGCCGCGCCGAGCACCGCCGTAACGCCCTCGTAGGTGAGCGTATCGCCGTACGCAAGGCACATTTCGGCAATGGAGAGCATATCGCGGTCGCTCCCCGCGCCCGCGCGGGCGATCGCCGCCACTGCCTCTTTTTCGTATTTTTTGCCCATGCCGTCCAGAATGGACGAGAGATGCCGTTCGAGGTCCTCTTCGGGAATGAGTTTGAAGTCGAGCCGCATACAGCGGGAGAGAATGGTCGCGGGAATCTTGTGCGGTTCGGTCGTTGCAAGAATGAAAACGGCGTGCGCGGGCGGCTCTTCGAGCGTCTTTAACAGCGCGTTGAAGGCGCTGTCCGTGAGCATATGCACCTCGTCGATGATATATACTTTATATCTTCCCGTGACGGGCGGATACTGCACCTTTTCGCGCAGGTCGCGCATCTCGTTGACGCCGTTGTTGGAGGCGGCGTCGATCTCGACGACGTCGAGCGTGTTTTCGGAGAGCGCAAGGCAGGTCGGGCATTTTCCGCAGGGCGAGCCGTCCGACGGGCGTTCGCAGTTGACGGCGCGCGCAAAGATGCGCGCAACGCTCGTTTTGCCCGTGCCGCGCGGTCCCGTAAAGAGGTATGCGTGCCCCACTTCGCCCCGCTCGATCTGATGTTTCAGAACGCGCACGACGTGCTCCTGCCGGACGATCTCGGCGAAGGTCGCGGGGCGGAATTTACGATAGAGAGAAAGATGTGCCATACGGTTATCTCCTGTTACGAATAACGCCGATCAGACGTGAAACGCCTTTTGCAGTTTCTTTTTGGAGCGGGCAAGGGCGTTATCGATGCTCTTCCTGTCTTTGCCCGTCACGCGGGCGATCGAGGCGTAGCTCATGCCGTCGAGATAGAGCGTGACGACGCGGAACTCAAAATCCGAGAGCGCGCTCGTGAGTTTGAAGCGGAACTCCGCCTGCGATTCGTCCGCGAGCAGAAAGTCTTCGGGCGTATTGCCTTCCGAAACGCTCTCGGGGTCAAAGTCCTCGCACTCCTGCATTTTATCGGCGGCGCGGAGCGCGTCGAAGATTCTGCGGGAAACGCAGAGGAAGGCGAAGTTTTTAAAGCTCTTGCCGCCGTCCGCCCGATAACCGCGCACCGCGGCGATCAGCCCGATCATGCCTTCCTGCACGAGGTCCTCCGTCTCGCCGCCCTCCAAAAAGAATTTGCGCGCGCGGGCGCGGACCGCGCTCTTATATCGGTTTAAAAGTTCCTCCTCCGCGCCCGTCTCGCCGCTCTGGGCGAGCGCGGCGAGCGTCTCGTCGGACTTATTTTTGTAATCTTGCACGCACCACCTCGTAGACGCCGATGCCGAGCGCGACCGACGCGTTGAGCGAATTGACCTTGCCGAACAGCGGAATGGAGAGCACGCCGTCGCACTTCTCGCGCGTGAGGCGTTTTACGCCGCTGTCCTCTCCGCCCACGACGAGCGCGATCTTGCCCGTGAGGTCGGCATTATAGATGCTTTCGCCGCCCGCTTCGAGGGCGTACACCCAATAGCCCGCCTTTTTCAGGGCGTCCACCGCGTAATTGACGGACGGCACTTTTGCGACTTTGATATGCTCCGCCGCGCCCGCGGAGATACGGACGACCGCCTCGGTGACGCTCGCGCCCTTTGCGCTCGGGATCACCACGCCGTCCGCGCCCGCGCACTCCGCCACGCGGAGAATGCTGCCGAGGTTATGCACGTCCTCGATGCCGTCGCAGAGGACAATGAGACTCTCGTCGCCGCCGAACAGATCGTAAAGATCGGCGTATTCGTAAGCGGTCGTGAACGCGATCACGCCCTGATGGCGTTTCGTCTCGCTCTCGCGGTCGAGCGCGGCGCGGTCCACGAACTGCACGCGGATATTCTTTTTGCGCGCCTCGGCAAATATTTTGCCGAGCGTACCCTGCGCGCCCTTTTCAAGCAGAATTTTTTCAATCGTTTTATCCGTTTTCAGAAGCTCCAAAACGGCGTTTCTGCCCTCTGTTTTCATATCTCGTCATCCTCGGAAAAGAATAATTGCCGTATGCGCTCGGTCTGCCCCGTCAAATAGAGGTATCCGAGCAGCGCCTCAAACCCCGTCGAACGGACGTATTCCGCAACGGTGGCGTTCTTGCTCTTGGTCGGTTTTTTGGCGTTCCTGCCGCGGCGGTAGATTTCCGCCTCCTCCTCGGTGAGCATGGGAAGAATGCGGGCGAGCGCCTCGCTCTGCCCGTGCGCCGAAACGCGCTCCGACGCGCGGCGGTTGAGCGCGCCCGTTTTCTCGCCGCTCGAAAGCGCAAGACGGGTGCGCACGCACAGCGTATATACCGCGTCCCCCACGAACGCAAGCACGATGGGATTGATTTGTTTTGCCCGCTCGCGCGGAACGGGCTCTTGTGTCGGTATCATCTTACAGATTATACCATATTTGCGGACGATTGACAAGCATTCGCGGAAAATCCCGTAAAATTATGCCCATCTCCGCGCAAATTCTTTCAATCCGCTCTTGCAAATTCCTGCAAATCCGTTATAATAGAATTGAAATTCAAAGCACAAGGAGAAACCATGAACTATCGCAATTTGGGGAAATGGGGTTTGAAGGTGAGCGAGATCGCGCTCGGAAGCTGGGTGACCGATCTTGCGGGAACGGACGCGGAGAAGGTCGCGCTCGAAACGGTGAACGCCGCGTTCGACGCGGGCGTGAACTTTTTCGACTGCGCGGACGCCTATTCGGGCGGCGCGGCGGAGCGTTTTCTGGGCAAAGCGCTCAAAGAACACAGCAGAAACGAGTTCGTCGTCTCGTCCAAGGTATTCTTCCCGATGGGGCGCGGCGCGAACGATTGGGGGCTTTCGCGCAAGCATATTATAGAACAGCTCGATAAGACGCTGCAAAACATGAAGCTCGATTACCTCGATCTGTACTTCTGCCACCGCTTCGACCCAACGACGCCCATCGAAGAGACGATGCAGGTCCTTTCGGATATGGTCGCGGCGGGCAAGGTCCTCTATTACGGCGTTTCGGAGTGGTCGCCCGTGCAGATCACAAAGGCGCTCGCCGTCATCAAAGAAAACCATCTGCGCCCGCTCTCCGTCATTCAGCCGCAATATCATATGGCGGACCGCTATATCGAGGACGAGATCATGGGCATCTGCGCCGAAAACGGCGTCGGCATTACGACATTCTCCCCGCTCGCACAGGGACTTCTGACGGGAAAATACCGCAAGGGTCAGCCCCTTCCCGCAGGCTCGCGCGCGACGTGGCAGGCAGATAAGCAGATCAACAACCTGCTCACCGACGAAAATCTGGACAAGGTGGAGCGACTTCTGCCCATCGCGGAAAGTCTCGGCGTTCCCCTCTCCGTGCTGTCGCTTGCGTGGATCCTCAAAAGGAAGGAGATCTCCTCCGTGATTACAGGCGCAAGCAAGCCCGCGCAGCTTATGAGCAACGTTGCGGCGAGCGGATTTACGATCCCGCAGGACGCGCTCGACGAGATCGAACGCATTCTCGATTACAAACCGTTCGTGAGAAGGGTCGGCTGATATTTCGGCTTCCCCTCAATAAAGGAGTACATTATGCAATTTTCGGAAGTTTTGAAGGCGCGCGTCTCCACGCGCGATTTTGCGGACTGCCCCGTTCCGGAAACGGCGGTCAGATACGTTCTGGATGCGGCGCTGTACGCGCCCGTCGGAATGCACCGCTTTGACACGCTGCACCTCTCCGTGATCACAAACAAAGAGCTTTTGGAGCGCATACGGCAGGCAGTTGCCAAGGCGACGGGCGACGAACACGCCGATCCTCTGCACGGCGCGCCCGTGCTCATCGTCGTTTCCTCCTCGCAGGAAGGCGAGATCGGCGCGCTCAACGTCTCATGTCTCATCGAAAATATGCTGCTTGCGGCGACCGATCTCGGGCTGGGGAACCTGTACGTGCGCGGCGCGATCGACGTGAGCGCAAAGGACGAAAGTCTCGTAAAGGCAATGCGCGTTCCCGACGGATTCAAGCCCGTTGCAAGCGTCGCGCTCGGCTACGCGAACGCACCCGCATCGCCCCGCAAAACGCCGAAGAACGACGTTACCGCGATCGACTATGTAAAATAATCGGCATTCAATCAAACGTAAAATCGCCGCCCGCTCGGGCGGCGATTTGTTATCCTGCAAAAAAGCTTATTCCACCGTTACGCTCTTTGCGAGGTTGCGCGGCTTATCGGGGTCGTTCCCGCGCGCAATGGCAACGTAGTAGGCAAGAAGCTGCAACGGGAGCGAGGAGAGCATGGGCGAGTAGGCGGGTTCGCACTTGGGCAGCAGTACCGAAGCCGTGATTTCCGCGCACGAAAGGCACGCCGAAACGTTGGTGATGAGAAAGACCGCCGCGCCGCGCGCGTACACTTCATGAACGGCGTTCATCGTCTTATCCGCAAGCGCGGGATCGGTCACGACGGCGACCACGGGCGTTCTTCCGTCCACCAGCGCAAGCGTGCCGTGTTTGAGTTCCCCCGCAGGATAGCCCTCGCTCGGAAGATAGCTGATCTCTTTGAGTTTGAGGCTCCCCTCGCATGCGGCGACGTAGTCCGCGCCCCGCCCGAGGAAAAAGACGCTCTTCGCACCGACGAAATAGGGCATCCAGCTCCTGACCCGTTCTCCCGCGGCAGCCGCCTCGCGGACGAGCGGCTGAATGCCCGCAAGCGGCGGAGCGGACTTCCCCCTGCTTTCCGCAAGCGCGCCCGCAAGCGCATACAGAGCGGCGAGCTGCGCGTTGAAACTCTTTGTGGCGGCGACGGCGATCTCCCTGCCCGCACGCGTCGGAAGGACGAAATCGCTCATGCGCTCCAACGAGGAATACGGCACGTTCGTGACGGCGAGCACGCGCGCGCCCCGCTCTTTCGCAAGCGCGGCGGCGGCGAGCGTATCCGCCGTTTCGCCGCTCTGACTGACCGCGACCGCAAGCGTGTTTTTCGGCACGATCGGGTCCGAATAGCGGTATTCGCTCGCTATAAACGCCTCGGCGGGGAGACGGGCAAACTTTTGCACGGCGTGTTTCATACACAATCCGCTGTGGTATGCCGTCCCGCAAGCCACAATATGAAGGTACTCTGTCTGGCATAGTACCTCATAAAGCTCCGAAAAATCGCCTTTTGAGAGGTCGGGAATACTCCGCGCGACCGCTTCGGGAACTTCCGCGATCTCCTTTTTCATAAAGTGGCGGAATCCCCTCTTTTCGGGGATATCTTCCTCCGCGTCGTACGCGATCTCCCGCTTTTCGACGGAGCGGAGAGAGGCGTCGTAGAAGGCGGGCGCAGTCCCCTTTTTCAGCACGGCGAACTCGCCGTCTGCAAGCGTGTACACCCTTCTCCCCGCGGCGGCGATGGCGGGAATATCGCTCGCGACGAACAGTCCGTCCTCGCCGTATCCTACGACGAGCGGACTTGCCTTCCGCGCGCACACGATCGTATCGGGCGCGGATTCGGACAGAACGGCGATCGCATACGAGCCGACGAGTTTTTCCGCGGCGGCGCGCACGGCGTGCAGGAGATCGCCCTGTTCGGCGGCGACGAGATGCGCGATCACTTCGCTGTCCGTCTCGGAAGAAAAGGTTTCGCCGCGCGCCTCGCAGACCGCTTTGAGCGCAGCAGCATTTTCGACGATGCCGTTATGCACCACGCAGATCCCGCCGAAGAGGTGCGGGTGCGCGTTGCGCTCGGAGGGCGCGCCGTGCGTTGCCCAGCGGGTATGACCGACGCCCGTTTTCCCCGCAAGCGAACGCGCCGCACTCAGCCCCTTCACCCGCCCCTTGCGTTTGACGACGGTAAACTTACCCCCCTCCGCGACGGCGATCCCCGCCGAATCGTAGCCGCGGTATTCGAGTTTTTGCAGTCCGTCGAGGAGAATGGGCGCGGCGTTCCGCTCCCCGACGTACCCGACGATGCCGCACATCAGAGCGCCTCCGCGCCGTCGCGGACGGCGCGTTCCAGCGCGTTCATCGCCTCGTCCAGCAATCTCTCCTCCCCCTCGACGAGAATGCGGACGACGGGCTCCGTTCCGGACGCGCGCACCACCGCGCGCAGTCCGTTTGCTTCCGCGCGGGCGACCGCACGGCGCACCTGCCCGCAGGCGGCGACCGCCGCGCCGCGCTCCGTCCGCACGTTTTTCTCCCGCCGCGGCAGGGGCGTGTAGCCGCGCGTCAGGCAGGAGAGCGGGCATTTGCTTTCGAGGACGATTTCCGCGACCCGCAGCGCGGTTAAAATGCCGTCGCCCGTCGTTCCGTACTTGCGGAATATGATGTGACCGGACGTCTCGCCGCCCAGCAGCAGCCCGCTCTCGGCAAGCGCCTCCGCAACGTACTTGTCGCCCACGGGCGTGCGGAGCACGGATACCCCCTCCCGCGCAAGCGCGCGTTCCAGCCCCGCGTTGGAGAGCACGGTCGTCACGACGCCGTTCCCTTCCGGCTCGCCGCGGGCGCGCATATCTTTGGCGGCAACGTATAAAATGCCGTCGCCGTCCACGATCTGCCCCCGTTCGTCCACGCAGATGCAGCGGTCCGCGTCGCCGTCGAAGGCAAATCCTAAATCGAGCGAACGCTCGGCAACGAGCGCGCACAGCCCTTCGGGATGCGTGGAGCCGCACCCCGCGTTCACATTTTTTCCGTCGGGCGACGCGCCGATGCAGACGACTTCCGCGCCGAGCGCGTCGAACACCGCCTTTGCGATGGCGAACGCGCTTCCGTTGGCGCAGTCCAGCCCCACCCGTAGTCCGCGAAAGGAGGTGCGCGGAATGGAGAGCAGGTAGGCAAGATAGCGGTTGCGCCCCGCGACGTAATCGATCGTCCGCCCGATCTCCGCGCCCGTGGCGAGCGGAAGCGTACCCCCGTCGATATATTCCTCCACGCGGGCGAGTACGTCATCCGAGAGTTTTTCGCCGTCTCCGCCGAAGATCTTGATGCCGTTATCCTCGAACGGATTGTGGCTTGCAGAGATCATCACGCCGCAGTCGAATCCCTCCGTCCGAACGATATAGGCGACGGAGGGCGTCGTCGTCACGTGCAGAAGGTAGACGTCCGCACCCGAAGCCGCCGCACCCGCCGCGAGCGCGTATTCGAGCGCGTAGGAGGAGCGGCGCGTATCCTTGCCCACCGCGATACGCACGCGCTCCCCCTTATCGCGGGCGTGATACCTGCCCAGAAACCGCCCCACGCGGAACGCGTGGACGGCAGTCAGCCGTTCGTTCGCCTTCCCGCGGAATCCGTCCGTTCCGAAATACTTCATAGCACCTCCCCTGCGCGTGCGGGGCGGTTTCTCCGCGCGGCTCCCGTACGCTCTTCCCATCGTATGCGGACGGCGGAGCGGGAGGTGATTTATTCGAGATACTTTGCCGCCGCGCCCTTTTTGACCGTTTCGCGGCTTCTTCCGATGCAGAAATCGCCGCCCGAAAGATCGCGCGTGAGCGTCGTTCCTGCGGCGAGATAACAGCCCGCGCCAACGCGTACGGGGGCAACAAGATTGCAGTTGCTTCCGATGAACGCGCCGTTCCCCACGCGGGTGCGGGATTTGCGCTTGCCGTCGTAATTCGCGAACACCGCGCCGCACCCGACGTTGACCTTTTCGCCCAGCTCGGCGTCCCCCACGTAGGCGAGGTGCGAGATCTTACACCCGTCGCCCACGCGCGCGTTTTTCAGTTCGACGAAATCTCCGACGCGGCAGTCGTCCCCCACGATGGAGGCGGGGCGCAGGCGGGCGAACGGTCCGACCGTGCACCGTTTCCCCACGCGGGCGTCACGCAGGTAACTGCTCTCGACGCGCGTTCCCGCGCCGATAAAGCAATTTTCCACAACGCTGTCGCCCGTGATCTCCGCGTCCTCCCCGACGACGGTATCCCCTCTGACGACCGCGCCGCGGCGCACCGCGGCTCCCCAGCCGAGCTGAACGGTGAGATCGACCAGCGCGCCCTCCTCCACGAGCGCGCCGCGCTCGGCGTGATAGGCGATGCTCTCCCGCGCCGCAAGCGCGAGCATACGGGAATAATCCGCCAGCGAAAACATTCCCTCCGCAGGGTCGCTCCCCTCGCGGAACGCGCCGCCGCGTTCCAGATACCCGCCGCGGAAGCGCACGCTACCCGTATGCACGGTGAGAAAGCGCGCGACCTCTTCCGCCGTCAGAAAGGGATAGACGGGATAGAGCACGAGCTTTTCGCCCGCGGGAAGCGCGCCGTCAACGACTTCCGCGCCGAGCGCGCTGCGCATACGTTCCAGACAATTTTTCCCGAGCAGGTCAAGCTCGTAATTCTTTTTTCCGCGGAAAGTAAAAAAACTGCGCTTTACAAGATAGATCTTCATGTTGGTTATCATACGCGTGCGGCGCGTCCGTTTAGAACGGACGCGCCGCACGCTGCCGAAAAAAAAACTTAAAAACTCATACCTGCCCCGCGTTTTATCGGAGCAGGGCGCGGCGGACGGCATTGCGGTATTCCCGATACCCCGCCTCCCGCGCATCGCGCACGGACGGATCGGGCGCAAAGACGCGCTCCGAACGGCGCAGACGGAAAAGCTCTTTCTCGTCGGTGAGATCGGCGGAGAGCATGGCGAGCATCGCCGCGCCGAGCGCGGTACTCTCCCGTTCGACCGGACGATCGACGGGCGCGCCGAGAACGTCCGCCTGAAACTGCATGAGGAAATCGTTTGCCGAAACCCCGCCGTCGCAGCGGATCGCGGAGAGCGACACGCCGCTGTCTTTCTGCATACAATCGGCAAGATCGCGCGCGCCGAAGGCGATGCTCTCCAACACCGCACGCACGAGCTCCGCCCGCCCCGTGCTCTGCGTGATGCCCGAAAACAGCCCGCGCGCTTCGGGGTCCCAATAGGGCGCGCCAAGCCCCGTAAACGCAGGCACAAAGCTGACGCCGCCCGTATCGGGAATGCTTTCCGCAAGCGTGCCGCTCTCCGCGGCGGAGGAAATGAGCCCGAGTTTGTCGCGCAGCCACTGAACCCCGCTGCCCGCATGGAAACAGCTCCCTTCGAGCGCATACGCCGTTTTGCCGCGCACGCGGCACGCCGCCGTCGTCAGCAGTCCGCTCTCCGAGCTGACGCAGGTCTCGCCCGTGTGGAAGAGCAGGAACAGCCCCGTTCCGTAGGTGATCTTCCCCTCGCCCGCGCGCAGGCACGCCTGCCCGAAGAGCGCCGCCTGCTGATCGCCCGCAACGCCCGCAACGGGGATCGTATGCCCGCCGACGCATATCTCGCCCATGCGCGCGTCGCTGTCTCTGACCTCGGGCAGGATCCCGCGCGGAATGGAGAACGTGCGCAGCAGCTCCTCGTCCCACGCCATCGTATGAATGTTGAACAGCATGGTGCGGGAGGCGTTCGTGACGTCGGTGACGAACGAACGGTGTTCCGTGAATTTGTAGATCAGATAACTGTCGATCGTTCCCGCACACAGCTTGCCTTCGCGGAAGAGCGCGCGCACGGCGGCACTGCCAGCCAATGACGGGGCAGACAGGCTCGCCCGTCTCCCGATTCCACATGACGACCGCCTCGCGCTGGTTGGCGATCCCGACGCGCGCCACGTTCTCCGCGCCCGCGACCCGCATACAGTCGTTGATGACGTATGCGGATTTATAATAGATCTCGTCCGCGTCCTGTTCCACCCAACCCGAACGCGGAAGCGACAGCCCGACAGGCTGCTGCGCGCAGTGAATGAACCTCTGCGATTGCAGATCGTACACAAATGCGCGCACGCTCGTCGTACCCGCGTCGAGTACGATAATATATTTCATCGTTTTCCTCCCCTTCGCCGCGCCGCATTGCGCCATTTTTCCGCAATGCGGCGCGGCGCTGAATCTGATACGCCGACTTCCGGAACAGCCGTTCCGATTTTGCAGAAATGCCCCTTCCGCAAAAGGCGTTGCCGTCCGATTACAGAAAAGACCCCGCAAAAATACGGGGTCTCTTTCGGATAACCTTTATCAGAAGAATACGCCGCGCGCCTGCTCTTTGACTTCTGCAGAAGTGCTGAACGGGATACGGGTGGTATACCCTCTGCGGGACGCCACGATCATCTTGGTGGGCCATGCGAAGATGTCCCTGTTCCACGTGTTCACCGTATCGTTATACACTTCGCGCGCCGCCGTGATTTCCTTTTGCAGGTACGCGTTCTGCTGCATTGCGTCCGCGATTTCCGCGTGCGCTTTGAGGTCGGGATAGTTCTCAAACGCAATGTTGATGCTCCTGCCGACAGAATCGATCTTCTGCGCGATCTCGTTGCGCGCGCCGTCGCCGTCGGGAGACGCGCCCGAGCGGTATGCGGCGATCTGCGTCATCGTCGTCTTATCGAGGTCAATCGCCTTATCGAGCAGCCTTGCGCAGTTCTGCAAGATGACGACGCGCTGTTCCAGATAGTTATCGATCTGCGATGCGTCGTGCTGGATCTTCTGTTGGAGCTGCGAAAGGTAGTTCCCCGCCTTGATCTTCATGATGAGGAAGATCAGCCCGGGAAGGATTGCGCAGATCCAGAGGAGCACCTCAAAGATCACAGAGCCGATGCCCGTTTTTACGGGGATCTGCTTTTCGATGACGGCGACGTCGCGCCCCGCGGTATTTACGGGACCGGTCATCTCATCAAGTTCGTTTGCCATATATAAATCCTCCTTTTAACTTTTCCTGTTTTATGATTGCTCTTCCGAAGAAGGATCTTCGGCCGCTGCCTGTTCCGTCTCCGCGGAAGGCTCTTCCGCGGGCTGCGCAGTCTCTTCGGGCGCAGCCTCCTGCTCCGCAGCGTCAGCCGCGGCGGCCTCCCTTTCCGCCTCTTCCGCCTCGGCGAGCGCTTTGTCTACCTTGGCGAGCGCTTCGGCGACGTCGCCCTTTCCTGCGGCGGAGACGCCGTAAACGGAACTGAGTTCCATGTCGCTTCCCGCGTCGAACATCCCCTGCAAAATGGGGATCGCGAGAATGCCGTTCCCGAACGCAACGGTATCCGAATACCGCTTCGTAAAGTTTCCGAACGCCTCGGACGCGCGCCTGCGCTCGTAGTCCTCGCGCGTGCCGCCGACCGGTCTGACCTCCATGACGGACGTACGGGAGAGCGGAATATACTCCGTCCACGGCACGGGCACGTTATGCGTATAGCCGTCGCCGCCCAGAACGGGAATATAGGCGACGCGCGGGATCGCGTCATACGAATAAGCGTTGACGCGCACCCTGTCCGCAAGCCCGTCTTTCTGCACGAACTGCGTCTTTAAAATGGTCTGCGTCTTGGTATCCTGATGCGCAAAGAGCGAGGGCGAGAACCTGTTTGCCGCAGCCTCCGTCTCGTAGGAAGTACAGTTGCGCTGATAAACGTCCTTATAGATAAATTCGCGCGGTTTCTGCATTTTATAGAGCGGAATGGAGAGCACGGGCGCAAGATCGAAATACACGGAGCGGAAATACTCGGCGTTGAACGCGAGAAATTCCGCGCGCGCCGCGGCGAGATCAAAACTCTTGTATCGGGAAGGATCGGTTTCGATCTGCCAACTCTGCGCGTGCTCGGAGCGAATACAGTTGAGCATCCCCCGCTTCATAAAGGCGAAATCGTCGCCGTATGCCTCGTCCGAGCGGATGAGCGACAGCATATTCTTTTGCGCGAGCGGCGTGAACATAAGGCGGAACTGCACCTCGTTGTCGCGGTCGGTCGCGCCGAACAGCACGTCGAACTCCGCATTCCCCATCTCGGTGAAGCTGCCTGTTCCGGAGGTAAGCGCCTTGCGCGCCCGCTTTTCCAGCTTCTTCTTCCCGCGCCTGACTTTGCGCTCCACCTGTCCTTCCGAAAGCTCGTGCGCGTGCGTCGGCTGACGGGAGAAATTGAGATCGGGCGCCGCCTCGTTGCCGTAGAACATCCGCGTGTTGTAGCCGTACACAGGCGCAGGCGCGGTATATGTAGCGGTGAGCGTCTGCGTGTGATGCACGGCGTGGCGGTTGCCTTTGGAATCGTAGGAATACGTCGTCCAATGAATGACGAGCGAGCCCGTGTACGTCGTATCCGAAATGCGGCACACGAGGTCGCGCTCGTAGAGGAAGGGATTGCCTTCCACCGTACCCGAAAGCACGCACACCGTGGAACTGCTCTCGTCCGCATTGTCGTGCAGTCCGTATTTGCGGGACATGAGATCGAACGTCTTTACGTCGAAATAGTCGTCGATGCGGATATCGGGCTCCGTCTTTTCGATGAGCTCCCGCGTCATGTTGAACGTGAACAGCTCGTGCAGCGGGCGCATCTGATCATACGCCTCCGCCTTGACGGCGTTGGCTTTGCTGACGGCGGCTTCGTATTTTTTCTGCCGCGTTTCGATCATCCTCTTGATCTTTGTACACAGAAGAACGATCAGCACGATCGCAAGCCCGATGCACAGGACCATGATCAGAATATGGAGCCATGTCCCCTGCGTGACGGAAAGGTACAGAAAGACCGCGCCCGCGATGAGCGCGGCGACAAGCAGAAGAATGACGCACACGCGCACCGCCTTGCCCGTGCTGAGTTTTTTCTCGGCAGCGTCCGCCTTGGCTGCCGCCGCGTTGTAGCGCGCAACCGTCTTTGCATTTTCCTCCGGACTGACGCCCGATTTTTTTACGAGAGCGTCGAAATACTCTTCCGCGTTCTTTTGGAACGCTCCCTTCAATACCTTGGTATAATATTCAAGCGGTTCAAAATCGTCCAATGATTGCATATTCTCTCACCTTTCTTTTTAATTATAGAATATTCGACAGGGTTTGTCAAGAGGACAAAAAACTTTCGCGACGGCGCGCGGCAATTTCACAATTTTTTACGAAAAAACCGCCCGAAGGCGGTTGTATTGCATATGAAATTTCACATCATTTTGAGGATATTGCGGTAAATTTCGGTATCGGCGTCGAGGAAGGTGTTGAACACGATTTTCAGATCGCTCTCCGCATGGCGCATCTTCCATTTGAGCACCGTGCCGACGGCGATCTCCGCCGCCTCGCCGCGGGGGAAACTGAACACGCCCGTGGAGATGCAGCAGAACGCCACGGAATGCAGTCCCGCGCGCTCCGCCGTATCGAGGCAGGCAAGATAGCAGGCGCGCAGGTCGGCGCGGTCCTCTTCGCGCACTTCGCGGCGGATCATCGGACCGACCGTGTGCAGAACGTATTTGCACGGCAGGTTGAAAGCGCGGGTGATCTTGCAGTCCCCGACAGTCTCCTCATGCCCCTGCGCGGCGATGATCTTGGCGCAGTCGTCCCGAAGCTGCATTCCCGCAGCGGAATGAATGGCGTTGTCGATACAGTTATGGTTGGGCAAAAAACACCCCAGCAGTCCGCTGTTCGCGGCGTTGACGACCGCGTCCGCCGCAAGGCGCGTGATATCCCCCTGCCACAGGGCAAAGCCGTGCGCGTCGAAGGAGAGCTCCTCCATGGAGACAATGCCCTTTTCCACGCTCTCCGTCCAGAAAAGTCTGTCCTGCAAGGAGATAATGTCGGCGGGAATGGGGTGCGCGGGGCGTTCGTTCATATATCCGCGGACGAGCGCGCGCTTTTTTTCGGGCGTGGCGGAGAAGGCGGCGATCATGCCGCGTTCGCGCAGGAGATACTTTAAAAGCGTATCCGTTGCGGCGATCTTTTCCTCCGCATTGCAGAGCGCGGGGCGCGGGTAAGGCGTGAGATCGACGGCGGATTCAAACCCGTTGAGCGAATACACCGTTACGCCTCCGCCTTTTCCTTGTTGTAGTTGATGAGGCAGCCTGCGAGCAGGATCTTCCGCTCGTCCGCCGTCAGCGCGCCGAGTTCCAGCGCGACGTCGCGCGTCTTTCCGCCCGAGATCACCTTTGCGACCACGCGTTCCTCGCCCGACGCGACGGCTTCCGCCGCGTTGGGAACGTACAGGTAATCGCCGACTTTGAGATCGATCTTCGCGCAGGTGAAAGGCAGCATACCCCAATTGATGAGGTTGGAGCGATACCGCTTGGTCGCGTACTCCTTGCAGATATTGGCAACGCCGCCCAGAACGCGCTGGCAGGAAGCCGCCTGTTCGCGCGCGGAGCCGTCGCCCGGCTTGTTGGAGACGACCACGCTGCCGTAAATCGTCCCCTCTTCGGGTACGAAGCCGCCCAGCTCGCCGAGCACGCTCTCGGGCAGCGCGCCCGTCTCGCGGCGCGCCTTCTCTTCCGCCGCGACCGCCTTGGCGCGGGAAACGTACTGCGGGTCTTTGCGGGAGAGCGCAAATTCCGCAAGTTTCATGGGATTGGAGCGGTAGGACGACGTCTCGCCCGAGGGAATGAGTTCGTCCGTCGTCGTCACGGGATCGGTGAGCACGGAGACGACCTTCATGAGAAGGTTCTTGCCGAGCGCGATCTGTTCGGGCCAATCGGCAATGTTGGGTCCGTAGACGAGTTCGGCGTCGGGATCGGGCTTGCCCGCGCCGTGATAGACGCGGTTTTCGTAAATCTTGCCGTCGTATTTATACTTTTTGATGCGCTTGTTGTACTCGTAATCGAGCGCGGAGGTGAGCACGCCGCCGTTGGCAGCCGTCGCCGCGATCGAACGCGCGTCCATGAGCGCGACCGCCGCAAGCTGACCCGCCGCGGGCTTGCTGCCCTCGCGGTTCTCGAAGTTGCGCGTCGTGTGGCGGATGGAAAGCCCGTTGTTGGCGGGAACGTCGCCCGCGCCGAAGCAGGGACCGCAGAACGCCGTTTTCACGACCGCGCCCGCCTCCATGAGCGTTCCGACATAGCCGCCCTCGGTGAGCGCCTTATAGACGGGCTGCGACGCGGGATATACGCTGAGCGCGAACTCGCCCGCGCCGACGCTCTTGCCGCGCAAAATCTCCGCCGCCTCGGCGACGTTCTCGTAGCCGCCGCCCGCACACCCCGCGATGACGCCCTGATCGACGTACACTTTGCCGTCCTTCACCTTGTCGGTGAGCGTAAAGCTGTCGTCCCCTTTGAGCTTTCTGCCCTGCTCTTCTGCAATTTTCAGAAGCTCGACGGGGCGTTCCAAGAACTCGCGGATGGTATATGCGTTGGAGGGGTGGAACGGAAGCGCGATCATCGGCTCTACGCGGGAAAGGTCGATGACGACCGCGCCGTCGTAATACGCAGGCTGCGAGACGGTGAGCTTTTTATAGTCGCCCTCTCTGCCGTGTACGCGGAAGAACTCCTGCGTCTTTTCGTCCGTCTCCCAGATGGAGGAAAGACAGGTCGTCTCCGTCGTCATGACGTCGATGCCGATGCGGTAATCCATGGAGAGATTGGCGATCCCGGGGCCGATAAATTCAAGGATCTTATTCTTGACGAATCCGCTTGCGAACGTCGCCTTGACGAGCGCGAGCGCGACGTCCTGCGGACCGACGCCCTTTCTCAGTTTGCCTTTGAGGTAGACGGCGATGACGGGCGGGCGCTTGACGTCGTACGTCTGACGGAGAAGCTGTTTGACGAGTTCGGGTCCGCCCTCGCCCACCGCCATCGTGCCGAGCGCGCCGTAGCGGGTGTGCGAATCGGAGCCGAGGATCATCGCGCCGCACTTCGCCGCGCATTCGCGCATGTACTGGTGAATGACCGCAATGTGCGCGGGAACGTAGTCGCCGCCGTATTTTTTCGCCGCGGAAAGCCCGAACACGTGGTCGTCCTCGTTGATGGTGCCGCCCACCGCGCAGAGCGAGTTATGGCAGTTCGTGAGGGTGTAGGGAATGGGAAATTCTTTGAGTCCGCTCGCCTTCGCCGTCTGGATAATGCCGACGTAGGTGATGTCGTGCGAGGCGATCGCGTCGAAGCGGATACGGAGATTCTCTTCGTCGCCCGCGTTGTGCGCCTTCAAAATCGCGTAAGAGAGCGTATTTCTGACCGCCGCTTCCTTTTTGTCGGATGTAAAAAACGCCTGCGCCTCCTTGACGACGCGCCCTTCCGTATAATAGACGCCCTGTTTGATGAGTTTGACCATAACCGCCTTCTCCTCCGTTTCTTTATTTTGCTGAAATGATTGCGTTCTTTCATTATAGCGCATTCCGCATTTTTTTTCAAGCGTTCGGAAGAAACAAGCGCGTTTTTGCGCTGTTTTTTCTTCCGCAGACGGGAAAATATGTGAAATCTTTGCGCGCGCCCCCTTCCCCCTTGCTTTTTGCGCGCATTTTTGCTATAATCGGAGCATGAACGACATCACGCCCATTCCCACCCCCGAAGGCGCGCCGCCCGAACGCAGACCCGTCGGGCATTGGCGATTCCGCTTTTCCGCGCTCACTTCCGCCCTGCTCGTTTTAGGGTTCGCCCTGTGCGCGGCAGGCATCGCGCTCACAACGTGGCAATTTATAGGATTCCTGCAAGGCGGGAATTTCGGCTCGGCGTACGAGTGGCTGAAATACGCCATTTTATACCTCGTGAGCATTGCGCTCGCAGTCATTATCGTCGCCATGCTCGTCCGCTCGGAATATGTGCTCACCGATAAAAAGCTGACGCTCGTATTCGGTCTGATCCGCTTCGGCTACGAGCTTGAAAAAATCCGATCCGTGCATCTTTTTAAGGGCGCGAACAAGCTCGCCGTCTACTTTGACGACGAAAAGACGAGATACATGGTCATCGTCATCAAAGACGCGTATTACGACGATTTCGTCCGCGAACTCATCGAGCGCAACGAGCGCATCGGATTTTCCTTTTCCACCGCAGAAGAGGAGAACGAGTTCAAAAAGAAGAAATGATCCGCCGCGCCCGACGCGCGCAGGATCTTATTCGGGAAAGCCTCCCGCCGCCCGCGAAATTTTTCGCGGGCGGCGGGAGGCTTTGCTGTACTGTTGTTATTTGCGGCGCGTTCCGGAAGCCGCAGGGCGCGCCCCGTCAGAACGCGTCTTTTTCCGTTCTGCCCCAGATCTTTGCAATCACGCGGAGGCGCAGCGAAAGCGGCGTAACGCATTCCAGACCGTATAAAATTTTATTCCAGAACCCGATCACCGTTTTGCGGCGGTTGCGCGAAACCGCTTTCAGCGCGGCGCGGGCGACCTTCTCGGGCGGGAGCGCGGAGACGCGCCCGAACCAGCCGTGCGTTCTGATATTTTCGACGATGTCCTCCCGCGTGGGAATGCCGCCGGGGAGCACTACCGTCGCTTTGGCGCGCCCCTTCACCTCGGTGCGGAGCGCAACCCAGAACTGTTCAAGCCCCTTCTTCGTTGCGCTGTACAGCGCAAAATAGGGCATGGGACAGCTTGCGGACATACTCCCGACGGCGAGCAGTTCGCATACGCCTTCGCCGCGCCGCGCAAACACGCCGCGCGCAAGCGAGACCGCGCCTTCGAGATTGACGCGCGCCTGCAAGACGATTTTCTCCTCGGTGTACTTTTCCGCCGCCTTCTGAATATCCACGCCCGCCACGTACACGAGACGGGAGAACGCGATCCCGCGCGCGTCGGCATAGGCAAAGAGCGCTTGGCGCGAACCGCTGTCCGCAAGATCGCACGGGCAGCATTCCACGGGAAGCTCGGGAAACTTTTCTTTGAGCGACTGCGCGAGCGCGGAGAGCTTTTCTCCGCTCCGTCCCGTGATGAAGAGCGCTTCCCCGCGTTCGGCGAGCAGACGGACGAACGCGCCGCCCAGACCGCCGCACGCGCCCGTGATCAACGTGTAGTTCATCGCCGCCTCCTATTCGATCGCCGTAACCTCTCCGCTGCACGCGGAGACCGCGCCGCAGATCGCCTCGTCGGATACGGGCGCGTTTCTGTCCGTAAAGACTTCCAGCCAGCCCTTCTCCGCGCGCCACTGCGCGCCGAGTGCGCCAGCAAGCGCGCGCGCCTTCTCTTCCGCCGCCGCGCCGTCCGCGCCCGAAAATTTTACGACCTTATAATCCAGACGCTCGATTTTGAAAATGACGGGGCGCGTGCCGTCGTTACAGCACGCGATCATCATGTGTTCGTCGTTCGTCCAATTCCGCATGATGCTGCCGCCCTGCAACGCCGTGTAGATATAGCGGCTGATGCAGTCCCACGCCTCGGCGCACTGCGTGCCGTTCCCCTCCCGCCAGAACGTATCTTCGTCGCCGTAACGCTCGAACAGGAAGGTATCGCCCACGTTGTAAAACGGACATTCGCCCGACTTCGGATCGGCAAGATATTTGCTCTGCAATTCGGGAAAACACTTCTTGTCGATGACGGTCACTCTGCACTTGTACTGCATACAGTCCTCCGCGCCGTTACAGCGCAATGCCGTTGAGGGCGGCGTACTTCTCTTTGAGATAGTTCACGTAATAATGCGCGTCGAAGGGTGCGCCGCACGCGCCTTCAAAGATCTCCGCGGGCGATTTGGACGCGCCGTACTGATGAACGCGCTCTTTCAGCCACGCGGCGATGGCTGCGATCGTCCCTTCCCCCATGGCGGACTCGACGTCGAAATCGCGCTTCATTGCCGCGAGCATCTGCGCGGCGTACGCCGAGCCGAGCGCGTAGGTGGGAAAATACCCCAGCTCGCCGCTGTACCAATGCATATCCTGCGCCACGCCAAGCCCCGCGTTCGGCACGTCCACGCCGAGGTATTCCTTATACTTTGCGTTCCAGACCGCCTCGACGTTCTCCTCCGTTACCCTTCCCGCCATCATCTCCTTTTCGATCTCGTAGCGGATCAGCACATGCAGAGGATAGGTCAGTTCGTCCGCCTCCGTCCGCACGAAACCCGCGCTCACATGATTGATATAGTGCAGGAAATCGTCGAGCGTGACGTCGGGCAGCTCTTCGCGGAAAATTTCTTTCAGAACGGGGAAGTGGCGTTCCCAGAACGGCCTGCTCCGCCCCACGATATTTTCAAAGAAGCGCGACTGGCTCTCGTGCATCGCCATGGACGCCCCGCCTCCGGACATGGTATCCTGTAAATCGTCCGATACCTGCAATTCGTAGAGCGCGTGCCCCATCTCGTGAATGGCGGAGAAGATCGCGCTTGCGAGATCGCGCTCGTAATAGTGGTTGGTGATGCGCACGTCGCAGTTGCCGTTGTTGTTGGTGTAGGGGTGTTCGCTCTCCCCCATTCTCGTCTTGTTTTTGTCGAAGAGCATCACGCCGCCGAGATACTCGCAGAACGCCTTCTGCTTTGCGGCGGGAAAAACGCGCTCGGAAAACGCGGGGTGCACGCTCTTCTGCGCCGCAAGCACCTGTTTCAGGAAGGGAACAAGCTCGCCTTTGACGAGCGAAAAGAACGCGTCGTATTTTTCGGCGGTCATGTCGCGTTCAAATTCGTCGAGCAGAATATCGTACCCTTTGAGTTCCTCCGTCTCTTCCCACACGGCGTACTTGCGCTTGAACGCGAGAATTTCGCCGAGATAGGGCTTGACGGGCGCGAACGAGCCGCTGTTCTTTGCCTCCACGAACTTCGGATACGCTTCCAGAACGGCGTTCTGAAAGGCGAGGTACTCCTCCTTAGGCACTTTGGCGAGTTTATCGGTGTTGCGCTTTGCCTCCTCGATCTCGTGTTTCAGGACGGGATCGAGCGAGGCGCGGTCCTCGTAAAGTTTCTGAATGCTATCCGTATATTTTTTGCCCGTCTGATACTCGTACGCCATGGCGGAAAGCTCCACAAGCTGGCGGTTGCGGTACAGTTTGCCCGCCTTCGGCATGCGCTCCTCTTCCCACGTGTGCAGGAAGAACGGCAGCGAAAGCGCGCGGAGGCGGCGGTTGATATCCTCGTAATTTTTCTTGGCGCGTCCGGTTTTTGCGTTCATAAAAACTCCTTGTTCGGGAAACCCATTTTTTACGCCTATTATAGCACGCCGCGCGCCTGTATGCAAGCGCGCGGCGGAAAAATTACAACGATATGTCAGCCGATAAGCCGTTCAAAGACGGCGGAACGGGCGTCCGCATTGCGCGGACGCCCGCCGAGTTATCCGATGCGGAACGTGACCGTAACGTCGCCGCCGCCCAGCGCCGCGGCAAGCCCCTCGGGATCGTCCGCCGCGCCGATTGGCGTATATCGGTAGGATGTTGTAAAATCCTCGTAAAACAGCACAATGCAGGAATCGCCGAACAGCATGAGGTCGCCGCAGGAAATCTGCTCGGGCAACACTGCGTCCGTCGGCAGCGTTTCGTCGAGATAGCAGTATTTTTCATTGCCGTTCAGCTCGCGCATGGAGAGCGTCATGGGCAGCATCTGCGCAAACGCGCGCGCCGCGTCCGTCTCTGCAAGCGTTGCGGTAAATTCCGCTCCATTTACTTCGATTACGATTTTTTCCGCCACGTTCTCCTCCCCTTCGCCGCCCTGCGGCGATTCCGACGCGGTCTGTCCGCCGCCATTCCCGCCCGTCTGCGCCGCGCAGGCGGGAAACAGCGCGCAAACTGCGGCAAGCGACAGAAACATCGCCGCAAATCCGAATAATTTCCGCATTTGTCAGCGATACGCCCTTTCAAACACGCCCGCGCAGTCGGCGTCGCTCATTTCGCAGGGATTGGCGAGGAACAGTCCGCCCATCGTCTCGCGCGCGTTGACGGCGAGCGCCATGCACTCCTCCTTCGCAATGCCGTAGTCGCTCATTTTCAGACCGTCTACGCCGCACGCCTTCTGCAAGGCAACGAGCGCGGTGAGGAAGTCCTCGGGCTTATCCGCTTCGGGCATGCCCATCGCGCGCGCCATTTTGACGAACTGTCCGTCGCAGGCGTGTTTTTCGATGAAGTAACGGGCGAACTCGACGGAGATCATAATAAGCCCCGCGCCGTGCGGCAGATTGTGGTGGTACGCGCTTATGGCATGCTCCATGGAATGCTGCGCCGTGGTGGACGTGAGCTGCATGGTAATGCCCGCGACGGTGGAACCGTAGGCGACGCGCTCGCGCGCTTCAATGTCGTTTCCATCCTTGACGGCGCGCGGCAGATATTTTGCAATATTTTCGATTGCGGAGAGCGCGTTCAGCTTTCCGCTGCCGAACACAATGCGCGTAGGGTTGTAAAATTCAAATGCAATCATATTCTTTCCTCCTCATTTTCGATCGTTTTGATAACTTTTGCAGGTACGCCCGCAACGACGGTATTTGCGGGAACGTCCTTGGAGACGACCGCGCCCGCCGCAATGACGGCGTTGTCGCCGACGGACACGCCCGCGAGAATGGTCGCGTGCGCGCCGATCCAGACGTTCTTCCCGATATGAATGGGCGCGGGGAACATATTCTTCCTGCGCGCGGGCGCAAGATCATGGTTGAGCGTCGCGAATACGACCTGATGCCCGATAAGGCAGTCGTCGCCGATGAAAATGCCGCCCTGATCCTGAAAACAGCACCCAGCGTTGATGAACACACGCTTCCCGAGCGTAATATTCTTCCCGAAATCGGTATAAACGGGCGGAAAGAGCGCGAACCCGTCGTCCAGCTCCTGCCCGATGAGCTGAGAAAAGAGCGCGCGCAGCTCTTCCGCCGTGTGAAACGCGCCGTTGATTTCGCACACGATCCGCCGCGCGTCTTCCGCCGCTCTGTGCATGAGCAGATGCGCGCCGCTCCCCGCCGTAAGATATTCCCGCCGCGCCATGCGCGCCTTGTATTCCGCAATCTCCATTCTATCTCCTTTCCGACTTTATTATATTGCCGCGCGATTTCCATGTCAAATACTTATATTGCATGGATTTCCATAGTTGACAGCTATGGATTTTTTCGGTATAATCATACTATAAAACACAGGGAGAAAAAACAATGGAATTGCGGGAACTTCGGTATTTTCTGGCGGTGGCGCGGGAGAAAAACATTACGAGAGCGGCGGACGCGCTGTACATTTCGCAGCCCTCCCTCTCCAAACAGATGCAGAATCTGGAAAAAGAGATCGGCTCCCCCCTGTTCGTGCGGGGAAGCCGTTCGGTCGCTCTGACGGAGACGGGAATGCTTTTAAAAAAGCGCGCGGAAGAGCTTTTGGAGCTGTACGAAAAGACGGAGGCGGAGCTTGCCGCCCCCGCGGAGACGGTATGCGGCGAAGTGCGCATCGGCGGCGGCGAGAGCTACGCGCTGCAAACGGTCATGCAGGCGGCGAAGGCGGTACAGGATAACTATCCGCACGTCACCTTCCGTTTTTTCAGCGGCGACGCGGACGACGTTACCGAAAAGCTCGACCGCGGGCTGATCGATTTCGGCGTGATGGTCGATCTTCCGGATACGTCGCAATATAACGCGCTGCGCCTTCCTCTGACTGACCGCTGGGGCGTACTCATGCGGCGGGACAGTCCGCTCGCCGAAAAAGAAAGCATTTCCCCCTCCGACCTGACGGGGCAGCCCGTCCTTGCTTCCAGACAGATGTTAGAAAAGAAGGGCATGATCAACGAATGGATGCGCAGGATCGGAAAAATGGACGTGCGCGCAACGTTCAATCTCGTCTATAACGCCTCCATCATGGTGCAGGAGGGCGTAGGCTATGCCATCACGCTTGAAAAGCTCATCAACACGACGGGCGAAAGCGCGCTGTGTTTCCGCCCGCTGCAACCCGAAGTGCGCACCAACCTCGATCTCGTATGGAAAAAGCACGCCGTGTTTTCCAAGCCCTCTCTGTGCTTCCTCGAAGCCTTCCGCGCGCTTGCGCAGCAGGATTAAATGGTTTTGAACCGCCCGAGCGCCTTCATCAGTTCCACATATAAAAGCGGCGTGACGGAGAGCGCGATCATGAGGACCCAATGCCACGGTCCGAGCGGCACGAGCGAGAACAGTTCGGCAACGGGCGGCACCGCCGTGATGAGAATCATGACGACCGTTCCGAGCAGGGTCGTGCCGACGACGAGTTTGTTCACGCCCATTCCCCGACGAAACGCGGAGTATCGGCTGCGGCAGTTGTAGACGTGTACGATCGTCGTAAGTCCCATGACAAAGAAAGTCATCGTCTGCGCGACGGCGAAGCTCGGCTCGATCCCGCCGCCGAGACAGCAGTGCATTCCCACCCAGATGGGAATGAGCGTCGCGACGGTAAAGACGACGGTAATCTCCACGATTTTCGCGATCAGTCCGTCTGAAAAGATACTCGCCCCCTTTTTGACGGGCGGTTTTTGCATGATGTCGGGGTCGGCTTTTTCCAGACAGAGGCTGAACCCGGGAATGCCGTCGCACGCCACTTTAATAATCAGAAGCTGCAACGCGGTGACGGGCGAACCCCACCCGAAGATGAGGGAAAACAGCACGATCGTGAGCGCGGAGAAGTTGCACCCGAGCATGGAATAGAGGGATTTGCGGATATTGGAATACACCCGCCGCCCCTCCTCCACGGCGGTGACGATGGTGGAAAAGTTATCGTCAAGCAAAATCATATCCGCCGCCTCCTTGGCGACGTCCGTACCCGACCCCATCGCAATGCCGACGTCCGCCGCTTTGAGCGCAGGCGCGTCGTTGACCCCGTCGCCCGTCATGGCGACGACCTCACCCGCCCGCTGAAACGCTTTGACGATGCGGATTTTATCCTCGGGCGAAGTGCGCGCGAATACGCGGTACTCCCCGATGATCCCGGCAAGCTCGTCGTCCGAAAGACTGCGGAGTTCCGCGCCGTTCATGATCTTCATGTCGCCGTACAGAATGCCGATGCGCTCGGCAATGGCTTTGGCGGTCTCCATATGGTCGCCCGTGATCATGACCGTTTTGATTCCCGCCTCGCGGGCAACGGCAACGGCGCGTGCGCTCTCCTCGCGCGGCGGGTCGATAATTCCCACAAGCCCGCCGAACGAGAGGTCGGATTCCAGCGTATCCGCATCGAGCGCGGGGAATCGGTCGTACGTCTTATACGCCACGCCGAGCACGCGGAGCGCGTCCGCCGCGAACGCGCTGTGCACGGAGAGGATCTCCCCCTGCACACCGTCGTCGGGTGCGAGACGGATGCGGTCGATCGCGCCCTTCGTGACGGAGAACCAGCCCGTTTCCGTTTTGTAGAGCGCCGTCATGAGCTTGCGCGCGGAATCGAACGGAATCTCGAAGATCTTTTCCATGCCGCCCGTGTCCGCGATCCCCTTCTCTTCCGCAAGACGGGCAATGGCGCGCTCCGTTGGGTTCCCGACGTCTTTTCCCATACCCATGTCCGCGTTGGACGCGAGCAAAAAGAGTTTTATAAGGTTTTTTCCGCGTTCGTCGAGCGGCGCGGAAGCCTCCTGCACTTCGCCGCCTGCCGCCCACAGTTTCTGTACGCTCATACGGTTCTGCGTGAGCGTTCCCGTCTTATCCGAGCAGATGACGGAGATGTTTCCGATCGTCTCCACCGCGGTGGGCGTGCGGACAACGGTGTTCTTTTTCGCCATGCTCCCCACGCCGTACGAGAGCGCGATGGTGACGACAACGGGCATGACTTCGGGAATCGCCGCGACCGCCACGGAGACGGCGACCATGAGCATATCGGGAATGGGCAGACCGTACAGCCAGCCGATGAGCAGCGCCAGAAGCGCGCCAGCGAACGCAATGACGGAGAGCGCCTTCCCCAGCTTCTGCATACGCACCTGCAAGGGCGAGAGTTTCGTCTTTTCGCCCGCGAGCAGTTTGGAGATGCGCCCGATTTCCGTCGCGCTCCCCGTGCGGCAGACGACCGCCCGCCCCTTTCCGCTGACGGCGAGCGTTCCCGAGAAAACCATCTGTTTGCAGTCCGCCGCGGAAGCTCCCTCCTGCGGAAGGAAGGAAGCGTCCTTGACGGCGGGTTCGCTCTCGCCCGTGAGGAGCGATTCGTCGGCAGTCAGCCCCGTCTCTTCGAGAAGGCGCGCGTCCGCAGGCACGCGGTCGCCGACGCCGAGCAGGAGAATATCGCCCGGGACGAGCAGTTCGGCGTTGATTTTTTCCGCCTTGCCGCCGCGCACGACCGTACACGTCTGGATCTGATACTGCCTGAGCGATTGGACGGATTTTTCCGCCTTGATCTGCTCGCGCACGGAGAGCACGACATTGAGCACGATGATAAACGCAATGACGATCGGCTCGGTGAGGTTCTCGGGGTGCATGGTGAGCGCGATATAGAGGGAGAGCGCGAGCGCAACGCAGAGAATGATGATGGTGACGTCTTTGAACGCGCCGAGAACGTGCATGAGCGCCGATTTCCGCTTTTCCCGCTCCATGACGTTGCGCCCGAATCTGGCAAGGCGCGCGGATGCCTCTTCCTCGGAAAGCCCCTGCGCCGCGCTTTCGCCGAGCGCCGTTCTGAGTTCGTCAAGCGGCATTTGTTCGTACATATTTCTCTCCTTTTCGTCATTCCCGAAAACTTAAAAAAGGAGCCAAGCAACCAACCACGAAAGCCTACGGCTGGTTTCCTGACTCCGAGCGCGCCCCATCCGGCGACAGAGCGCGCAAGTTTTTATAACACTGTCTTTATCCTATCAGATTTGCGCCCGACAGTCAAGCGTTTTTACACGCCTTTCTGAGCGTTTCCAGCGTCTCGCCGAGCTCCTTCGCAATGCACACGGCGCGGTCGGCAAATTTTGGACAGACAAGAAAAAACCGCCCCTTCGGGCGGCATGGGTCAGCAGATTTTTTGGTCAAGTTCGCACGTGAGGTCGAAGAGCGTGACTTTTTTAAGCACGTTCTCCATTGCAGCCTGCGCGTCGGCGAGGTGCGTATCGAGCACGGCGTGAATATTTTTCCCGACGGGGCAGGCGGGATTGGGGTTCTCGTGAAAGTGGAAAATATCCCCTTCCACGCTGTCCACCGCCCTGTACACGTCGTACAGGGTAATATCTTTCAAATCGCGGACGATGGTCGCCCCGCCGCTGCCCGCTTTGACTTCGATCATGCCAGCCGCTTTCAGGCTCAGCAGCGTACGGCGGATAATGACGGGATTGACCTGCACGCTCGCCGCAATAAAATCGGACGTAGTTTTCTGTTCCTTGCCGAACGTATGAATGACGAGCAGTGTATGCACCGCCACCGTAAAACGCGACGCGATCTTCATAATTCACCTCTTGAAACAATTATAGCGCATTTCCATTGTAATGTCAAGAGTTACGACAGCGAAAGAATCGCGCGTTTCAATAAAATACGGCGGGCGGCATATACTGCTAAGGTGAAATATCTTCTCTTTACGGGCGGCGGCAGCGCGGGACACGTGACGCCCAATCTTGCGGTGATGCAGGAGTTGCGCGGGCGGTGCAGGCTTGCCTATATGGGGACGGGCGGCATCGAAAAAACGCTCGTCGCCCCCTTCGGATGCGCTTACTTCTGCGTGGAATGCCCCAAACTCGTCCGCTCGCTCACGCCGAAAAATCTTGCGCTTCCCTTCCGTCTGCGGGCGGCGCAGCGGCGCGCGCTCGAAATTTTACAGCGCGAAAAGCCCGATCTGGTATTTGCGAAGGGCGGCTATGCGAGCTATCCCGCCGTGTGGGCGGCGGCGAAACTGCACGTTCCCGTTCTGACGCACGAGAGCGACCTCACCCCCGGGCTGTGCACGCGCATGGTGGCGAAACGCTGCGCGCACGTTCTGACTTCCTTCCCCGAGACGGCGGCAATGTTTTCCAACGGCGTGTGCGTCGGGTCGCCTATCCGCCGCGAAATCTTCGGCGCGGACCGCGCACGCGCGCGCAGAAAGTACGGATTTGACGACGAGCCCCCCGTTCTGCTCGTGCTGGGCGGCGGCAGCGGCAGCCGCGCGCTCAACGAGGCGGTGAACGCGCATCTGGAAGAACTTCTGACGCGCTTTCATATTTTGCAGCTATGTGGCAAGGGAAACGTGACCCAATCGCCGCGCGGCTGTGTGCGGCTGGAATTTGAGCGGGATATGGGAAGCGCGTATGCGTGCGCCGATCTCGTCCTGTCGCGCGCGGGGAGCAATACGCTGTTTGAACTGCTCGCACTGAAAAAGCCCGCGCTGCTCGTTCCGCTCGAACGCTGTTCGCGCGGCGACCAGCTCAAAAACGCGCGCTATTTTGAGGAGAAAGGACTGTGCGCCGTTCTCCCCGAAAAGAAGCTCGGCGAACTCCCCTCCGCGCTCCTGCGCCTGTACGGAAGCGCGACGGTGCGCGACGCCCTTCTTGCGTACCGCTCCGAAAACGGCACGGAGCGCATTCTGCAAGAGATCCGCGCCGCGATCAGCTGACGGACGGCGCGAGCGTGTACCCCTTTCCGAAAATATCGCCCTGCAAATAGACGTTCGGGACTTCCCCCACGAGAATGCTCTCCGAAATGAGCACCTGCGAGATCGCGGAAAAGCGGTGCGTTTTCGCGGGCATGACGACGGACATCTCGCAGACGACTTCCAGATAGACGGAATGTTTGGTCTGATTGATGCCCGCGCTCTCGAACCCCGAAACAAAGCGGCAGGCGACCTCGGCAACGGGAATGATCTCCATATGGATCTCGGGACCGAACCCCGCCCATGCTTCGATGCCCGTGAACGCGCCGAGCGGAACCGCGATCCCCTCGTCGCACATTTCCTGCAAGAGCGCCTGCGCCTGATACGCCGTCTCGCGCGCGATGCGGTTGATCTCGACCGCGTCGCACGTGAGCGCCTGAATATCGCCGTCCGCGCCGCGCTCCACGTGAACGAGGTCGGAATAACGCACGCCGTCGGAGAGCGTCATGAACACCGCCTCGTTGACCGCCGTAGCGGCGCGGGCGCGAAGCTGCGCCTCCGCCGCAGAAGTCAGCACGCGCGTCACGTTCAGGTGCATACAGACGAGAAGCACGATGAGAAGGATCGCGGCGGCAATGAGAATGACGCGGCGGCGGATTTTGCTTTTTCGGGAGCGGTATTTCACCCTCTATTCTATGCGCCCGCACGCACGGAAATACACTGCAAAAAATATGGGCGCGGAAAGCAACCGCTTTCCGCGCCCGTTTTCTCTTATGCGATCAGTCGTTGGATTCGTAGTGGCAATCCGAACGCTGCGTGGGAGGCATCGTCTCGCCTTCGCCCACGTAAATGGTGTTCACGACGTTGCCCTGTGCGTCAACGACGTTGTACGAACCCGTCTTAGGACAGGTATCACCGCAATTAAGTCTCATGATTCACCTCCGATATAATACTGTAAGGAAACAATGCGAACCACGCCTTTGGCGGAATCTTTTCGGCAACTTTTTACTCATCTTTCTTGCAATACCTTGTATTGCGGCGTCATCTTCGCAAAAATCTGACGCGAAAATCTTCTCGCCAAAGGTGCAAAGCAATCAAAAGCGGCAAGACGGGCGGCAGACGAGGTGTAACCCGCAGCGCGTGCCGTGCGGCACGGATAAGAGTTTCAACAAAGTATGAGCGCCTCAACTTCCGCTTTTGATCGAGTTCGTATCGCTCCCTTACAGTATCTTGCGGAGGTTTGCCCCTTTTATGCGGCGATCGGGGAAAAATTTTAATACAGCCCCAGCGCGTTCAGCCAGAAGCACCCGAGCGAAAGGCACAGCAGGTACACGCTGAACCACATATAATTTGCCTTGCGGATAATTTTGAGCATCCACTTGATGGCGAGGAAGCCGAACACCGCGGAGAGCACGACGCCGAAGATCATGCCCACGATTTCCGCTCCGCCGATCCCCGTAAATACGGAGGGCTGACCCTGCGCGACGTCCACAACGCCGCCCGCGACCTCAACGAGGAAACTTCCCAAAATGACGGGAATACTCATGAGGAAGGAGAAACTCGCGACCTCTTCGCGCTTTGCTCCCGCCACCGTTCCCGCAACGATGGTCGAACCGCTGCGCGAGATCCCGGGGAAGAGCGCGACCGCCTGCATCAGCCCCATCGGAACGGCGCTGCCCCAGCCGAGCGGCTTGGGCGACTTCTGGCGCTTTGCGATCAGTTCGCAGATGAGGAGCATGAGCGCCGTGATCGCAAAACAGAGCGCAAGGTACAAAAGTCCCGTATCCCCTGCAAAGAGCGAATCGATCTCGTCGCTGAACAGCAGTCCGACCACGCCCGCGGGAATGGTCGCGACGATGAGCATCAGCAGCGTTTTGAACGGCTTTTTAAAGAGCGCGGCAATATCTTTGCGGAACACGATGACGACGGCGATGAGCGTGCCGAGGTGCATCATAATGTTGATGAACGTCATTGCGCCGCCCGCGGTATCGAACCCGAGCAGTTTTTGAAGCAGCGTAAGGTGACCGCTCGACGAGACGGGCAAAAACTCCGTAAGTCCCTGCACGACGCCCAGAACGGACGATTTCCAGATGGCTTCCCAAAATCCCATAAATACTCTCCCTGAATATTCCCTCAAAAGGTATCCGAAAAACAGAAATACGCTGATTGGCGGCGAGGCTTCTCAGCGTGTTTCCGAATTTTGATCTCAGGTCTCGGAATCCAGTCCGGAGAGATCGGCGTAGCGGTCTTCATAGACCGTCGCGCAGGAGGTGTAGGCGTTGATCGCCTTCGTCCTCTGCACGTTCGTGTACTGATCGACGATGTCCGTGCGGAGCGCCTCGTAGAAGAGGTTGGAGAACGTCCCCTCTACGTCTTTCTGCGCGTCGTCATAACTGAACGGCGTAAGGTTGCCCTCCGTGAACGAGAACGTGCAGTAGATGATGTGCCAGCCGTAATCGGTGGCGACGACCACATAATTGCCCGCGCCGAGGCGGCAGACATACTGCGCCGCATACTCGAACTCATCGACGTAATCGGTATTGCCGGTAATGACGGAATAGCCGAGGTAGGTATTCAGCCCCGCCGTATCCGTATTATACGCAAAGGAAAGCTCGTTGATGGCAGAATAGACGACGTTTTCCGCCGAACCTGCAAGGAACATTTCGTTCGCGTTGAAACCGCCGTCGAAATTGACGGAACCTGCATAGTAGATGAACTTGCTGTAATCGACGGTATTGTCGGCGTTGTAGTAATCGGACGCGGGTCTCGAATAGTATTCGTCTTTATTTGCGGCGTCAATGGGAGTCAGCGTGCCATCTTCCCCGTTTACGTAACTGCCGCTTGCGGAGTAGGTGGTATCGCCATCTTTCGTGACGGCATCCTGTGCCGCCTTGGAGTTGAGGTAGTCCTCCATTTCCGCAATGAAGCGGTCAATGTCGATACGCGCGGGCGTTGCGACGTTCTTATCCTCATTATACGTTCCGTTGTAGGTATACATTCCGAAGTAGTTGGGAATGCGCTCGTAACGGGAATTATCCGAAATGCCGTCCTCGAAGAAGAGGAGATTGCGCGCGTCCTGATTGTCGCCCGTGCCCTTATAGGCACCTTCGGTCTTCGACGCGTCGAACGAGTAATCGGTCGCGCCCGTGATCCATGTGCCGCGCTGGTCGGTGCCGCGCAGGCTTTGAAGCAGTTCGGCGCGGTATGCGAATTTGTTGCTGCGCCACGTCTCCGTTGCGGAGTCGTAGTCGTTATGATAGTTGGTGAGATCGTTGGTCTGCGTCGTCGTGAACGGAATGAGAATGTTGACGACAAAACCGTACCCCGCCTCGGGCGCGGTGAGCACGAAGGAATCGTCCGCCATGCCGTCGAGCGCGGTCTCGAACGTGGATTCGTCGGCAAACGCGGTCGTCTGGCGGGAAAGCGCCGTATCGTACTCGGTTTTCACCTGATCTTCGGTGAAATCTGCAAGCGCCTCCTGCTCGTACTTGTCGGCAAGTTTGCTGATGAGTTGATCTTCATACGCGCTGCGCAGTTCGAGCTTATAATAGGAGAGCGATTCGATGTCCGTGACGTCGTCGCCCGCGGAAACGAGGTTGTTGGAGCGCAGGTTCGCAAGGAAGGCGCTGTACGCTCTCTGACGCGTGGTCGGCGTGGAGCCTTCCACCGTCTCGTAGCTGCCGCAGTTGGCGGCGGCGTTGCTGCCCGTATAAACCTTATACGATTCGTCGTAATACGTGTCGCTCTCCGTATCGACGCCCGTCGGCGTGGTGCGCGCGGTCTCGGAAGAGCTTGTATCGCTCTGCGCGTCGATGATGCTCTCTTCCTGCGTGTCGATGGTGTTGTTGAACATGACGCGGGTGCGGTACTGCGCGAGTTTGATCTCGTCCTCATCGAGGAAGTACGCAACGGCTGCGAGCGCCTTGTCCTCCTCCGTCTCCGCCGCATCGATCGCAGCGTTCAGCTTCTCCATCGTATACGTCCCGCCGTCGGCGTTGCCGTTGGCAAGCAGATATACCATGGAATGCTGCACGTAGATAGCGCGGTTCACGAGCGTATCGGAGATGAGCGCGAACGTATCGTAATACGTCAGCCCCTGCTGCTGCATGATGGAATACCCCGTCGAAACAAAGTACGCCACCATTTCCAACTTGGTGATCTCCGTGGTGCTGACCGCATCTTTATAAGCGGCATACTTGCCGCCTTCGGCAAAATCTTCGCTCTGCGAAATATTCACTTCCGCAATGACCTGCTCGTAATCGCGTTCGAGGTTGGTCGAAATCAGATCGCATCCTGCGAACATTGCAGTTCCGAGCGCGGCTGCAAGCGCGACCGCCGCAACTTTTGTTGTTTTCCTCATGATCTACTCCGGCAAAAACATCTTGACCGCATAACCGATATGCAGTCGCATTATCTGAACCATTATATCTTATTTTAGCAAAATTCGCAATGATTTCGCAGTGAAAATCATGTAAAACTTCTTGCAAACTTCAAAAATTTCGTCATGAACACCATCGTCTTTCCGCCGTCGCCCTGCGGACGGAAGGTAATGACGGGCGCGCTCGTCATATCCAGCCCCACCGCGCCGCGGTATTTTTCCATTGCGGCGGATAATCCCTCCGAAGCGAGCGCGTCGAGCGAGGCGAACGTGAGCGCGCCGCCCTTGCGCCCCACCGAGATTTTTTTGACGCGGAAGGGCACGGCGTAGCTCTTCAATACGGCGATGATGAGCAGGTTGAGCGTCTCGGGCGGGAGCGGACCGTAGGTCTCCTCCATCGAAAGGCACACGCGCTTGTAATCGTCGAGCGAGCGGATCTCCGCGATCTGCTTGTAGCAGTCCATGCGCCCCGCGTTGGATTCGACGTACCGTTCGGGAATGAACGCCGTCGCCTTGATGTCGAGATCGACGCTCTCCTGCCGTTCGCCCGTGATCTCCTCTTTCAGGATCTTGGCGTACAGCTCGTAGCCGACCTTATCCATATGCCCGTGCTGTTCCGCGCCGAGCACGTTCCCCGCGCCGCGGATTTCCAGATCGCGCATGGCGATCTTGAACCCCGAGCCGAGCTCGGTGAACTGCATGATGGCTTTGAGCCGCTCGGCGGCGGTATTCGTCATGACGCGTTCGGGCTTATAAGTAAAGTACGCGTGCGCGAGGCGCGTGCCGCGCCCCACCCTGCCGCGGAGCTGATAGAGCTGGGAAATGCCCAGCTTATCCGCGTCGATGACGATGAGCGTGTTCGCGTTGGGGAGGTCGATGCCGTTTTCGATGATCGTCGTCGTGACGAGCACGTCGTATTCGCCGCGGTAGAACCCGAAAACGTTCTTTTCGAGCGTCGCCTTATCCATTCTTCCGTGCGCCACGCAGACGCGCGCTTCCGGCACAAACTCCGAGAGCCGCCTTGCATAGGTGTAGATGCTCTCGACGCGGTTATACAGCAGAAAGATCTGCCCGCCGCGCGCGATCTCTCTCAGGCACGCATCGCGGACGAGCGTCTCCGTCTCTTCGGCGACGTACGTCTGCACGGGTACGCGGGCGTGCGGCGGCGTCTGAATGGTGGAGATGTCGCGGATCCCCGACAGCGAGAGGTGCAGCGTGCGCGGAATGGGCGTCGCCGTCATGGTCAGGCAGTCCACGTTCCGCTTGTAGTTCTTGATTTTTTCCTTATGCTCCACGCCGAACCGCTGTTCTTCGTCGAGAATGAGCAGCCCCAGATCGCGGAACTTCACGTCGGCGGAGAGCAGGCGGTGCGTGCCGATGAGCAGATCGACGTCCCCCTTTTGTAGCTTCTGTAAAATATCCGCCTGTTCTCGTTCGGTGCGGAAGCGGTTGAGGCACGCCACGCGCACGCCGAACTCCTCCATGCGCGCCTTCGCCGTGGAAAAATGCTGTTCGCTTAAAACGGTGCTGGGACACATGAGCGCCGCCTGCCGCCCCGCAAGAATGCACAGGTACGCCGCGCGGAGCGCGACTTCCGTTTTGCCGAACCCCACGTCGCCGCACAGGAGACGGTCCATGACCTTCTCCGAGCGCATATCCGCCAGAATTTCTTCGGTAGAGACCGCCTGATCGGGCGTATCCTCGTACGGGAACGCCGCGCGGAATTCGTCCATCTCCTCGAAATAATCGGGGAAAACGTACCCCTTCCGCTCCTGCCGCTCAGCATAGAGCGCTTTCAGATCGAAGGCAAGTTTTTTGAGCGACGCGCGCACGCGCGCCTTGACGCGTTCAAATTCGCCGCCGCCGATCTTGGAGAGCGCGGGCGCGTCCCCGCCCATGTATTTGGAGAGCACGTCCATCTGCTCGACGGGAACGTGCAGCACGTCTCCGTCCTTATAGGCGAGGGAGACGTACTCCTTCGTGCCGTCCGTCGTCTCGATGCGCTGAATGCCCGTCACCCGCCCCACGCCGTACGTTTCATGCACGGCGTAATCGCCGATCTCGGGCGCAAAGAAGAGGTCGCCGCGCTTCTTTTTGATGCGGCGGGCGGGCGCGCTCTTGGGGAAGAGATCGCCCGCGCCGATGACGGCGAGCTTGCATTCGTGCAGGACGAAGCCCTGTTCCAGCCCCTCCTCCATGACGGCAAATCCCGCAAAATCGGAGAGCCGCGCGGGGAGCGATACGGGCGTGAGATATTCCTCGGTGAGCGTTTCCCGCAGTTTTGCGGCGCGTTCGGGCGTTCCGCAGTACATCATCACGCGGTATCCCGTCCGTTTCCACGCCTTCAGATCGACGATCAGATCGGGCATCGAACCCTGATACCGCCGCGCGGGCGTGGCGGTAAAGTTGAAAATTTTCAGCGGATCGAAAAATCCGATATTGCCCGCGAACGTTTGCAGGGCGAGCGTGCGGAAGTCGGTAAACCGCTCCATGCGCGCGGCGGGAACGTACTGTTCCAAGGAAAACGGAAAGACTTCGCCCCCCTTCGCAAGTTCGGAATAGCGTTCGTAATGCTCCTTGTAAAGCCCCTCGATCTTGTCGCGGACGAGCTTGCTCTCGTCGAAGATGAGGAGCGTATCGCGCGGGAGCACGGAGAAAATATCGCCTGCGTTTTCAAGGACGGGCAGCACGAAATCGGTGGGCGTGCCGCTCTCCACGTCGGAGGCGATCGCCGTCATGCGGGAGTAGGCGGCGGAAGAGGACGCCTTTTTCGCCGCGTCGCGCATGAGCCCGACGACCCGCTCCCGCTCCCCTTCGCCGTAGCTCGCGTCCGTCGCCGCAACAATGTCAATGCGGGAAAGCTTGGGATAGCGCTCCCCCGTGATTTCGTCGTACGGTTTGATGCTCTCCACCTCGTCGCCGAAAAAGTCGATGCGGACGGGGTGTTCGCAGTTGACGGGATAAATGTCGAGCACGTCGCCGCGGACGGCGAACGTTCCCTTGCTCTCGGGCGCGGCGTCCCGCACGTATCCCGCCGCAACGAGCGACTCCACGAGCGCGCGCATCTCCGTCTCTTTGCCCGTTTCCAGCGAAAAAACGGCAAGTTTTTTGGGAACGAGCTGGCAGACCGCCTCCACGTCGCACACCAGAACTTCCGCGCCCGCCTGCCATTTCCAGAGCGCGGTGAGGCGGCGGAAGAGCGCGTCGCGCGAGCCTGCGCGGCGGAAGGTGAGCACCTCGTCTTTGGCGGCGAGAAGCGCGACTTCCTTTCCCGAAAGCACGGCAATGCTCTCCGCCGCGCGCTTTGCGGTGAGCGCGTCCGCCGCGATATATACGACCCGCCCCGCAAACATGGAGGCGATCAGATATTTCTGCGCGTCGGACACCCCGAAAACGGCAGTCGGCACGCCGTTTTGTACAGACGCGCCGAGCAGAGGATAGTCCCCGTTCAGATATTCAAAGGCAAAAAAATCTCTCATCCGTTATACCTGTTCATGACAAGGTCGAGCCGCTCCCCCTTCGCCAGCGCGACAGCCGCCTCCGCGGCGCGTCCGCACGCGGCGGAAAAGAGGTCGTAATCTTCCTTCTTCACTTCGGACAGCACATAATTGATAATGGGAATGTTCACCGCCTCGTCGCGGATGCCGATGCGGATGCGGGCAAACTCCGTCATGCCCGTTTCGGCAATGATCGAACGCATTCCGTTGTGCGTGCCCGCGCTGCCCGACGGACGGATCCGGACGTGGCCCTTGGGCAGGTCGTAATCGTCGTATATGACGACGATCTCTTCGGGCGTGAGCTTATAGCGCGCCATGAGCTGTTTGACGGCGCGCCCCGAGGCGTTCATATAGGTGAGCGGACGGGCGACGAGCACCTTCTCCCCGCCGAGATGCCCTTCCGCAACGCTTGCCTCGCACTCCTTTTTTTTGAATTTCGCATTGAGGAGCGCCGCCGCGTCGCCCGCGGCGAGAAAGCCCATGTTGTGAAAGGTCTTGAAATATTTTTCTTCGGGATTGCCCAATCCGACAATGAGAAACATCGTGTTGCCTCCGTATCGTTTAAAAAGGGGCGGAAAACGCCTTGCTCCGCCCTTCTCGGAAAAAACGCCGCCATCATGCGGCGGCGTTTTTATCAGTCGTAAATCTTGCTCATCGGCTTGTCGAGGTAGACGTTCTCGATCGCCGCGGCAAATATATCCGCCGTGGAAAGGATCTTGATCTTGGGAATGTGCTTTTCCTCGGGCAGAAGAATGGTATCGAGCATGACAAGCTCCTCGATGGGAGACTTTTCAATGCGCTCGATGGCGGGACCGGAGAGCACGGCGTGCGTGCAGCAGGCGAAGATCTGCTTCGCGCCCGCGTCCACGAGCGCCTGCGCGCCCTGCACGATCGTGCCGCCCGTATCGATCATATCGTCGACCAGAAGGCACTTCTTGCCCTCAACGTTGCCGATGATGTTCATGACTTCCATCACGTTTGCGCGGGGACGGCGTTTATCGATGATCGCCATCGGGCAGTTGAGCCGCTCCGCCACTTTGCGCGCGCGGTTGACCGAACCGACGTCGGGCGAAACGACGATGAAGCTGTCGTCCATCTTATCGGCGAAATAATTATAGAGCGTAGGTCCGCCGAGAAGATTATCGACGGGAATATTGAAGAAACCCTGAATCTGCGCGGCGTGCAGGTCCATCGTGAGAACGCGGTCCGCGCCCGCCGACGTCAGAAGATCCGCCACGAGCTTTGCCGTAATGGGATCGCGGGAACGCGCCTTTCTGTCCTGACGGGCGTATCCGAAGTACGGCATCACCGCCGTAATGCGCCCTGCGGACGCGCGCTTTGCCGCGTCGATCATAATGAGAAGCTCCATCAGATTGTCGTTGACGGGCGACGAAGTGGACTGAATGATGAAGAGGTCGCGCCCACGCACCGTCTCGGCGATATGCACGCTCGTCTCCCCGTCCGAAAACTGTCCGACCTCGACGTTTCCGAGCGTCGTGTTGAGCTTCTTTGCGATCGCTTCGGCAAGCGGTCTGTTGGAGTTCCCTGCGAATAATTTGATCTCGTTGCCGTGTGTAATCATGCCTTCTCCTCAGGATTTTTCTTGCGTACTCTGACGTTACGCCCTGTGCGTACTTCATCTATTATAGACGCTTTTCCAAGATTCGTCAACCGTTCGCGCGGGAAAAAGAATTTTTTTGCGTTGCGATTTTTTCGCACAAAAAAAGCGCGGTATATACGCGTTTTTTTGTGGATTTCACCATTTTTTCCGCCGCACGCGCCCGCCGAAAACGCAAAGCAAAAGCCGCCTTTAAAACGCTTTATTTTCAGGTAAAGTAAACGCTCTTCATCTGTTCGGCAGATCGTCGTATTTCGGCGTGCAAGTCCGAGAACCCTGAACAGAAAACCGCATTTTCATTACAGATTACTCTTCCGGATATTTTGCGAAAAACGCCTGTTCGGTCTGTTCCTCAAACCCGCACTTTTTGTAAAACCGATATGCGGGAACGGAACGCTCCGTCTGCAAGATGATCGCGCATATCCCCTTTTCACGCAGAGCGGACTGAATGCGGGAGAGAAACTCCGAGCCGATCCCCTTTCCCTGCCATCGAGGGATCACGCCAAATTCCTCGATGCAGTATTCCGTTCCGCTGCACCAATGTTTGATTCTGCCGAGCGAGATTGCGATCAGCTCGTCCTTGTCAAACAGTCCGAAGGAGAGAGAATTTTTATTGCCCGCCAGCTCGCAAAGATACTGCTTTAACTGCCCGTCTTCCCAGACGTCATTCCACGGTTCGCCTGAGAATATCTGCAAAAACGCCGATTGAATTTTTGAAAGATACCTTTTTGTGATACGAATAAACTTCATGTCTTCTCCTGAATTAAAGGTCATTTAGAGATATTATAATAACTACCAAAGAAATAAAGAGAATTTATTTTTAATACTTGACTTTTTTCTTGAATGTGGTATACTACAAGTGCGACACATTTTAATATCCTGAAATCGGGCATACTGTTGGTAAAAACGTATGCTCTCACCTGATTTCAGGAAAAATGTGTCGCAACATTGAGAGCGCCGTTTTTCGTGCGCTCCCAATGAGCGCACTTTTTTATTATATCAAAGGAGGAAGGTTATGCATTTATCGGAGTACGAAAAGGTCAAAGGTTTCACGTATTTGGAATATTGTGATTACCTGCAAGAAAAGTATGGTATTGGATTGAGTGATTACATGACAAAATCATGGAATAAAAATCCAAAAGTAACTCGCACCAAGGAGGGATTGTTTGCTCATCATAAATATGAGGATCATGCAATTTTGCTTGCCGACAAAGAACACGCACAAAACAACCCTTTTGAATGGCAGTTAGCAAAAAATATTGTATATTGCGATTATCTGGAACATTTGTTTCTTCATATTTTAATCTGCGAGAACCCCTCTGAAAATCAAAATGATTTTGAAGCAGTCGGCATAGGTGGCGTTATCAATTTTTTGATTCCAGAATTAAATGACATTTACAGCGGATGGCAAGCGAATCAAGGATGGAAACAAAATTGCCAAAATCTAATTAAAAATGATAAGGACGTATATTTATTATTAGTGAAAAGGTTCAAAGACTTTGAGAAAAATAATCCAGACTTTAAAATTGATTATTTACTTACAAGTTTCAATGAACCCTATGGATTGTGGTCAAGAGCACAAAATCAAAAATTATTTAAGGAAATAATTGCCCTTTAATCTTTTACAAAACAACTTGTATAGTATCTACAAAAAATAGCGAGGCTGAATGCCTCGCTATTTTTTGGCGCAGAGAAAGGGATTTGCGCCTTTGCGGCGCGCCCCGGTGCACACCGCACCGCGGTGTGCAGTTTGCGCCCGCGATCCCTGTTTATTTTCTCCGTTGCGCAAACCGCTCGCTCTCGCTTGCGCCTCCCCCATCAAATCCCTTTCCGTTCTCTATTCCCCGCCAAACAAAAAACCCGCCAAAGCGGGCTTTTTGTTTGGCGCAGAGAAAGGGATTTGAACCCTTGGATACATTCCTGCATCACACGATTTCGAATCGTGCGCGTTCGACCGCTCCGCCATCTCTGCAAAATGCCTGTTTATTTTACAATAAATCCCCGCGAAATGCAAGCCATTTGCACGGCTTTATCAAAAATATTTTTGCGATGCGGCGATTTCCCGCAAACGATCGCGCGGCGGGCGATTTTTCGCCCGCCGCGCAAATACTGCAAAATTGCGTTTTAACGGTGCTGTCCCTTGAAAAAGAGCGCGACCGTTCCCGCGCCGGAGTGCGTGCCGATGACGCTGCCGATCTCTCCGACGATGATCTCGCGCGCGCCGAACCGCGCCTGAATAAGGGAAATAAGGTAATTGACGTCCTCCATGCAATCGCCGTGGCTGATATAGATGGGATCGTTTTCACCCAGCGTCTGCAACTGCGCCATTTTATCGACAAGGGCGGAAATGGACTTCTTGCGCCCCATCGCCTTGCCGATCGCAATGAGATGCCCCTCGTCGTCCACGTGCAGAACGGGCTTGATTTTGAGCAGCGAGCCGATCGCCGCCGTCGCGCCGCTGACGCGCCCGCCGCGCTTCAAATGGAACAGATCGTCCACCGTGAAGAAATGGCAGATATGCCCTTTGAGTTCCTCGGCATAGTCGCGCGCCTCTTCGATGGTCGCGCCCGCATCCACCTTTTTCACGACGTAATCGACAAACAAACCCTGCCCGAGCGACGCGCAGAGCGAATCCACCACATACACCTTGCGGTCGGGATACTGTTCGCAAAGCTCCTTCGCCGCCAGACGATAGCTCTCGCACGTGCCGGAAAGTCCCGAAGAGAAGGCAAGCACGAGCACGTCTTTCCCCGCTTCGAGATAGGGCTGCATATGGTTCATTACCTGCGCGGGCGTTGCCTGAAAGGTTTTGGGGAGCGCGCCGCCGCGGAGAAGTTCATAGAACTTTTTCACCTCCATCGTCTCGCCCCCGTCGCCGCCGTACGTTACGCCGTTCAGCGTAAAGCCCAAAGGCACGCAATCGATGCCGTGCTGCGCATAATACTCATCGGGGAGATCGCTTCCTGTGTCCGTCATCAAAACATAGTTTCTTTCCATTCTGAATACCATCCTTGGATACATTAACCGAAACAAGACTCTCCCCCCTTGTTTCCGCACCGAAAATTATACACAAAAGCAACGAATTTGTCAATCGGTTTGCGCGGGCTTACGGCAGCGTCGTAAAATTTTTCACTCTCGTCGCACGGAAAGAAATGTTGACGCAGGACGCGCCCTTTTCTTCCCGCATGGAGAAGGTAATGCCGCCGTCCAGCTCAAAATACTCCCCCGCGACGCGGGCGAAATCGCGCACGGCAGCCGCCTCGACGGCGTCGGAAATGACCGTCTTGTCGCGATGCAGAAGTTCGCCGATCCGCTTTTTTTCCTCTTCCTTCATCGTCTCCCTCCCGCGCCGCGCGCCTTTGCCTCCCGTTCGGGCGCCTGTTCGCACGCTTCCGCCAGCGCGCGGAAGGTGCGCGAACGGGAAACGACGTTATCGAGCTGCACCTTGTCCTCCTCGGCGATGACCGCCGCGAGCGGAATGCGGAGAAGATCTGCGATCTCGGCGGGCGCGAGGATCTCTCCGCGGCGGAAAAAGTCTTTGCGCACGCGGTTGACGACCAATCCCACGCGCGAGAAACGGTAGCTCTTCAAAATGCCCGCAACGCGGTCCGCGTCGCGCAGCGCCGAAATGTGCGGCGTGGTGACGAGCAGTGCCTCTTCCGCACAGGACGCGGCGCGGTGAAAGCCCTCCTCGATCCCTGCGGGAGAGTCGATCAGGATATAGTCGAACTGCGGCGCGAGCGTATCGAGAATGAGGCGGATCGCCTGCGGGGAGACGTACCGTTCGAGCGTGCGCCCCGACGAGAGCACGGAAAGCGCGGGATAGCGCGGATGCGTGACGAGCGCCTGCTTCGGGCGGCAGCGACCCTCGATGGCGTCCAGAACGTCGTACAGCGCGCGGTTTTCCACGCCCAGCACGACGTCCGCGTTGTTCAGCCCGAAATCCAGATCGCACACGATGACGCGCCGCCCCTGCCGCGCGAGCTGAACGCCGAGATTGCAGCAGACGGTGGTTTTCCCCACGCCGCCCTTGCCCGACGTAACGACGATTTTTCTTGCAGACATAGCCCCTCCCGCGCGCGCGTTTTGTACGTATTTTATCACGGCGGCGGGAGGAAGATTCTGACGAAAAATGCGCCGCGCGGACGGACTTTGCCGAAAAAAATTCCCGCGCCAATGCGCGGGAATTTTTCGTGCTTCCTATTTTTCCATCAGACTTCTTACGTACTTTTCGTATTCCTCGTCCGTAAGTTTTTTGACTTTTTTCTTCTTCATGGTATGCCTCGCCATATGGTAGTAATCCCATTATGGACGGCGGGCGCGCTTTTTATTCGGTGCGGAGCGCGATGACGGGGTCTTTCTTCGCCGCAGACTGCGCGGGAATGAGACCGGAGATCAACGTGAGCACAATGCTGATGGCGACCATGAGGAGCGCGGTCGTAAACGGCAGCGCGGCGATCCCCGCGATCCCCGCCAGCGACTGAATAGTGATATTGATAAAGATCGAGATAAAGTAACTGAGCGCCACGCCGATAATGCCCGCCGCAAGACCGATGATGAACGTTTCGGCGTTGAACAGGTTGCGGATATCCTGCTTCCGCGCGCCGAGCGAGCGCAGAACGCCGATCTCCTTGACGCGCTCGACGACCGAAACGTATGTGATGATGCCGATCATGACGGACGAGACGACGAGCGAAATCGCGGTAAACGCCACGAGAACGTAGGTAATGATATCCAGAATCTGCTGTACCATGCCCATCAGCAGTCCGACCGTGTCTGAATACGTGATCTGCTCGCTCTCGTCGTGCGCGGCGTTCCATGCGTCGAGATAGGAAAGCAACTGCTCTTTCCCGTCGAAATCGGTCGCATAGATCGCAATGGAAGTGACGGTATCGTTCCCGCCAAGCGCGCGGACAACGGTTTCCAGATCATAAGTACAGTACAGACTCGTGCCCTGAATGTTCGAGAAATAATCCTCGTTCAGATTATTGGACGGCGAAATGTAGAACGTAACGCCCACGTAATCTTCAAGCCCAAGTCCGGGGTACTGATCCGCCATTTCCTGCGTGATCGTGAACGAGGAATCGTTTTGCAGCCAATCCACGATCGCCGACTGCTTGTTCCCCGCGATATACTCCTGCACCAACGCTTCCGTGAAATTCAGCCCGCTCGTGAGGCAGCCGTATGTAAGCCCCTCTTTCAGGCGGAGGATTCCCGAAATTTTCAGCGTGATGCCCTCGTTTTCCTCCGCACTCAGATCCCCGCTCGTACGCGTGCCGCTGTACGAGAACGGATACTCGCCCAGCACGGACGAAACAATGCCGGCATAATCGGGATTTTCGGAATACACCGCGTCATTATAATAGAGCGTATACTCCTTTCCGATGATCTCGCTGAAATCGACGAGCGCGGAATCGCTGATCCCCTCGGAATCGTCCTCGCCCGCCTGAAAAAGCGCAAGAAATTTTTCCTCGTCCAGAAATCCGAGCTGCGCGAGCGTCAGATCGCTGACCTGATTGTTTGTTCCGACTACGAGAACAATTTCGTGCTCGTTTGCGGGGAAGCTGCCCTCGATCACGTCATACTGCGAAAGCACATAATCGGAGTAGCTCTCGGAGACAAAGTCCGTCGTCCCGGGCATGACGTTGACGACGTCGCCAAAGAAGTCGGCAAACCCGACGAGGTTCCCGTATTCGGACGCCTTCGTCTGAACCACGTTGATGTAATACTCTTTGAGGTTGGAGAGAGACCGCGTCGTCTGAACGAGATTTCCGTCCTTATCCTCCGTTTTGACGTTCGTAAACAGATTATTGACCACGGTTGCCCCGTAACCGTACTGAATGGCGGAATACCAGCTCGGGTCGGCGGCTTTCAGATAGGCAAGATACTCGTCCGTTATGTTGTTGCGGATCGTCATGCCGTCGGCAAGGCTCGTCAGGAAGGAATCGACGTAGACTTTATCGCCGATCTGTTCAAGGTCGGGCATATCCTGCGGCGACGTGAACGACGTCATGATGGACGCCATGTCGAACGCGCTCTCCGTGACCGTGACGGGATAATAGGAGAGCATATCCTCTTCCGTCTTTTTTACATAATTGTTGAACCCGCTCGAAAGCGCGAGCACGAGGCAGACGCTGACAATACCGATGCTCCCTGCGACCGACGTGAGAATGGTACGCCCCTTCTTGGTGAGCAGATTCCGGAAACTCAGCGCGAGCGAAGTGAGAAAACTCATTTTCGCGCGGGCTTTTTTTCCGTCCTCGCCGCGCCCGCTGCCGCTCTCTGCCGCGGCGACTTCCGAGGGCTGCGCCGATTGCTCGGCGGTCGGCTGACCGTCCGACGGCGCGATTTCCGCGTCCGTAAAATCGTTACCCCCCCCCGCGTACGGATTGGAGTCCGACTCCACAAGCCCGTCTTTCAGGCGCACGATGCGCGAAGCGTATTGGTAAGCGAGTTCGGGGTTGTGCGTGACCATGATGACGAGCCGCTCGCCCGCGATCTCCTTGATGAGCTCCATGATCTGCACGCTCGTCTCCGAATCGAGCGCGCCCGTGGGTTCGTCCGCAAGGAGGATATCGGGATTGTTGACGAGCGCGCGAGCAATGGCGACGCGCTGCATCTGCCCGCCCGAAAGCTGATTGGGCTTTTTGCTCAGTTCATTGCCCAGCCCCACGCGCGCAAGCGCCTCGGCGGCGCGGCGGCGGCGCTCTTCCCGTCCCACGCCCGCAATGGTAAGCGCAAGTTCCACGTTCCCGAGCACCGTCTGGTGCGGGATGAGGTTATAAGACTGGAAGATGAACCCGATCCTGTGATTGCGGTAGACGTCCCAATCCCTGTCTTTGAAGTCTTTCGTGGACTTCCCCTGAATGACGAGATCGCCCGACGTATAATGATCGAGTCCGCCGATGATGTTGAGGAGCGTCGTCTTGCCGCAGCCGGAAGGCCCGAGCACGCAGACAAATTCGCTCGCGCGGAATTCGAGGCTCACCCCTTTGAGCGCGTGAACGCTGCCCGAGGCGGCTTTGTATTCCTTGGTGATGCCGGTGAGTTTGAGCATAGTCAGCCTTGCTCCTTATGAGAAATTCGGGGCGCCCTTGCGGGCGCCCCGTGAGTTTTCTGCGCTTACGATCCTTTGGCTTCCTTGATCGCCTTGGTGACGGCAGTATTGAACTCTTCATACTGCGCGAAGAACGCCTTCATCTTGTCCTCGCCGAGAAGCTCGACCACGCGGGACATGATCCCGTTCGCCTCTTTGCACTGATCCTCGAACACGGAGATCGTGTTGTCGGAAAGACGGATGTACGCGATCTTGCGGTCCGTAGGCGAATCGACGCGCTTGACGATGCCCTTCATCTCCAACTTCGTGACGATCTGGGAGATCGCGGAACGGGTGATGCCGAGGCGGCGGGCAAGCTCGGAAGAAATGATGCTTCTGCCCTTCTCCTCCTCCATCACGACTTCTCTCAAAAGTCTGAACTCCGTTCTCGAAAGCTTTGCGACGCCCGCAAAGAAATCCATGTTCTCCATGTCGCGGACCATCTGGAAGAATTTAACAAGATACTCGTTGATTTCCATAAAACCTACACTCCTTCTGAAATCATTTTGTTGCTTTTTGGCAATCCCAACTTACCATCATTATAACAGAAATAATGGAAATGTCAACTTATTCGACGCAATTTTTGAAGATATTCACAATATCTTCATGATATTTTTTTTGAGTTATCGTTTTCGGGCTTTTTACCGGCATATGTAAACAGCGTGCAGGTTAATTTCGCGTTACAGATGCGTCGCTTTTTATTAACATTTCCGCCGAACGCGCGCTCTGCGTTGACATAGGAGGAGAGGAACACGCAGCTCCAATCGGGAAGCGCGCGGTACATCCGCCCGAAGTCGCGGTAGAGCGCGGAAAGCCCCTCTTCCTTCAACCGTTCGCCGTACGGCGGGTTGGAGATGATGACGCCGAACGGCTCGGACGAGGTGAACGCGCGCATATCGCGCACGGAAAAACGGATGTCCCCTCCGACGCCCGCACGCGCCGCATGAAAGCGGGCAAGCTCCACTGCGCGCGGAGAAATATCCGACGCTTCGAGCTGCGGGAGCGGACCTCTGACTTCGCCGTCCGCCGCCTCCTCGCGTGCGCGTGCGAGCGCGTCGCGCGGCGCGCACTTCCACTTTTCAAAGTCGAAGCCGCGCAGTTTCCCGGGCGCGATCCTGCGCATATACAGCGCCGCCTCGACGGGGATGGTGCCGCTGCCGCAGAACACGTCGGCAAACGGCTTCCCCGCGCGGAAAAAGGAACTTTCCACCATTGCCGCGGCGGTCGTTTCGCGCAGGGGCGCGTCGTACGTCCGCACGCGGTAACCCCGCTTGTGCAGTCCGTCGCCCGAAGTGTCGAGCGAGACGGTCGCAACGTTTTCGTAAATATCGAAGTTGACGACGACGCGCTCGCCGCACTCGTCCAGCGTGTGCACCCCGAGCCTGTTTTTCAGCCGCTCGACGATCGCCTTTTTGACGACGCCGCCCGCCGCCTTGACCGCCATCAGCGTACTTGCATAGCACTTCCCGTCCATCATGATCTGCGAATGCGGGGAACAGAATTCCTCCCACGCGATGGCGGAAACGCCTTCAAAGAGCGCGTCGAAATCGGGCGCGGGAAAGCGGGAGAGGACGAGAAGCACGCGTTCGCCCGCGCGGAGCTGCACGTTCAGACGGGCGACATCCGCCCAATCGCCCGCAAGGGAGACCCTCCCCTGCACGGCGGGACAGTCGCCGTATCCCATGGAACGAAGCTGCCGCTTGACGGAAGCCTCCACGCCCGCCGCCGCGGGAATGAGTATCTGCATAGCCACCTCGCGCCCGAGCAGGGCGTTATTCTTCCTCCGTCTCCTCTTCCGCTTCCGGAACGACGGGATTGAGCGGAGCGGTGACGGGCGTTAAATCGTATTTGTCGTCGACGTCGCCGAGGAGTTCTTCGATCATGTCTTCGCGCGTAATAAGTCCGCGCGCGTGACCTTCCTCGCCGACCATCATCATGTGTTCGCGCGCCTTCTGCATCCGCTGCATGAGCGCGGAGACCTTTTCCCCCTCCTCCGTATAGGAGACGGGGCGGATGAGCGGCGCAAAGTCCTTATGCCCCGCGAGCAGGTTTTCGTAAAAATCCGCGCGGTACAGGATCCCGACCACGTTTTCCTTTCTGCCCTCGTAGACGGGCAGGCGCGAGAAGTTCGTCTCGCGGAAGAACTTATACACGCGGCGGTAATTTTCGCGGACGTCCACGCAGACGACGCGGTCGAGCGGAATCATACACGAGCCGACGTGCAGCTCGTCGTAGCGCAGCGTACGGTTGATGAGTTCGTGCTCGGTCTCGTTGAGGACGCCGTCCTCGCGGACGTCGGTCACGAGCATCTTGAATTCCGCCTCCGTGAGCGCGGGTTCTTCCTTATTCAGGCGGAAGATGCGGAACACGAGTTTCTTCCACAGCCCGAACAGAAAGCTCAGCGGCAGGAACAGATATGTGAACGCCATGATCGGATACGCCGCAAAGCAGGCGAACCGCTCGGGGATCTCCTTTGCGAGCGTCTTGGGCGTGATCTCGCCGAAGATGAGCACCACGACGGTGATGACGACGGTCGAGACCGTCGCGCCCAATCCCTCGCCGAGCAGCGCGACAAAGAGCAGCGTTCCGATGGTGGACGCAGTGAGATTGACGATATTATTTCCGATGAGCAGCGTCGTTAAAACGCGGTTATAGTCCTCGCTGAGCCTGAGCGCAAGGCGCGCCGAGCGTTTTTTCTGCGCGAAGCGGCGCATACGGACGGAAGAAAAGCTCGTATAAGCCGTCTCGGTGGCGCTGAAAAATCCCGAGAAAATCACGAGAACGACGAGCGCGATCACAAGTCCGGTTTTCATACCGCACCTCCTTCCGACGCGGGCGCGGCGGGCGCGGTGACGGGCGTTAAGTCGTATTTGTCGTCCACGTCGCCGAGGAGTTCTTCGATCATATCCTCGCGCGTGATCAGTCCCACCGCGTCGCCCTCCGAACCGACGATCATGATGTGCTCCCTGCCCGCCTGCATCCGCTTCATGAGCGCGGGGACCTTTTCGTCCTCCTCCGTAAAGGAGACGGGGCGGATCAGGTTGTCAAAGTCGCGCCTGCCCGCAAGCATATTTTCGTAGAAGTCGGCGCGGTACAGCACGCCGATAACGTTGGGCTTCGTACCCTTATAGACGGGCAGACGCGAAAAATTTGTTTCGCGGAAGATGTGAAAGACCAGCCTGTCGTTTGCGCGCGACTCCACCATGACCATGCGATCGAGCGGGACCATGCAGTCTTTGACGAGAAGATCGTCGTAGCGGAGGGTGCGCTGAATGAGTTCGTGTTCGGTATCGTTGAGAACGCCGCCCGCGCGGATATCCGAAACGAGCATCCCGAACTCCTCTTCGGTGAACTTGGGTTCTTTCTTCCCCAGCCTGAAAAGGCAAAAAATAAACTTCTTCCATAAGCCGAACAGAAAACTCAGCGGCAGGAAGAGGCTGACGAGAAAGCGGAGCGGATACGCCGAAACGCAGGCAAACGTTTCCGGCAGACGCTTGGCAAGCACCTTGGGCGTGATCTCGCCGAAGATGAGCACGACGATCGTGAGCACGACGGTGGAGACCGTCGGACCGATCTGTTCGCCCATCAGCGAAGTGAAAATAAGCGTACCGATACTTGCCGAAGCGATATTGACAATGTTATCCGCGATCAGCAGCGTGGAAAGCACCCTGTTGTAGTCCGCGCTCAGCGCAAACGCGAGACGCGCGGATTTTTTTGTGCGCGCCATTCGGCGCATACGCACAGCGGAAAAGCTCGTGTAAGCCGTCTCCATTGCGCTGAAATACCCTGAAAGCGCAATCAACACCACGAGCGCGACCAACAGCCAGATACATCGACTGTCCATAAATAGGAAATTACCTTATACCTCCTTTACGACGGGGAAATCCCCGTTTATTCCATATATTATTGCGTATTTATCCATACGCCCGTCCGGCGTGAAAAATCACCCGACGGAGTTATGTTCGCTCTGTTCCGCCGCGGCGTCCGCCGCGGGCTTTCTGCGGAGCACGCAGACGCGCGTCTCCCCTTTTACGCCGCGCATGATCACGTGCGGGCGCGGACGCTCCGGAAGGCGCGGCTCTTCGGGCTGCGCCGTTTCCCGCACAGCCTCGGTCAGCTCCGTTTCGGATTCTGCCGTTTCAGGCTGCGCCGCAGGCAGTTCCTCCGCGGGTGCGGGAGCTTCGTCCGCAGAAGTCTGCGTTTCCGCCCCGTCCGAAACAGGCTTTGCGGCGCGCGATTCGGTCGTCGCTTTTCCCGCCGATTTCGCGGGAAGTTCGCGCGGCTCCTCATCCGAGGCGATCTCCGCGCCGAATTTTTCCTTGACGGGCGGTTCGGGCAGGAGCCACTCGGGAATACGGTCGGGCACGGGAGAAGCCTGCATTTCGGCAAGGCGGTTATGCGCCCGCGCGCAGGGATAATCCTCCGTACGCGTACAGTAGCGGCAGCGAGCGTATCTCCCGCACATATCGGCTCTGATCTTCTCGCTGTCTTTCCATTTTACGACGTCGAGATATTCCTGTAACGCCCGCAACGTCATACCCTGCCTCCCCGCCGCCAACGCGCGGCTTATGTATCTATTATATAACATTTTGCCCCGTCCTGCAAGGGGAAAGGGCTGATTTTCTGAAAAGAAGGCCGATTTTTTTAATATTCGTCGAGGAAATTCCCGCGTTTTCCGCCCTTGCGCCAGCCGACGATGCAGTCGAGCGCCACGTTGTGCAGGCTGCGGAACACGTTATCCGCCGCCGCGGGGTTGGTTTTTTCCAGCTGCGCGACGAGCTGTTTCATTTCGCGCCGCTTGCTCTCCTCCTCTTTATCGGCAACGCGCTCGGTAAAGCGGCAGGCGCAGTTTAAAAATTTCAGACCGTTGTACTCCGCCCACGCCACAACGTCGCGCTCGCGCACGGCGTACAGCGGGCGGATCAGTTCCATGCCCTCGTGGCTCGTGGAACGGAGTTTGGGCATCATCGTCTTGATCTCCGCGCCGTAGAACATACTCAAAAGCGTCGTGCCGACGACGTCGTCGAAATGATGCCCGAGCGCGATCTTGTTGCAGCCGCATTTTTTGGCAAATTCATATAAAAACCCGCGGCGCATCCGCGCGCACAGGTAGCAGGGCGACCCCGTTCCCACGCTGTCAACGACGGCGAAAATATCGCTCTCAAAGATACGCACGGGTACGCCGAGGCGCGCGGCGTTCTCTTCGATGAGCGCGCGGTTCTGCGGCGCGTACCCGGGGTCCATCACGATAAATTCCAACGAGAACGGCGCTTCGCCGTGCCGTTGCAGTTCCTGCATACACTTTGCGAGCAGAAAGGAATCCTTCCCGCCCGAAATGCACACGGCGATCTTATCCCCTTCGCGGACGAGTTCGTACCGTTTCACGCTCTTGATGAACGGACACCACAGTTCCTTGCGGTATTTTTTGATGATCGAGCGCTCGATCTCGGAAAAGCTCATTTTGCCGCCCCGCCGAGATACGCGTGCGCGGAATACGCCGCGACAAGCCCCTCGCCCGCCGCCTTCGCGTATTGGTACGGTCTGCCCGTCACGTCGCCCGCGGCAAACAGCCCCGCAATGTTCGTGGAGCAGTCGCGCGCGACCTTCACGGCGTCGCCCTCCGTCTCCAATCCGCCCACGAGCGCGGCGGGCGGCGCGGAGTTTTTCAGGAAGAACACCCCGCTCACGGCAAGTTCGCCCTCTTTTAAAATCAGCTTTTCCACGCGCAGACCGCCCGCCACGGCAAGCGGCTTTTCCGCATGGACGACGACGTTCTCCGCCTTGAACGCGGCGTTCGGATAGAGGCAGAACGCGTGTACCGTCTCGGCAAAGCCGGCAAGGTATTCCACCTCCTCGGCGAATTTCTCCGCGCCGACGACGGCGGCGATCGTCTTGCCCTTGTACAGCGCGCCGTCGCACACGGCGCAATAGCTCACGCCGCGCCCCACAAAATCGCGTTCGCCGCGGACTGCGCCCGCCGTCTCCACGCCCGTGGCGAGAATGACGGCTCTGCCCTGATACAGTTCGCTCCCTGCCGTCACGGTGAACGGATCGCCCGCGTAAATGCCGTCCGCCCTGCCCTTGGTAAAGACGACGCCCTCATGCGCCATCTGCTCGGAAAGGCGCGCGGCGAACAGCTTCCCGTCCCCCACGAGGGTGGGAAAATTGCGCACGTACTCCGCCTTGGTCAGTTTTTCGCCGAAGGGTTCCGTCCCGAGCCAGAGGCAGTTTCTTCTCAAACTCTTTAAGGTGAGCGCGGCAGTATAGCCTGCGATGCCGCCGCCCACAACGATCACGTCATATATCGTCTGCATGGCGCAAGTATAACACAAACGCCGCGCGCCTGTCAAGCGGGTTACAGATCGACGCGCCGAAAGCGTTTTGTTCCGATCGCCCACGCGAGCGGATTGCACGCGAGATACGCCGCAAGCCCCGCCGCCGTCACGGGAAGCTGTCTTACGAGCGCGTCGGCGGAAACGCCGTCCATAAAGGCAGTTGCGGGAAGGTGCGCGCACGTCTCCATGGCGGCGATCACAACGAGAACGGGCAGAAACGCCTTGAAAAACGCCGCGCCCGCCCGATACGCCGCGCGGTAAAATTCGGCGAAATAGACGAGATTGAAGAGCGCGTACGCAAGCAGCATACACCCGTAAAAGGCGGCGTTTGCCTCAATGCCGACCGCGTTTCCCTGCGGGAACAGCCGCACGCGCAGGAAGGCGAACGGAAGAGAGAGCACGAGCTGACAAAGCTGCATCGCGCACACCGTGAAAAGGCGCGCCGCCACGATCTGCCCGCGCGTGACGGGCAGGAGCGCGGAAAAGAGAACGTCGTTCGTTTCCCGCCCGTATTGGAACGTGATCATACAGGCGAGACAGCCGAACAGAAAGACCGCGCTGTACGGATAATCCGGCACGAGGACGAGCGCGCCGAACGCGGTAAAGAGAAAGAGCGTTGGGTGCGCGGCAAGGCGCAGTTCCTTACAGAGCAAAGCCTTCACAGACGCCCTCCTCTTGGAGAAAAATCTCTTCCAGCGCGGGCATGGTACCGTCCGATTGCGCGTAGGCGCGCAGAAACGCCCCCTTTTCGTCGGCGCGGACGATTCTTCCGCCACGGATATAAATTACGTCGTCGGCGCACTTTTCAAGGTCGGCGACGATCTGCGTGGAATACAGTACCGCGCCGCCCTCTTCGTGCGCGAACGCGCGCAGCATCGAATGCACTTCGGCGCGCGAGACGGGGTCAAGCCCGCTCGTCGGCTCGTCCAGAACGAGCAGTTCCGCGCCGTGCGAGCAGGCGAGCGCGAGCTGAAATTTCACCTTCATGCCGTTGGAAAGTTCGCATACGCGTTTGCGCTCGTCGAGCGAGAACTGCCCGAGCAGGCGGCGGTAACGGGCTTCGTTCCACTGCGGATAAAAGCGGGCAAAGACGGAGGCGACCGACCCCAGCCTGCGGCGGGAATAAAACTCCGCGCCGCCGAACAGGACGCCGACGGACGCGGGCAGTCCGCCGCCCGCCTGCCGTTCCTCTCCGAAGATGCGCACGCTCCCGCTGTCCGCGCAGACAAGTCCCGCGATCGCCTTCATCGTCGTGCTCTTGCCCGCGCCGTTTCGCCCGAGAAAGCCCGCGATCCTGCCCCTTTTCACGCAGAACGAGACGCTTTCGAGCGAAAAAGCGGGGTATTTTTTATTCAGTCCGCACACTTCCAGCGCGTTCATTCCTCTTTCCCCGCCTGCTTCATAATTTTTTCCGCGTACGAAAACATGAGTTCGCTCTCCACGAGCGCAATGCCGCGTTCGCCCGCCGTTTCGTTGCCGAGTACGACGAGCTGCGAACCCCGTTGCAGACCGAATATCTCCCGCGCGCGTTCGGGAAGAACGATCTCCCCGCGCTCCCCGACCGTGACAATGCCGAAAATGTGTTTTCCCTTGGGCGGAACGGGATAGCCAAGCGTCGATTCGTCGTGCGAGATGAGCGCGTCCACCGTTACGCCGTACAGTTCGGCGAGCGCGGCGGTATGCGGCAGATCGGGCAGGCTTTCGCCAAGCTCCCATTTTCCGACCGCCTGACGCGTTGTGCCGACGCGCACGGCGACCTCTTCCAGCGTAAACCCGTTCGCGCGGCGGAGGGCGGCAAGGTTGCGCGCGAGCAATTCGGTCTGAACGATCATACAATTTCTCCTTTATTTTACGATAATACGATTATAGCACGCATTTTCCGCCCGTTCAACCAATCGCCGCAAACGCAAAATGTTCGTTTCGGTTGACAGCGGGAAATTTATCCGCTATATGCCGCGGTTATAGCCGCCTTTTGTTTTTGCGAAGGAAGTTTTGCCGTGCGCGCCGCCCATTTAATTGACTTTCCCGCGCGACAAAATTATAATACTGCATATATGGAGAAAAACCGTACAAGGAGCGCGGGGCGGAAGATCGCCGTGCTCGGCATTCTGACGGGGCTGGGGCTTGCGGCGTTCTTGCTGGAAAGCCTGATTCCCATGCCCTTTTTGCCGGGCGCGAAACTCGGCTTTGCCAATATCTTCTCTCTGCTCGCTCTGCTCCTTTACGGGCTACCCGAGGCGCTCGCCGTCGTTCTGGTGCGCACCTTTCTGGGCAGTCTTTTTGCGGGAAACCTCTCGATGCTCCTTTACAGCATGACGGCAGGCGTCCTTTCGACGGTTATCACCCGCGTTCTCCTCTTCGCGCTCCCCCACGTCAGTTTTCTTGCGATCTCGGTGGCGGGCGCGATCGTGCACAATATGGTACAGTTGTTCGTCTATTGCGGACTGACGGGAACCATGCTGCTCCTTGCGTACGCGCCCTATCTCTGTCTGATGGGCGCAGGCGCGGGCGCGGTCGTCGGGCTCGTCGTCATATGGACGATGAAAGCGCTTCCCGCGCGGTTTTTTGCGGAAAGCGGAAAGAAAAAGGAGGAATCAGCGTGAAAGCGATCAAGGGCAGACCGTTCTTCCGCGGCGTAAAGCTCGCGGGACACAAGTCACCCACCGAGCAGCTCCCCGCCGAACGGTTGGAAACGGCGGGCGAAGTGGCGATCCCGCTCCGTCAGCACGTCGGCGCGCCCGCGGAAGCGGCGGTCGCCGTCGGCCAGACGGTGAAAAAGGGAGAACTCATCGGAAGAGCTGCGGGAACCGTCTCCGCCAACGTCCATGCGAGCGTGGCGGGAGAAGTCAGAGCCGTGGAGGAACGCCCCGACGGACGGGGCGGAACGTGCGTGCATATCGTCATCGCTCCGGGCGAAACGCAGGAGGAAGCCTATCTTCCGCCCCTTTCCGATCCGACGGCGGAGGAGATCTGCGAGCGCATTGCGGCGGGCGGCATCGTGGGCATGGGCGGCGCGGGATTCCCGTCGCACGTCAAACTCAGACCGTCCGCGAAGGTCGATACCCTCATCATCAACGGCGCGGAGTGCGAACCCTACCTCACCTGCGACGACGTGCTGATGAAACACCGCCGCGAGGAGATCGTGCGCGGCGCGCACTATATGGCGAAGGCTTTGGGTGTTGACAACGTCGTCATTGCCATCGAACGGAACAAGCCCGCCGCCATCGCCGCGTTTGAAGAGACCGACCTTGCCGTCGTCTCCCTCAAAAAACAGTACCCGATGGGCGCGGAAAAACAGCTCATTTACTGCTGCACGGGGCGGAAAGTGCCGCTCGGGAAACTCCCCGCCGACGCGGGCGTGATCGTGCAGAACGCGGCGACGGCGTTTGCCGTGTGCGAGGCGGTGGAGCTTGGCAAACCGCTCATCGAGCGCATCGTCACCGTTTCGGGCGCAGGCATCGCGCAGCCGAAAAACCTCCTCTGCCCCATCGGCACGCCCCTGTCGCGGCTCGCGGAGGCGTGCGGCGGCGTAAAGGACGCGGTGAAATTCGTGGCGGGCGGTCCGATGACGGGCGCGGCGCTCACGGGGAGCGACAGCGTGGTCACCAAGACGACGGGCGGCTTTTTGTTCCTCACGAAGGAGGAGACGAACACCGACCCGCCCACCAACTGCATCAACTGCGGCAAGTGCGCGGACGTATGCCCCATGAAACTCATGCCCATGCAGACGGAATTTTACACGAACGCGGCGGAATATGAAAACGCGGACAAATACGGCGGGGTTCTGAGCTGCATCGAATGCGGCGCGTGCTCCTATATCTGCCCCGCGCGCAGACCGCTTGCGCAGGCGATCAAGACGGCGAAAGAGAATTTACGGAGGAAAAAAGCATGAATCTTGTTGTATCTTCCGCGCCCCATATCCGTTCCCCGCGCACGACGAAGCACATTATGCTGGACGTGCTCATTGCGCTCCTTCCCGCAACCGTTGCGGGCATCGTGTTCTTCGGCTGGGCGGCGGCGGTCACGGTGCTGCTCTCCGTATTCAGCGCGGCGCTCACCGAATTTGTGTGGTACATTGTGGAGCATAAGATCTGGCGGAACGGCAAAGAGACGCTGCGCGGCTTTGTAAAAGGGTTCGACTTTACGTCGCTCGTGACGGGGCTTTTGCTGGCGCTCTGCCTGCCCGCCTCGCCCGACGCGCTGTATATGCCCGTTCTGGGCGCGGTTTTCGCCGTCGCCGTCGTAAAGATGCTCTTCGGCGGCACGGGAAAGAACATCGTCAACCCCGCCATTACGGGGCGCATCTTCCTCTTTATCTCCTTTACGGCGATGACCGTCTACCCCGCGGCGAACTTTATGCCCCTTCTCGATTACAACCTTTCGCTCACCACGGGGGCGAGCACGGGCGCAAGCGTTTCCGACGCGCTCTCCACGGGAGCGACGCAGCTCGGCAATCTTCTGAACGGAAACGCGCTGCTCTCCAACCTCGACCTCTTCCTCGGCACGGGCGTTGCGGGCTGCATCGGCGAAACGTGCAAACTCGCGCTGCTCGTCGGGTATCTCTACCTGTGCGTGCGCGGCGTGATCAAATGGTATCTGCCCGTTCTCTATATCGGCGTGACGGGGCTGTTTGCCGTCGCGCTCGAAGGGTTTGACTTCGGCTATTTCCTCCCCTCCATTCTCTCGGGCGGGCTCTTCCTCGGCGCGATCTTCATGGCGACGGACTACGTGACTTCGCCCAAGTCCAAGCTCGGCAATATCATTTACTTTATCGCGCTCGGGCTTCTGACGGCGGGACTGAGAAAGGCGACGGGCATCGAAGTAGTCTCCTTCTGCATTCTTCTGATGAACTTCCTCGTCTTTCTCATCGATCTTGCAATCAAGCCCCGTCCCTTCGGCTATGTGCGCCGCAAAAAGACAAAGGAGGCGAACAAATGACGGTCAAAGCATTTTTCGAAAGCAACGCGTTCAAGAGCCTTGCCGTCCTCATCGCCATCGTGTTGGTGGCGGGCGCGCTTCTGGCGATCTGCAACGATCTGCTCTATATCTCCGATGAAGAGCGGCTGGCGCGGTCGCTTTCCAAAATCTACGGCAAAGAAGTCACCGCGGAGGAGATCGAACTCACCGACGAGGAGCGCAGTTACACATACGGCACGGTGGACGCCGTCTACTATATACACGACGACGGGAACTATCTGTTCCAGACGACGGGCGAAGGCGGATATTCCAACGGCACCGTGACGGTCTGGACGATCGTCACCTGCACGGGTACGCGCGAGGAAGGAAACCTCGCTCTCACGGGCATTGAAAAGGTCGTCTACGATTCCAACGAAGGGCAGAGTTACATCGGGACCCTCACCGACCGCTTTTATGCGGCGTTTGCCGAACAGGACGCGCTCGTTGCGGAAGGCGGTTACTTCACGACGACCGCGGGTTCGGACGATATCTACAACATCGCGACAGGCGCGAGCGGGTCTTCCAACGCCGCCTGCAACGCCGTCAATACTGCGCTGGCGTGTTTCCGCACCGTCTTTATGGGAGGCGAAGCATGAATACGAAAATGAAGAGATACGGCAAGATCGCCTACGACGGACTTATCACGAACAACGCGACGTTCAAACTCGTGCTCGGCACCTGCGCGACGCTCGGAATGTCCACCTCCGCCGTCAACAGCTTCGGCATGGGGCTTTCCGTCACCGTCGTTTTGCTATTCAGTAACGTCATTATTTCCCTTTTGCGGAAAGTAATCCCGAACACCGTGCGCATTCCCGCGTTCGTCGTGATCATCGCGACGATGGTAACCCTCCTCAGAATGGTGCTGGAAAAGTATATTCCTGACCTGTACGACTCCATGGGCGTATTCCTGCCGCTCATCGTCGTCAACTGCGTTATTCTGGGGCGCGCGGAAGCGTTCGCGAGCAAGCAGCCCGTTCTCGACAGCGCGATCGACGGCATCTTTACGGGGCTCGGGCTGACCTGCGCGCTCACGTTCATCGGAATCATCCGCGAATTTCTGGGCAGCGGCTCCTTCTTCGGCATTCAGGTCATGGACTTCAAAATCGGATTCTTCACGAACGCCGCGGGCGCGTTCTTCGTCTACGGCATCTGCATCGCCCTCTTCGTGCTCATCACCAATCAGATCGATCAGGCAAAGCGCATGAAACAGGCAAGGCAGCTTCGCGTGCCGGCAGGCGATCAGCCGCTCCCGCCCGTGGAAAAAGCGGAAGAGACGGAGGTGAAATAACATGGCTGCAACCATTCTTCTCATCGTCATCTCCGCCGTGTTCTCGCAGAACTTTATCCTTGTAAAGTTCCTCGGCATCTGCCCCTTCCTCGGCGTCTCCAAAAAGACGAACAGCGCCCTCTCGATGGGTATCGCCGTGACGCTCGTCATGATCCTCGCAACGCTCGTCACGTGGCCGCTCTATATGTATGTGATGGTGCCGCTCGGGATCGAATACCTTGAAATCATCTTCTTCATCTTCGTCATCGCGGCGCTCGTGCAGATGCTGGAAAAGATCATCGAAAAGCTCTCGCCCGCGCTCTACCGCTCGATGGGCATCTATCTGCCCCTCATCACGACGAACTGCGCCATTCTGGGCGTTGCGGAACTCCTGCTCGTGAACGACCTTTCAGCCGTCGTCTCGGGCGCGGCGGAAGGAATTTCGATGAATCTCGGGTTCGCGCTCCTGTACGCGCTCTGCGCAGGGATCGGCTTCACCCTCGCAATGGTGCTGATGGGCGGCGTCCGCGAGAAAATGGAAAAACTTCCCGTGGCAAAGTGCATGAAGGGCTTCCCCATCACGATGGTGGCGGCAAGTTTTATGGCAATGGCGTTCTACGTCTTTGCCCTGCTTTAAGGAGGCGCGCATATGGTTGATATGATTTTAGCGTCCGTCAATTGGGCGCAGGTCGGCATCGTTTTGGGGATCTTCGCCGCGATCGCGCTGCTCCTCACCGTCTGTATCCTGCTCGTGGCAAAATTCTGCAAGACGAACGCCGACGAAAAGGTCGAAAATATCCTCTCTCACCTCGCGGGCGCGAACTGCGGCGGCTGCGGCTGTACGGGCTGCGCGGGATTTGCAGAGAAGCTCGCGAAGGGCGAGGCAAATCTCTCCGACTGCCACGTGACGGAATCCGCTCAGAAGGCGATCATCGCCGAAACGCTCGGTATCCCCTTCACGCAGTCCAAGCCCACCGTGAGCGTATGCCGCTGCTCGGGCGGCAAAAACGCGAAGGACGCGTTCACCTACTGCGGCGCGGAAAACTGCGCGGAAGAGGCAAAGCTCTCAGGCGGACGCAAAGTGTGCAAGTACGGCTGTCTCGGAGACGGAAACTGCGCGCGCGTCTGCCCCGAAAACGCGATCTGCATTGCAGACGAAAAGGCGGACGTCGATCCCGATAAATGTATTTCTTGCGGCGCGTGTATGCTCGCCTGCCCCAAAGGGCTGTTCGCGCGCATTCCAGCCGACGCAAAGGTCTACGTTGCGTGCTCCTCGCACGAGCGCGGCAAAGCCGTCATGGACGCGTGCGCATACGGGTGCATCGGGTGCGGCAAATGCGCCAGAACGTGTCCGGAAGGCGCGATCACCATGCAGGACAATCTCCCCGTCATCGACTATAACAAGTGCGTGAACTGCGGCAAATGCGCCGAAGCCTGCCCCAGAAAGACAATCCGGACAAGATATTAAAAAATCCGAAACACATTCGGAAATAAACTTATTCGGAAATCATATTGAAACGCCGCGCCGCCCGATGGGCGGCGCGGCGGTCGTTAAAAACAGGTCTGCGCCGCGGCTGACTGCCGCGGCGCGTTTGGATGATGGAAATGTTCTGATAATCGTTATTGCCTCCAACGACGTCTGTTGAATGAACGGGATCTTGTTATTTGTAATGTTAACCTATACTGTTGTGGTTTACTTGGTTGCATATTTGATTGTCTATATTGTTTCAAAAAAATATCGGGAGTAATTGTTTTATAAAAAGTAAAATCTTTTGGAGTTATTTTTTGAAGCAATAACATAATATCAAATTCCTGATTAGGAACATTGCTGTTCGATATACAAGTCTTATATTGTAAAAATACTTTAACTTTTGATGATATTATTCCCTGAACAAACTGCCGCTTTGCTCTCTTCCAGCATAAATCATTGTCCCTGCATTGCATTGGGTCAATTGCTCCGCCTGCCCTATTTTTGATTTGATTGGTTGCATCAAATACCCATACGACATTATAGCCGCAAGCTATATAGAAATCATTACGTCTTTTTATTTCTTCGGCTGTAATTGGGCTATGTTGAAATTCAATAACAGTGTTATTGATTAAAATATCCGCTCGATGCTTAACGCCATTGTACTCAACAACGACTTCCCTGCATTCTTCCGGAAATTTCTCCTGCCAAGAAAAATGCCACTCGCTCATATCATGATCCCAATCATCACACATTGTCCCGCGCTTATGGGCAAAATGAGTTTTCATCGCCAAAGAATCTATTGCACGAATGGACAGACATTCGCCGCAAATTGGACAAAAATATTGATGATCCTTTGTTGCATTGTTCACATTTACTTTTTGCTGATTTTCATCAAACGCGAAAAACATACTTTATCCCCAGAATTTTTATTTATATTGTAACACCTAAAACAACATAAGTCAAATAATTTCATTTTATGGTAAAAACAAACTTTGACTTACTATACAAATTCAAAAAAACATGAATAAACCACTGAATTGCAGTTCTGAAAAATAAGAAGCCGCTTTGAACTCATCAAAATCGTATGCATGGCACACAACAAAAAGCACCGCTTCCGCGGTGCCTTTGGGTGGTGGAGTAGCGGGGAAAGAGTTTGAACATTTTTCAAGCTCTCTATTGCCGCATTTGTTTCGTCAAGCCGCACGCGCTCAATGGTTTTGTCAACGCAAAAATTCAGATAGGTTATAATTTCATTGTCATAGACATAGACCATAAACACAAGATTATCAATAATTTTGCGCTGGTACTCTTTGTCGGTCGGTTCGCCTTTGATAAGTTCGGCAACGAACGCAAGT
>CAJFFP010000004.1 GCA_904373325.1 Candidatus Gallimonas merdigallinarum
TCCGACAGGCTCACACGTTCGCCTGTCACCTTCCCCCAAGGGGGAAGGCAGAAAGACGACCCGTTTACGGGTAGCAAGTAACAGACGCGCTGACTGGCATGTCGTTCTATGTGCGCGTGGCGCACGAGCTAGTAGTCAAGGGCTATGCCCGCTCCGCCTTTGGCGGCACGAGCCGCAGGCGAAGTATAATGAAGAACCACCAGCTAAGCTGGTGGGTTACTTTTCAAACATTGTGCATGATGTTTCGTACGATTTCGCCCGTTTCCTCAAAGCGTTCTTCCATTTGCTTTGCAAGCGCGAATTGCGTACGGCACCGCACGAGGTTGTGCTCCTCGTATTTCGTCGCAAAATAGACGTTTCCTAAAAGGTAGTCGGTTAAAAAGCGCATCCCGCATTCGATCGTCATGAGATACGCGCCGTAGGGGAGAAGTGCAAGCTCTTTTTCCGTAATGCTGTCTTTCACCGCGCTCAAATAACCGCGCGCATACGCCTCGAAAAGCGTCAAGCTGAAATGCACTTTGCTCAAATCCGTTTCGTCCTCGGCGGCGGTGGACGCGCCGAAGCGGATGGAATCGCCGAAGTCGTAGAGCATGGATCCAGGCATCACGGTGTCGAGGTCAATGACGGCGCGGGCTTTATGCGTTTCGGCATCCATTAAAATATTGTTGAGCTTGGTATCATTATGCGTTACACGCAGGGGAACGGAGCCGTCTTTCAGCCCGTCCGCGATTTTGGATAGGGTATCCTTGTGCGCAAGCAAGAATTCGGTTTCGGGACGGCACAGTTTCGCGCGGTCGAACCCGTCCTTTTCGAGCGCGGCGCAAAAATCGCGGTAGCGCTTGGGCGTGTCGTGAAATTGCGGAATGGTTTCGCTCAACACGGAAGCGTCGAACGAGGCAAGCAGATTTTGGAACTGCCCGAACGCTCTGCCCGATTCCTCGAACACGTCTTTGTCCGTTGCCAGCTGGTAGGTGACGGTGTTTTCGATAAAGGCGTACATACGGAAGTTATCTTCGCCGCGCAGGTATTTTTCTCCCGTAATGGTGGGGATAACGTCGAGCGTTTCCGCGCCGCAGCCTTTCAGATATTCCGTGACTGCGCAGATGTTTTTCATGAGTGCGTCCGAATCGGGGAATACGCGCGTGTTCATCTTTTGCAGAATATACCGCTTTTTGTCGGTCGTCACGAGAAGCGTTAAATTGATGTGTCCTTCGCCGTAGGGAGCAACGCTCTGCACTGCGCCTTCGATTTTGAACTGTTCGGCTACGGGTTTATAAGTTTTTGTATAGTCCGTCACGGATATATCCTCCTATTGCGTCTTTCACTTCCTGCAAGTCCTCGCGGTAGGTGATGCCGTACCACTTGTCTGCGTTTTGATACACGCGCACACTTGCCTTGTTTGTTTCGATTGCCTTTGAAATCACGCTCGGAATAAAGAACTCGTCCTTCATGAGGTTCGCCGTCTGCAAGAATTTTTTGTATTCAACTTCCAAGAGCTCGAAGATATCGGGCGGTTGCCGACAAGCCGCTTGAAATCCTCCTGCATATCCTCGCGGAGAATGAACACGGCTTTATTAAAACCCGCCTTCTTTGCGTCGTACACGGTAAAGTCGAGAATGGCTTTGCCGTCCTCGGTGACCGGTTCGGCTTGTTTGAGTCCGCCGAAGCGGCTGCCCATGCCCGCCGCCATCACGACGAGCGTTGTTTTTTGTATCATTTTTCTTTCTCCTGTTGACTTCCTGTGATAGATTTGCTATGATTATATCATATTAAAAAATATATAGATATGCTATATTTTATCGTTTATCTATAATATCCGATACAAAAGGAGAGAAGAATGAACTTTGCAGGTTACGGGGAGTGCCCCGTGAAAGAAACGGTGCGGTTGAGATCGCTGTTTACGTTTTTCCGCAAAACCTATTCTTTGGATTTTACCTTTCAAGGCGAAAGCCACGATTTTTACGAGGTCGTCTGCGTGCTTGACGGAAAGGCAGGGATCACGGCGGGGAAGAACGTCTATACGCTTTCGGCAGGACAGATGATCTTGTATCCGCCCGCAGAATTTCACGCGATATGGTCGGACTACGGCAGCTCGCCCGAAATTCTCATTTTTTCCTTTCGTGCGGAGAAGTTTCCCGAAATACAGGACAGAATTTACGCGCTCATGCGCGAACAAATAGAGGAGATAAAGGCGTTGTATTCTGCGGCGGAGCGGGCGTTTGTTTTGGAGGATATCAACGTGAAGGGGGCGCGCTCGCAAGCGGAGGCGGAAAAGATCGTTCGGAGGTTGGAAATATTTTTGCTTTCGGTTTTGGATACGGGAAACGGACGCACGGAACAGGCGCACAGCCGCAGCGGCGAGAATTACTATCATATCGTTTCGGTGATGGAAAAGAATTTGGAAAGGGAGATGGCGGCGGACTTTCTTGCAAAGCAATGCGGCATGAGCGTGCCCGCGCTCGAAAAGACGGTGAAGAAGTACACGGGGCACGGGGCAATGAAGTATTATAACGAATTAAAGATGAGAAAAGCGACAGAGCTCTTGAAGGACGGGAAGAGCGTGAAAGAGGTTGCGCTTTCTCTCGGCTTTTCCGATCAGAATTATTTCAGCCTGCGCTATAAAAAGTGGGCGGGAGTTCCGCCCTCCACCGTCGGCAAGATAAAATAAAAACAACGGCAACCGCCGTTATTTTTATATGTTGACTTTTTTCATCTATTATGGAAAGAGCATACTACGCCCGTAGTGTGTCTCTCTACCTTTCCATAGGGAAACGATATGTAGCAATATCAAGAGATACATGATATAGGGATACCGCTCTCGCAAGAGGGCGGTATTTTTATAAATTTTTATCTTTAAGGCAATAAAAAAGCAAAGCAATATTTTACATACTTCACGATGCTATTTGGCGATTTCTGACACGGATTATAGAAGATATGGCATTGAAGCCGTTTGGCGGCGATGATATAATACAATCAAGCCATAAATTGTCGAATTGCCGAGGTAGCGATAGCAAGGAGGATATTATGGATATTTTGCAGTTCTATGAAAGCGACGCGGAAAAAAAGATATACTTCGACAAAGACGATTCCGATTTGACATGGACGTCAATGGCGCATTATCATCGCGCGGTTGAACTTTGTTTTCCCGTGAAAGATTCGCTGGCTTGTTGTGTGAATGGTGAAAAGTTTGAGGTTGAGGCGGGAGAGATAGCATTCATTGATAGTTTTGACGTGCATTATTTCGAAATATCCAAAGGGAGTTCGCGCTATGCCGTAGTGATCGGCGCAGAATTTTTGAGTAATTTTTACGAAATGTACGGAAAAAAGAACAGCAGAGTACGCTTTCCCCGAAAACTGTTCGATAAAGAGAAAAATAAGATTTTATTTACGATTGTTCGTGAGTGGGGAGAACATTTTGAAACTTGTAACCGTTTGCAAAATTTGGGATATGTCAACCTGCTGTTGGGTACGATCGCGGAGCTTTACGGAATCGAATATAGCGACAGCGAAAACGACAATCTTATCGTTAAAATTTTGAGTTTTATTAACGAACATTTCAAAGAACAAATCGATTTGGAACTTTTATCTAAAACGTTCGGTTATAGCAAAAGTACCGTATCGAGGGCAATCAGTACCGCAATCGGGGAAGATTTGAGAACATACGTAAATCTTATCAGAGCGAGAAATGTTCACAAACTTTTGCAAAGCAATCCCGAAATGACGGTTACGGAAGCGGCGAACAAAAGCGGATTTAACAGTTTAAAGACGTTTTACCGCGCTTACGGGCAAGTGTTTGACGAAAATCCGAAAATCAAGGGATGAAAATAGATAAGGAGGAAACGTTATGAATGCAGAGGGAAATGAAGTATGCGAACAAGGAGGAGTAAAACCCGAAAACGCCGGCAAGCCCGACAAAAAACGGAAGATTAACGTGAACAGAACACTGTTTATTGTCTCAGGGTTGATTTTACCGATTCTGAGTTTTTTGGTCTTTTGGCTTTATGTGAATTTCAATTCATTTTTGCTTGCTTTTCAGGAGCCGCGCACTTATGAGTGGACGCTGAATAATTTTGCACAGTTTTGGGATGAACTGACAAGAGAGGGCGGAACGATTGGGATCGCTTTGGGAAATACACTCATTTATTTTGCCGTTGGAATCATAATGCTGTTTCTGAATCTGGTCGCTTCTTATTTCCTCTATAAAAAGATTTTCATGTACAAGACGTTCCGTATCATTTTCTATTTGCCCGCCATTATTTCGGCTGTTGTCTTAACAACGGTCTATGCCGAATTTATCAAGCCGCAGGGACCGCTCGGGGCGATTTTGAAGGCAATGGGAATTCCTATGCGCCCCGAAGGGCTGCTCGGTGATGCAGCGACCGCTACCTGGACGATCGTCATTTATACCATATGGTCGGGATTTACCAACATGATTTTGTTTCACGGCTCGCTTGCAAGAATTCCCGGAGAAATCATTGAGGCGGCAAAGCTTGACGGCTGCGGACCCTTCCGCGAATGTATCCATATCGTATTTCCGCTTATTTTGCCGATGTTTTCCACAATGCTGATTTTTAATCTTACGGGACTGTTCACTGCAAGCGGACCGATTTTATTGTTTACGCCCGAGATTTACGAAGCAACGGCGTATAAGACAATGACCATTTCCTATTGGATCTTTACGCAGGTATACGGCATGGGCGGACTTGGCGGTTCGGGATATTACGGCGTCGTATCGGCGGCGGGTATTTGCTTTACGCTTGTGGGCGTACCGATTATTTTGTTGGTGCGGAAATTGTTGGATAAAATTCCCGTAGTGGAATACTGAGAAGGAGGGGGATATGTCAAATCTTATTTCGGAAAATCAAAGCGAAAAGACAGGACAGTCGGAAAAAGCATCCTTCTTTGCAAGAGCGCGGGTTGCAGTGAAAGCATGGGCTTCGGGAGTCAGAAACGGGCAAAAAGAGAAACTCCGCGAAGTGCGCCACCGCTTGAAGAACCGTTCAAAGGGCGAGCGCGTCATTTTTGCCATTGTATTTTTGCTGTTTCTGCTGTATACAGTTTCCATGCTCTATCCTTTTATTTGGATGTTCATCAACTCGTTTAAACCATTCACCGAATTTACGCTCGATATGGCGAATGGGGAAGCGTTCGCTTTTCCGGATGTGTGGCGGGGCGAAAATTACACCGAAGTTTTTTCTATGATCCAGACTTCGGATGGAACATCTTTTATCGGCATGACGCTTAACAGTATATGGCAATCGGTGTTGCCCATTCTTGTTTCCACCGTAACGGGAACTTGGTTTGCTTACATCTTATCACGCTTCCGGTTTCCGGGTAGAAACGTCATATATGCGGTCATTATTTTTACGATGACGGTGCCCGTTGTCGGTAATACGGGCGGATATTTTAAGCTTGTTTACGATTTGGGGCTATACAACAATCCGCTGTTTTCCGTTGTGACGACCATTCCCTTCGGCGGGTTGGCGTTTATGGTGTATTACGGTTTTTTCAAAAACATTCCGCACAGCTATGCAGAGGCAGTGTATATCGACGGGGGCGGAGAATTTACGGTGTTTTTCCGTATCATGCTTCCGCAGGCAAAGCCTATGATCGTAGCGCTTGCCATCACGTCGTTTGTGGGAACGTGGAACGACTATATGACGCCGCTTTTGTATCTGCCGAGTTATTCCACAATTGCATCGGGAATGTATCTTGTGAAAAACACGCTGATTAGAACGGGCAAGAATCCGCTTTACTATGCGGGTATTCTGGTATCGATGATTCCCGTATTGACGATATTCTTGTGTTTTTCTAATAAAATGATGGAAAGTATGTCCATCGGAGGACTAAAAGGATAAATTCGGCGAATGCCGAGGAAATAAAAAAGGATGGTATTAAAATGAGAGGGAAAAGAGCAATTGCTGCCGTTTCGTGCGTGCTTGCCGTGTCCGTAAGTGCGCTTGCCGGATGCGGTGGCAGAGGAGTGGCAAACGACGATCAGACATTGGAGGTTTATTGCTGGCAGGCTGGGTATGGAACCGATTGGGTGGCACCCCTGTTGGAGGATTTCGGCACGCTCGATTGGGTGAAGGAAAAGTATCCCAATTACAAATACGCAAAGCCCGTGATAAACGATCAAAATAACTTTGGTGAAAGCCGTGTCGATCAGGGTGCGGGTAACACGATTGATTTGTTTTTCTCGCAGAATATGGAGTCGTTTTACGGCACGGATACGCTTGTCGATCTGACCGACTGCGTTTATAACCAACCCGTACCCGGCGAGGATATCCTCTTCAAAGATAAACTCAAGCCCAGTGTTCTCGATAATATGGGTTACCGTCCGATCGGCAATCTCACAGCCGAACCCCGATACTATTCGGTTCCCTGGGCGGATTCGATAGGCGGAATTGTATATAATCAATCCTTATTCGAGGATTTGGGACTCACCGTTCCCAATACGACTGACGAAATGTTCACGCTCATGGAGAACGTAAAGCAGGGAAATATAAAAAACAAGGCGGAATATAAGCACACCTATTCGTTTATTACGACGAAAGTCTCTTACACAAATTATATGTATCACGAGTGGTGGGCGCAATACGAAGGTTTGCAGGGCTATAAAAATTTCTGGAACGGCATTGCGGAGGACGGCACGCGCAACTCGGTTGATATATTCAGCCAGAAAGGGCGGTTGAAGAGCCTTGAAATCATGCACGATATTCATAATGAAGATCGCGGCTATTACGATCGTTCCTCTTCGACGTATGAATTTATTGCAGGGCAGACCAGACTTTTAACGCGCGACGGATTGATGATGGTTAGCGGTTCGTGGTTCTCCAATGAAATGCAGGATCTTGCCGCAGGCTTAAAGAAGGAAGGATATAACGATGTGATCAGCATGATGAGAACGCCTGTTGTGAGTGCCATTGTCGAAAAAACGCCTTCGATTGTTGCTGCGGCAAGCGCCGCGGGCAAAACGAGCGACGAAATGCTGTCGGAAGTTATAAAAGAGGTAGACGCAGGAGCTACGAAATCTTCTAATGAAGCGATCACACAAACCGATTTTAATAAAGTGCGCGAAGCTCGCGGGCTGAAATTTTCGATCGGGGCAACACACAACACCGTTATCCCGCAGGCGGCAAGCGCAAAAGAACTCGCAATCGATTTTGTGCGCTATCTTGCAACCGATCGGGCTTGTGCAATTTATGCCGAGCATACGTGCGGCGGCGGTATGGGTTTTCAATATAGCTTTGAAGAGAAGGCTCCCGAAAAATACGAACAACTTATGACGCAATATAAGGAAACATTTACGTTGCAATCGGATGCGCAGAGGATGCTTCGTGCCGAAAATAACTATATCTTGCCCTATTACGGAACTTTTCCGTTGGCACGGTGGGGCGGCGTAACGCTTTTGACAACAACTTACGGCGTGGAGACGGGGTTTATCTCCGATAAAAATTTAACGGCACAAGCAGTTTGGCAGGAGACGATCGACTATTGGACGGAAAACGGAAACCGCCGTTGGAACAACGCTTTAAGCAAGGCAGGGCTGAGATAAAATGCTGATATGCGCCGATTCCCTTGTGCGCGTCCGCCGTGAAGAAAATTTTATTTCGAATGAGAACACGGGTAAATTGCGGTTTTTTGCATTGAAAAATTCCACCGCAAGCGCACAACTTATTTTGAAACCGAAAGAAGATTGCACTTTCTCCGTTGTACTTTCCCCCTTAACCGACGGGAAAGGCAATCTGATTCCGGCGGAATGTCTTCGGGCATTTTACGAAAAATATATTTTTGTAGACAGGAATTGGCAAAAGAACGGATTTCCCGTCGGGGATTATCCCGACGCGCTGATTCCCGCAGACGCTCCCGTGTTGCACGGAGAGAACTTTGTAAAAGCGGGGGAAAACGGTGCAATTTATATTGAACTGAATGCGGCAACAACGCTTCGGGCAGGAACTTACCGCGGTGTGTTCGAGGTAACCGCCGACGAGATTTACCGCATAGAAGTTGAAGCGGAAATTTCGGAAACGACGCTCCCGAGCAGAAAACCACGCAGTCTGTTTGCGGTGAACGGCGAACAGGTGGCGCATTTTGAGAAAGATGCTTCGCAAGAAGCATACGACCGCTATTGCGAGATGTTGATTGCGCACGGACTCAGTCCGACGGGTTGCTTTTTGAGAGAAACGTCGCTGCCGAGCGATCGGTTTGCGTATTCGGATTGGATCGATAAATGCGCGGAAATGATCGAAAAGGGGGCGAACGCCTTTTCAATACCGTCTATGGCGGTAAAAAGTGCGTACGGGGATAGCTTTTCACCGGAAGAACTTTTCAAACGTCTTCTTGCAATTAAACAAAAGAGCATTGAAACAGGAAAAAATTATTTTGAATACGCCGTGTTTTACGACTGGCTAATCGACGAACCGTTTTTGTGTGAATATCCGAATGGAAAAGTGGAGTTTCATGTAAATAATTTTTGTTCGGTAATCAATAAGGTTGCGGAAGGTTTTCCGATCGAGCGCACGGCATTCGAGCAAGAGCTTGTCGATTCGTTACTTAAAATTCCGCATATCGTTACGGATTTTTTGCAAAGAACATCTCCCGAAACGATGCGCGCGGTGTGTAAAGCAGATGGCTCTCCTTACGTTTACGATTTATCGAAAGTTACGCTGTGTCCGAAATTCGACGGTTACCGAACACAAGAAATGGCGGATGGGTATGCGCAGCAAAGAGAAAGATGGTGGTACGGTTGCAATACGCCAAATGCACCGTTTCCGGGATATCATATCGATGACGCGGGGCAATCGGCGCAACTTGTCGGTTGGTTGATGGCAAAATACGGAATAAGCGGTAATTTGTATTGGGTCGTCAATTACGGAATGGAAATCAACACGACGGGAAAACCGCTTTGGCTTGACGATGCGTTTTCCACGGCGCACCGCGGGTTCGGCGCAAACGGCGACGGAGTGCTTCTTTATCCGGGTGAAAGTTACGGTATCAAAGAGCCGATTTCCTGCTTACGATTAAAAGCCATTCGGGACGGAAATCAGGATTATGCGGTTTTAACTGAAACAAAACGGGAATACGAAACGCGCGGTATTCCGACCGACGGGCTTTGGAGCAGATTGTTTGCTCCGATTGCCGACGGGGTGAAACTTGACGCATACGGACGTTATTTTGATTTGTCGCGGCGGACGGCAATTGCGCTATATGAGTTGGTAAAAGAAATCGGGTTTACGCTCGAAGTCAAAGAAGAGGAGGACGGATTCCGTTTTACGTTTCTTGCCGATTGCGATTATATTGTTTCTGTCAACGGGCAGCGCAGAGACAAACAGGCTTTGATTTTAGAAAAGAACAGCGGATTTGCGGAAATTACCGTCGAATACAAAAACAAGAGAAAAAATTTGGCGTTATGGTTGGGTACGGGATTAAAAGTTATTTTGCACGAAACATTGTTTGCACGAAAAGCAATTACGGGAAATGCATCGGTTACGATAAACCAAGACGAAATCAGACGAAGAGTTGCGGTTACGCCGAAGAATGATCCGATTCGGTTGAAAATCGATGCGGGGGAAGACCTATCAAAGTATATTAGTTGTGCATTCCTGATTCGGGTAAAGGAATGCGGTGTGGGCTATGAAGTGAAAAGCAATGGAAAAACAGTAGCTTGCGGTGAGCTTTCCCCCGATTGGAACAGAGTCGAATTGCCGACGGAGTTGCTTTCGGGCGGGGAGATAGAACTTGCGCTGAAAAAGCGCGTTAAAATTTGGTTGGGCGAAATTTATTTGTTCGCATAGAGAAGGAGGAAAGATGATTAAGAAAAAGGTTTTTGGCTCGGTGGTAGCGGTGCTCACGGCGTTTACGCTCTGCGGCTGCGGAGGGCAATCGAATACCCCTACGGCCGATTACAGCGCAGAGGATGCAACCGTTTGGTGTGCGCCCGCTTCCGAGAAAGTGTTGGCAAACGCCTCGGCAACGGCTTACGACGCCGTAAAGACAAAGAGCGTGGTGCTCTCTTCGGCGAAAAACGACTACGAGAGCGGTCAGATTTTAATTACGGCGAGCAAAGACCTCGCTTTTACCGTAACGCTCGGCGATCTTACGGATACGAGCAATGCGCAGAATGTGATTAAAAAAGATAATTTCAAAGTATATACGCAGCAGTATATGGCGGTTACGCGAAATTGGAACGGAAACGGTGCGCCTACGGGAGATTATCCTGATGCAATCGTTCCGCAGGAGGTAGCGGAAGAATATGGATTAAACCGCGTTGCGGCCGGAAAGAACGGCGGCGCGTGGTTAGAGTTTTATATTCCCGAAAATACGCCCGCCGGCAATTATACGGGAAGTGCAACCGTGCGGATCGGCAAGGATCAGGTTTCCGTTCCCGTCAGTTTGAAAGTGTACGACGTGACCGTGCCGAGCGAGCTTACCTCCAAGAGTTTGTTTTCCATCAACAAAACGCAGGTAGTAGCTCATGAATTGGATAATTCCGTAGAGATGGTAGATAAATATGCGGATCTATTGATGCAATATAAGCTCTCGCCTACGGAGATTTGCGGAAACGGTACGAGCGGTGCGGAGGGCTTTGCGGAAAAAGCGTATCGGCTTGTAACTGAAAAAGGCATGACGACAATCGGACTTTCCAATTACGGGAATGAAGACGTCAACGGTTTCGGCGTTTATAATTCGGACGTTATGGCGGAATACCTCGTTGCGCTTGCCGAAAAGAGCTTATCGACGGAGAACTCCGAAAGACAAGTTAATCTTCTCGAAAAGACGGCGTTTTACGATTGGCAGGTAGACGAACCTTTCTTTATTTCTTATCAAAACGGTGAAGTAGCCGCGCACGTATCCAATTGGAAAACAACGGTTGAAAAGACAAAGCAGATTTTGACGGAAAAGGAAGAGTTTCAAACAGAGTTCGGGCAGGAACTGATTGCTACCGTTGAAAAGGTTGCGCACGTAATTACCGATTATATGACTGACGAATTCGGAAACGCTCACCGCACGGCGGGCGAATTAAAGAATAAAGACGGCAGTCCGTTTTATTACGCATCGGACGGAAGCGATTTGGTAAACCTTTGCCCGAAGCCGGACGCATACGATTCAGAAGAGGAGCGAACGACTTATAATACGGGACGTGAAAAGTGGTGGTATAATTGCAACGATCCGAAATATCCGAACGTTACGTATCATATGGACGATACAATGGCGAGCGCGATTTCCGTAGGCTGGATTATGGCGCAGAACGATATTACGGGGAATCTATATTGGTGTGTGAATTCGCATACGGACGGAAACGGAACTCTCGAAAATCCCTACAACACGGCGCACCGCGGATCGGGGGCAAACGGGGACGGCTTTCTCATTTACCCCGGAAAATATTACGGTATGAACGAGCCTGTTCCGAGCATCCGCCTTGACGCGATTCGCGACGGACAGGAGGATTACGAACTCATTAAGATTCTGAAAAACGTTTATGCGGAAAAAGGGTACGATGCTACGTCCGTAATTAAAACGATTACAAAGAATTTTTATGAGGGAGGCTCGATTCTCGGCGGTTCGGAAGAATACGAAACGGCACGAGAATTATTGCTTTCACTTACAGAAGCGGCTACTTCTTCCGCGCAATTTATGATTACGTCGGTTGCAGAGAAGGAGACGGAAACCGGTAGAAAGTACACGATACAAGCAGCCGCGGCAGACGGTGTAAAGCTCTATGAGGGAGACAAAGAACTGACGGCGGAAAACGGTTTGTTTACCGTAACCAAAGGATTGGGTGAAGCGCAGAACTATTATTCGGTAAGAATTGTAGATGCGAACGGCACGGAGCGCACGTTCTCGTTGTACCTCGGCGGAAAAGAAGTTGTGTACCCGGCAAGCGCGATTGTGAAGGAAGATTTTGCAGGAGATATACAGGCTTACGAGTTTGCAGACGGGTATCATAAATTTACGTTGGCAAAACAGGAAGGCAGCATTACTTCGGATGAAAAGCTTCGCCTCGATTTCACACATGAGAGCGTAACGGAAATTTCTTCTACAACCAAAAATTACATTCTGACGCTTTACAATGGTACGCAAAACGATATCGGTTTTGAAATTCAAATCGAATACGAGGGATATGGGCTCGAATCGGCGCAGATAGGTACGTTGAAACAAGGGGCGAATCAGATCGACTTGAACATTTTTGCAACGATGAACTGGAATAATAAGGGCAAGGTTAAGAAGTTGCGTATTGTTCTGACGGACGGTTCCGAAATCGGTATCGGCGGAATTACGGTTTACGGGGTGTAACAATGAAAACGAAAATCATTTCTATTGTAATGGCTGTTGCGGTATCTGCGGGAATATGCTCGTTTGCGGCTTGCTCGAATGGCGAGAATACGGAAAATGCCGAACAAACGGTAACCATTTACGATTTCGAGCGTGGTACGTTCGGGGTAGGCATGGCGGCTACCTTCGGTAAGATCGAACTCAATCGGGCGGAGGAGTATGTTTCTTCCGGTAAATCCTCGTTAAAGCTGATGCCTTCGTCCGAAAAATCGAAAGCCCCTTATATGTATCTTGCATTTTCTTCGTCGAAGCTTGGATTCAGCTATACGGATATTACCGAATTAAAGTCTGTCAATCTTAAAATCTACGCCGAAAAAGCAAGTACGGTGAACGTAGGAATATACTTTTCTAAGGCGGCGGAAGTAAAGAGCTTGCCCGAGATGTTTACGCTTTCACAGGGCTGGAACGAGATTGTGTACGAGCCAAACTACACACTTATTTCCATTCAGGCAAATTTAGATGAGTGTTACGGCACATATCTGAGTTTTGACGGTGATGTGGCAGAGCTTCCCGCGTTCTATCTCGACGACGTATCGCTTACGCACGCTCGGGTTGAATGGGTGCAGGAGAATTTAATCCGTCCCAAGCGAACGGAAGAGTATCAAGAAATATGCGACTTTGAGAACGCATATCAGAATTTGATGTTTATGGCGTACGGGAATTCAGGAACGCTTGCTCCTGAGCTGACCGTAGTAAATGCGAACGATTACGAGGGTGTGACCGCTCCTTCGGGCGAGAAAATGTTAAAATTACAGATTTTCCCGAAGGACAATGCGACCGAAAACACATGGACGCAAGTGACTGCCTGTTCGCCGCTTTTGGAAGCAATCGATTTTAGTCGTTTTGTGGACGATATCGATAGTTACCGTTTTTGCATGGACGTTTATCAATTCGGGGACGATAACGATCAGCGTCCGTTGAACGGAAATGTCAATCTGATAGAGTTAAACCTGTATACTTCGAGCGGTTCGATGGATTGGGGCGGGCTGACGACGAAGAAAGGGGAATGGGTAAGTTATTCTACGCCGCTTTCCACGTTTAAGAATTTTGTTGCTTCGCCCGGTAAATTCATGTTTGCATTTCTCGATCCCATTCGGGATGGAGAATACGTATGGTTCTTTGATAACATTAGAATTGAAAAGATAGCGTAAGCGGAAAGGAGGGAAAAGATGAGTAAAATCAAAATCAACTTGATGCGCGGTATATTGACTGTATGCTTTACGCTTTGCATCTTATTCGGATTTGCCGCTTGCGGCGGAGAAAAGACGCTTGATATCGTCGATTGGGAAAACGAATCTTTAGAAGTAACGCTCGGCGATAGTTATACGGTGCCGCAAAAGACGGCAAGAGATAAGGAAGGGAAATCCTATCCCGTTGAAATAAAAGTACTTAAAAAAGCAACGGGAACAGAAATACCGCTTATCTATGGTGCGTTCGATGTGTTCGACGTCAGCGGGTACGACGTGTTATACACGGCAACTTCCGAAAATGCCAAAGCATTAAAAACGGTAACGCTCACCGTCAAGGACGAGGGAAAACCTGTCATAATGATTAAGGGAAACAATGTTGCCGAAGTGAATAAACGGTTTACTTTCCCCGAAATTTCCGTTTACGACGACTCGGGAAAGACTGAAAATACGATTGAAGTTTACGACGATGCCAATCATAAAGTTTCGTCCGATGAGGAAGGTTTTACGCCTGCGCAAATAGGAGAATACGAACTCCGCGTTACGGCAAAGGACGACGACGGAAACGAGGGATCCCGTGTTTTTAAAATCTTTGCGCGCAGTCAGGTAAAAGAAAACGAACTCGACGCTTTCGACGACGCAGGTCTTGCATATACCGCTTATTCACAGGGAAAATCCGGCGAATTGAATCAAGGCGTAAAATCGCAGGCGGTCTTTTCCGCATTCAAAAAATCCGTTCGTTCGGGCGGTTCCGCAATGTTTGAAAGCGGCTCGGGCGAGCGTACGGGAATTTATCTGTCGCCCCGTATGGATAGCGCGAATTTGCAGGGTGATACTTACGATTACATTTCCGTTTGGTATTTTATCGCAGACGGTTTGGGACAGGAACATGAAGTAATCTACGGCACGGGCAAAAAGACGGTTCAATCCAATGTCTGGCAGGAGTTGCGCATTACGGGCGACGAGGTTGGAAATTTTACTCGTTGGTTCTTTAATTTAAGGACGGGGCATTCTGCAATTATGGAGGTCTCGAACGGTATGTTGCCGTGCAAAGTATTCGTGGACGACGTGTACGCCGTGAAAACCGCGGAAAATCGTATTGACGGCTTGAAAGAGTCGTATGCCATGAACGAAGCGGTAACCTTTACTGCAGGAAGCGGCGTTAAAACAGATTTGTATTATAACGGAACAGTGGAGGAAGCTGAGAGCGGCGTATTGCCCGAACAGGCGGGACAGTATACGTTGTTTGCTTATGCGAACGATGATACGACGGTAGAAGCATATAACTTCACCGTGGGTACGCTTTCGGTAGATACTCTTTCGCAAAGTTGGTTTACGGTCGGAAAGGACAGCAAACTTCCCCGCGCGTTGCTTACGGACGGGGATCAGGAAACGGACGGCGAAATCGAGTTTTATCTTTACAATTTGGTCAATGGCGAAAAGACGGAAATTACCGATAAAACGGTGCGGGCAAATGACAATTCAGTCGCGCTGTTCCTTCAAGCGGAAAGCGCTGCGGGAATTAAAACTTCGCGGCTTGTATTCCCTGTCGTAAGCGTATATGAAGCAGGCATGATTTTAGATTATTCCAATCCAAACGTTGCAGCGTCTCTTGAGGGAAACGGCGAGTGGCTGGAAGAATACAAAGGTTTAAACGGCGTCATGCGGATATATTCCGACGGTAAGTTGAACGACCGCTCAATGTGGAGCTGGGGCAATTGGACGCCTATATTCGCAAAAGATTATTACGGATCGTTCACTCATATCACATTTGAATTGTATGCCGAAGGAGCAGATCGTTTTACATCGCTTGTATATGCGGTGGAAAACGCCGTTCACCCCGACGGATCGGTACACAATCACGACATTGTGCTCAAAGGCAAACTTGTAGACGGATACAACCGTGTTTCGTTGCCGATGGATGAATTTTTACCGTTCTATCAGTATTACGTCGAGCAACCGTTTTTCTGGATCGGTTCGTCCGATTCGTTCAATCTTTACTTCGACGCAATCCGCGCAACCAATGAGCTTACGGTAACCAATCAAGCAGGCGATAACGTAATCGCGGGAAGTCATACGCTGAGCGACGACCATGTAAGCGTCTTTACAGCGGCTGGTTGCGAGGCAGCGGATATCGAGCGAAAGATTTATTCTTCCGATGGGCTTATAGCGGAAAGCGGCGATACGTTCGTCGTGGAAGGGGATAAAACTTATACGGTCGTATACAGCGCGATCGGTTCCGACGGAAAACTCTACACGGCAAGCTATTCGTTTACGGCGTGGAACGAAAAGTACCGTGATACGCTGTATGCAATCGATTCGGAAAGCGATTTGGGCGTGCGGCACGACAATATCACCTTCCTTGATTCGTACGAGGGCGAGACGGGTGTCATGAAAGTAAAGGGCGGCGCCGATTGGCAATGGCTGATGCGCGGTGTTACGCCGGTATTCCAGAAGGATTATTACAGCAACGTCGACTTGATCGTGCTGCGTGTGAGAACGGATTCGAAGTTTACGTTTGCGCTTCTTGCAGAGAACAGTCCTGCACCCTATTGCGATACGGTTACCGTGACAAATCGTGATAGTTGGCTCGATTACGCGATTCCCATTGCTCCTTTCTATAACAACTGGGAGGACTATGTGGGCGCGCTCATGCTGTTCAGCAACGGCAACGGAGAGAATACAAATCTCTATATCTCCGAGATCCGCGTGGCGAAAAAGGCGGAGATCGCTAACAACACGCCCGATGTGTTTGCGGGAAACTACACGATAAACGACAACAAGCAGACGGCGTTCGCAGGTTGCACCGATTTACAATGCAAGGTGTACGAGGATGGTACGGAGCTTGTAATCAGTGGCGACACCTTCACGACGGTGGCAGGGAAAACATATACCGTTGTCTATACGGCAAAGGACAGCGGAAGGGATGTTTACGGAAGTTACTCTTTCGTGGTGCATGACTTGTCGGAGGCAGGGTTGCTTTATGACTTTGCTTCCGAGAGTGGTTTAGGAATGTACAACGGCGGAAGCTTTAATGAAACAGATCCCAACTTGGCGTGGCTGGTAAGTTACAAAGGCGAAACGGGCGTTGTCAAGTTTACCAATCGCAATACGGATTGGGATACGGCATGGTTTTTGAGCGGCATAAAACCGCTTTTCGGAAAAACGTATTACGCTCAATGCGATTATTTGGTTCTTCGCCTTTACAGTAGCGAAAAGGCTTGGATGAATTTCGCAGTAGAGGGAGACAGTGCTGCCGACACGAAATATATCGAATTCCAAACGAACGGAGAAGGCTGGGCAGACTATTACGTGCCTATCGACGGTTTCCTCGGGAAATGGGATATGTTCGGAAGATCGATTCTATGGGCAACGCACGCCCGTGAGTTGTATCTGTCTGAAATCCGTGCCGTAAAGAAGGCGGAAATTACAAGCCAAATTACGGGCAATCAGGTGCTCGGTAGCGAAATTACGCTTTCCGATAACGCAGTTACGGCAATCGGCGCAAATGCAGTATGTACCGTTCTCACTCCCACGCAGGGCGAAATTGCCGTCACGAACGGCAATTTCACGCCGACGGAAGAGGGCGTGTATACGGTAAGATATAGAGCCATTTCCGATACGGGCATTATCACGCAGGGTAGTTATACAATCGCCGTGAAAGACGGATCATTGCTCTACGATTTCAGAACGCAAGCCGGATTAGGCGGATACAGAGGTGACGGTTGCTTGGAGTGGCTCGGAACTTACGACGGTAGAAATGATGTCGTAAAGTTTACCAATCTTCTGCCGGAGGGAGACTGGTGTCCTGCATGGTTGTGCAGAGATATTTCGCCGATATTCAGCAAGGAATATTACCAGGAGTTTAATTTTGTAGAGTTTGAGTTGTATTCTACGGAAGCGTGCTGGTTCAAACTATTTGCGGAGAATGTGGGCGATGCCGATGAGAATAGTTTAGTATTCCAAACGAACGCAGAGGCGGGCTGGCATACGTACAAAATATCCATTGCGCCTTTGTTGGAGCATTGGGATGATTTTACAACGCAATTGATGTTGAGTACGTATTTAAGAGAGTTTTATATCACTTCTCTTCGCGTTACAAAATAGGTAAACGGTTTCCCGTTCGGAGTAAAATCCGAACGGGAAAGACCAAAGGAGGAAAATATGAAAGATTTTTTATTCGGGGCGGCGACTGCCGCCACGCAAATCGAAGGCGGATTTAATCAAGACGGGAAATCGCTCTCCGTATGGGACGACTATTCCGCGCGCGGGCTGATTTTTAACAAGCAGACCTGTTATTTTGCTTGCGATTCCTACAACCGCTTGGAAGAGGATCTGGCGCTTATCAAAGAGCTCGGATTGACTTCCTACCGTTTTTCCCTTTCATGGACGCGCATTCAGCCCACGGGCAGGGGCGCAGTCAATCAAAAAGGGATCGACTATTATAACAAATTGATCGACGGCTTGCTTGCTATCGGAGTAAAGCCCTTTGTGACGCTTTTCCATTGGGATCTGCCCTTGGAGCTTGAAAAAATAGGCGGGTTTTCAAATCGCAGTATCGTAGAGCGCTTTGCAGAATACGGGCAAATCGCAGCGGAACATTTCGGCGATCGGGTGGAGTACTTTTCCGTGTTTAACGAAGCGGCGGCCTTAATCGATTTTTTATATCTCCGCCCCGTTGGCGGAGGGAAGCAGCCCGTGTCCGAACAAAAAGCGTTCGAGGCGGTGCATAATCTTCTTTTGTGCAATGCGGCGGCAACAAATTCGTTGCGGAAGCATTCCGCTCTTCCCGTAAAAGTGGGTATGGTAAACGTGACAGAAGTAAAAATGCCAAAAGAAGAAAACAATTCTGCGCATATTGCCGCCGCCCAAAAACTGATGTTTGAGGATTTCGGCTGGATGCTCGGCAATACGGCTTTTTGGGATCCCGTAGTCTTCGGAAAATATAACGAGGGGCTGATTTTAAAGCATGGATTTGATTTGTCTTTCGTGCAACGGGGCGATATGGAAAAAATTGCGTGCAAGCCCGATTTTCTGGGTTTGAATATCTATCTTGGGAAAAAGGTTGAAACGGATGAGAACGGCAACGCAATCGAAAGTACGCCGCCGACAGACGCCTGTTACGGCGACATGGGTTGGGATACAAACGGCAGCGCAAGTTGTATGTATTGGGGACCGAAGCTCATGCAGGAGAGATACGGGTTGCCCGTCTACGTGACGGAAACGGGGATTTCGCTCCCCGAGTGGAAACCGCTCGAAGGCAGAATATACGATACAATGCGCACCGATTATATCCGTCGGTATTTTGCCGAGCTGATGCGAGCAAAACGGAACGGTGTGGATATCCGCGGTTATTTCGTATGGACACTTTTGGATAATTTCGAGTGGTCAAGCGGATATAGCCGTAGGTTCGGGCTTGTGTACGTCGATCATGAGACGGGAGAGCGGACTCCCAAGCAGTCTTTTTATGACTATCGCGATCTGATTAAACTGTATCAATAGAATTGTGTTGGCGACAAAACGGAGCAAAAATATCAATGTATCGGGAATTGAAACTGCGCGAAATCGAAGCGCGCGGATGGGTAAAAAAATTTTTAGAGAATCAGGCAAAGGGCTTAACAGGCGAAATGGGTAAAGTCGGAAAGCCCTTTGTTTCTGCTTATTGGGAAGGCGATAAAAATCTGACCGTTGCGGAGGACGAAAACTTCCTGGGTGGATTGAATTGCGCGGACGACGCATGGACGCCTTTTGAACAAAACGGTTATTGGATCGACGGCATGGTGCGATGCGGTTGGCTTTCGGGCAATGCCAAACTGATAAAACAGGCGGAGAATAAAATTTATCCCGCGATCCAAAACGCGGACGAGGACGGATATATCGGTCCCGCGTTTTTGAAGGACGGAATGACCTGGGCACACACCGTTTATTTCCGCGCCTTGATAGCGGAATACGAAGCAACGGGCGACAGTTCTATTTTGGAGGCGTTGAAAAAGCATTATTTGCGGGTTCCGTTAAAGGAACGCATATCGTCGCCGAGCGGGGCTCGCATCATCGCGGTGCGGGATATTACCGAAATTGAAATCGCTCTTTGGATTTACGGAGAAACTGCTGACGAGCGTTTTTTGCAAATGTCGGAGGAAGCATACGCAGTTTTCAACGATATTTATTCGGACGATACCTCTGCGCCGCCCGAGGCAAAAATGCGTGATTTAACGGTGAAAGGAATGCTTTGTAACCGCAAGGTCAACCGAAATCACGGCGTTACATATCACGAAATTTGCAAGCTCGCGGCAATCTTACATCTCTATACAGGGAAAGAAGTTTATAAGAAAGCGGCGGTTAACGCCTTTGATAAACTCTATCGCGATCAGATGTTGATTGACGGCGTCAACAGCTCCACCGAGTATTTGAACGGTAATTATCATTCTCATGCTGCGCATGAAACGTGCGATATTTCCGATTTTACGTGGGCGGTAGGATACCTGTTTATGATAACGGGTGATGCAAAATACGGAGATTGGGTTGAAAATGCCGTGTTTAATGCGGGACTCGGCGCGGTAGACGACGATTTCAAGGGGCAGCAGTATTTTTCCTGCCCCAATCAAGTAATTGCGGACGATACGTCCAATCATGCATATTTTTACCGCGGAGAGGATTGGATGTCCTATGCTCCGAAGAAATTTCTTTCGTGTTGTGCGGGGAACGTACATCGTTTTATGCCCAATTTTGCGGCGCGGAGTTGGATGCGTTCGGACGATGGGCTTGCAGCGTTTGTCTATGCGCCTACGAAAGTAGAAACGGAAATCGACGGGAGGAAGATAAAAATAATTGAAGATACGATGTATCCCTTTGAAAACATAGTTCGTTTTCGGTTTTTTTCGGAATCGTCCGTGAAATTTTTACTTGCTCTGCGTGTTCCGTGCTGGGCGCTTCATACAAGCGTAACGATAAACGGAAAAGAGTATCCCGTTCAAATCGAAAACGGGTTTGTCAACTTGAAACGGGATTTTGCAAACGGTGATGAGGTTATTATATCCTTTGAAGATCGAGTAGAGATGATCGAGAACGCAAGGGGTATAAGCGTAAAAAAAGGCGCATTGCTCTATGCGTTGCCCGTAAAAGAAAAGTGCGTCGTCAAAGGTTTGCGCGATCAAGGGAATGTTGCGTTTCCGCATTATGCTCTGTATGCTGATAGTAAGTGGAATTTCGGCATTCAAGAACGCTGTTTGAATGCAATTTCGTTTCATGACGGAAGCGTCGGAGACGAGCCGTGGCGGCAGTCGGAAAACAATTTGTCAATCACGGTTTCGGCGCGGGAGCTAAAAGGTTGGAAGTTGCAGCGGGTTAAAAATTGCTTAGCAAGAACGATTCCGAGAGGAAAAGGGTGTCCGATGCGCCACGAAGCGCAATTTACGCCGAAGGTAAAAACATTCCGAGATGCCGAAGCGGGAGAGGAGAGCCAAATCCGTCTTGTTCCCTATGGAACGACTCGCCTTAGAATTGCAATTTTTCCGCTTATAAAAAATAAGGAGTCGATATGAAGATAGAAGATTTAACGATCCGAGAAAAACTACGGCTTATTTGTGGAAAGGATTATTGGCACACCGAAGATTTCGGCGGGAAGCTACCTTCCGTTACTATGTCGGACGGCCCCGTCGGGGTCAGACGAACCGTGCCGAAGGGCGACGGAAACGAGGAGACAGTTCCTGCCGTGGCATATCCGTCCGTTCAGATGCTTGCAAACACTTGGAATAAAGAGCTTGCATATCAATTAGGCGAGAGTCTTGCGAGCGACTGCGCAGAACACAACGTGGATCTGTTGCTCGCACCGGGCGTAAATATCAAACGTTCTCCTGTATGCGGCAGAAATTTTGAGTATTTTTCCGAAGATCCTTATCTGGCCGGGATACTCGCAAAGGAATATATAGCGGGATTACAGGAAAACGGCACGGGCGCGTGTTTAAAGCATTTTGTTGCCAACAATCTTGAATTTGACCGTCTGCATCAATCGAGCGACGTTGATGAGAGAACGTTACGCGAAATATATTATAAACCGTTTGAAATTGCCTGCGGGGCAAAGCCCGTAAGCGTCATGTGTTCGTATAATCGCGTGAACGGCGTGTATGCCTCGGAAAACAAGACGGGATTTGATGCCTTACGCAATGATATAGGATTTGAAGGTGCGGTAATTTCCGATTGGCTTGCAGTACGCGACAGAACGTCGGCGGCAAAAGCGGGACTCGATCTCGAAATGCCGTTTGACCAAGAAAACTACGAAAAGTTGGTTGCCGATTTCGAAGCCGGTAAGATTACGGAAAAAGAAATCGATGCCTGTGCCGAGCGCGTACTCAGGCTTGGTTCCCGTCTGACGGAAATGCGCCGCGGGCGAACCGTAAAACTTTCCGAACGGGAGCGGATCGGCATTGCGAAAAAAATTGCGTCGGAGGGAATGATATTACTCAAAAACGATGGAATATTGCCTTTGACAGGGAAGGAGAATCTTGCCGTATTCGGGCACTTTGCAAAGCCCGCCGATTGGGGAATGCTCTGCGGCGGCGGGTCTTCCCGCGTGTTGCCGCTTGATTGCGCATTCGATCTGCCGAAAGAGTTGCAAAAGAGGACTTCGGGGAGCGTCAATTATGCAAGCGCGTTTGACTCTGACTGCGTTAATTCGTTCAAGCAGAATATTAGAGATGCTATTTTATGTGCGTCGAGTGCTGACGTCAATATCATTTGCGCGGGTACGGGTGCTAAATTCGAATATGAAGAGGATGATCGGAAAACGCTTCGTCTTTCTGCCGTACAGGAGCGCTTTATTGTAGATGCTGCATCACAAAATGTTCGCACTGTCGTCGTGCTTTTTGCGGGAGGCGTCATAGACGTAAGTCCCTGGGCCGATCAGGTTGCGGCAATTCTCTATGCGGGATTTCCGGGTATGGGAAGCGATGGCATCTTAGCGGATATTTTAACGGGCAAAATGAATCCATGTGGTAAGACGAGCGAAACGTTTGCGCTTCTTGACGAGTATCCTGCGAGCAATCAGAATACTACTTGCGGCGTTACACGTTACGGAGAGGGGCTCGATGTCGGATACCGTTACTTTGAGACATATCGCAAACCTATTTTATATCCGTTCGGATACGGGTTAAGCTATTCGGAGTTTTTGTATCGGAATTTACAAGTAAAAACGGACGGGAAATCGGTAGAAGTTTCTTTTGAAATAGAGAATCGGTCGGAACGCGACGGAAAAGAAATTTCCCAAGTTTACGTACACGAATGTGCGCCGCTTGTTTATCGTCCTTTTATGGAACTAAAAGGCTTTTCCAAAGATGAAGTGAAAGCTAACAAAATAAAGACGGTAAAAATGAAATTGGATATGTCGGTATTTGCTCATTGGTCAATCGCTAATAAGCAATGGAAAATCACAGACGGCGTATATGAAATTTTAATCGGAGCGTCTGGGTCGGATATCCGTTTGCGGACAAGAGTTCAGATTAAGAATAAAGCAATAGTTCTATTTTGATTGAGAGTAGAGCAACTATGAGAATCATTATTATAAAAAACTATGAAGAACTGAGCTCGAAAGCGTTTGAGGTGCTGAAAGGGGTTGTAAAGAGCAATCCCTACGCCGTATTGGGACTTGCAACGGGAACGACGCCGCTGGGGCTAAATACCAGTTTATCCTTCCATCCGTCAAATGATAGAGGCATTTCGCGCGGATTTAAAAGGGGAAGGTTAAATTCCAATGTGGCGGATTCATTAAATTTGAAGTTTACGAATTCCAATAAATTTGGGAATGAAATACAAGCATCTTGAGGTGTAAGATTTAGAATGAAACCGAAAGGGGGAGAGGCAAACTCAGAAAACAACATTTGTTTTCCCGATTTGGGACTTACCATACCTGTCGCAGGAAGATTTTTGCTTGCTCCATTTGTAGGGACAAGATACATGTGCAAAGAGAAGGGCTTTTCTGGCAAAGTCGACGAGTCGCGGGTTAGTATAAAATCTTTGAATCCATATAAGGTTACGGTGGCGGGGTCAAGTACACTACAAAATATGGATAGAGCCTGTTTGAAAAAATTGAGAGGTATAATCTTTGCTTGAAAATGAAGAGTGTCTCCGAGCTGAGGAGCGGTAGACATATTATTCATTGCGTTAAATACGCGATTGGAAAAGTTGCTATAAGCGGGAACATAATTTGAACCTGTAAACTTGTTGCACGATTCGCAAAGAGTATTCATGCGAAATCCGCCTTGAATTCTATGTGTTTTAAAATCAAGAAGTTTCCGTTTTCCTGGCAAGTGATCTGGCGAAAAAATTTGATCGTATAAATAACAGCGAATCAACTTATTATTTCCGGTTGATTTCGGAGGAAGATGCTCGGAAGTAAGTTTGGCGTATTTACCGCAAATATGGCATGTCCCAAAGTTGTTTTTCATATGTACTCCTTATGTTTAAATTTGATATAATGATTTTACACCAACAAAATGAAAAAATCTATAAAAAGTGCAACAAAATTTTTTTAGGGTGATTTACAGCAGCATGAGAACGAAACAACGGCGACAAGCAAATAGCTTGTCGCCGTTGTTGGCGCGGTGAGAGGGATTCGCGCCTTTGGCGGCGCGCCCCGGTGCACAGCCCGCAGAGCTGGTGCAGTTTGCTTACGAAGACGGCTTTAACGGCACTCCGAAGCGCAAACCGCTCGCTCCTGCTCGCGCCTCCACCCTCGAATCCCCCTCAAATATAACAACACGAACAGCGGCGGGCAAATGCCCGCCGCTGTTCGTGGCGCGGTGAGAGGGATTCGAACCCTCGCTACCTGTAACAGTACTACGCCCTTAGCAGGGGCGCCCCTTGAGCCTCTTGGGTATCACCGCGTGTCAAGATTGTCTATTGTCTATAAATTGTCTATTAGAATGAAACAGAATGCAAAAAACAGGCAATTTTGCGCCATTTTTTGTCTGTTTGGGGAGTGGTAAGATTTCGTTTCAAACCGTTCCCATGCGTTGCAGCAGATTGCAAAAAAAGCAACTCCCCGAAAAAACAGTCAAGTCAATTAGCAGGGGCGCCCCTTGAGCCTCTTGGGTACTTCTGCATTTTCGGCTCATCTGTTTTTACAATGCCATATCAATATACCATAAACGGCGCGGCTTGTCAAAGCATATTTTCTTGAAATCGCAAAAAAATCGCAAAAAAATATCGTTCACATCTTGCGGGGGCGCGCAAAGTATGGTAAAATGGAAACACTATATGAGGGTGAATCAAAAGGAGATATGTTTATGAATATTTGGCATGATATCGATAAAAAGCGCATCACGCCGAAAAGTTTTGAAGCGCTCATCGAGATTCCCAAGGGAAGCAAGACCAAATACGAGCTGGATAAAGAGACCGGTCTTTTGAAGATCGACCGCGTTCTGTATACCTCGACGGTCTATCCCTCCAACTACGGGTTTATCCCGCGGACGCTTGCCGACGACGGCGACCCGCTCGACGTATTGGTGCTGTGCAACGAGGCGATCTATCCAATGACGCTCGTCAACTGCTACCCGATCGGGGTCATCAAGATGATCGACAGCGGCGCGCTGGACGAGAAGATCATCGCCATTCCGTTCAAAGACCCTACCTACAACGGGTATTACGACATTCAGGAACTCCCCAAACATATCTTTGAGGAAATGATGCACTTCTTTGAGGTGTATAAGACGCTCGAACACAAGAAGACGACCGTCCGCGAAATCGCGCACCGCGAGGACGCGATCGAGATCATCAAAAAGTGCATCAAGGTTTATGAGGATAAGTTCGGAGGGGAAGCATGAAGGAAGAAGCAAAAAACGAGGCGCAGGAGCCTTGCACGAAGATCGTGTTTTTCGGCGACTCCATCACGGAGTCGGGGCGCAACCACATGGACGGCGCGGATCTCGGCGTGGGGTATGTGAAGATCGCTGCGGGGAAGCTCAGGCTTCTCTATCCCGATACGAAATTCTGTTTTGTCAACCGCGGCAACGGCGGCGAGCGCACGGCGGATCTTTTACAGCGCGTGGAAAAGGACGTCGTGGCGGAACATCCCGATTACGTCGTGCTGGAAACGGGTATCAACGACGTGTGGTGCCGTTTCTCGCGCGGGGAGGAGGTCACGCCCGAGGCGTTCCGCGCCAATTACGAGGCGCTGGTGGACGCCATCTCCAAGACGGGCGCAAAGCTCTTCCTCATTCAGCCCTACGCGCTGAAAATGGGGGATAAACAGCGGTTCCGCCCCTTCCTGAACAGATTCAACGAGATCATCCGCGACATCGCCAAGGAGCGGGGACTGACGCTCATTCCCGTGGACGAGATCTTTACGGGCGTCACGCAGGACATCGACCCCGCGCAGTTCTCGACGGACGGCGTGCATCCCACGCACCGCGGCTGCCGCTATATCGCCGATCTGCTCATCAAGGAGCTGAAAAAGTGTCTGGAATAAGGCGGCTGCTCGTCGTTGTGGATATGCAGCGCGACTTCGTGGACGGCGCGCTCGGCTCGGAGGCGGCGCGGAAGATCGTGCCCGCCGTGCAGGCGCTCGTTGCGGAGGCGGACGAAGTCGTCTACACGCAGGACACGCACGAGGAAAACTATCTCGATACGCACGAGGGGAAATTCCTTCCCGTTCCGCACTGTATCCGCGGCACGGAAGGGCATGAAATATTGCCCGAGGTGTTCCGCGCAGGCGCGCGCGTCTTTGAAAAGAGCACGTTCGGGAGCGCCTCGCTTGCGGGGTATGCCGTCTGGTACGACGAGATCACGCTGTGCGGCGTATGCACGGACATCTGCGTTGTGAGCAACGCACTTCTTATCCGCGCGTTTGCGCCCGAGGCGAGCGTGCGCGTCGCGGCGTCCGCCTGTGCGGGAACGTCGCCCGAAGCGCATCAGGCGGCGCTTCTCACCATGAAGAGCTGTCAGATAGAAATCATCTGAAAGGGGGGAAAACAATGGGTCTGTTCGATTCGATCAAAAAGGGAATTGCCGATCTGCTCGGGAAAGCCAAGGACGAGGCGGTCGAGACGGCGGTCGACGCCGCCAAGGACAAGGCGAACGACGCGATCGATAACGCCAAAGACGCCGCCCGCGAGAAAGCGGAGGAGCGCAAACAGGAAAAAGAGCGCGCCGCCGAGGCGGAACGGAAGGCGCACGAGGAGGCGCGCGTGTGTTCGCAGTGCGGCAGACACGCCGCGCCCGAGGAAAAGTTCTGCCCCGAATGCGGCGGAAAGATCGTCGAAAAATTCCGCGTATGTTCCAAGTGCGGAAAGCGCGCGGAAGATGCGGAGAAGTTCTGCACCGAGTGCGGCGGCGAGATCGTCGAAAAGGTCGAAGAAATCAAAAATTAACTTTGAAATCGCAGAGGGGGCTGTGCCGCGCGGAAGGGCGGCAGGCTTTCTTTTGCTTGGGAGTTCGTATGGAAAAAACAAACGCGATGCGCCTTCTGGAACGCGTCGGCGCGCCCTATACGGTGCATACCTATGCGGGCGGCGCGCTCTCCGGAACGGAGGTGGCGGCGGCGCTCGGCGAGGACGCCGCGCGCGTCTATAAAACGCTCGTCACGGTTGGATCGCCGCGGAAATATTACGTGTTCGTCATTCCCGTCGGGGCGGAGCTGGATTTGAAAAAGGCGGCGAAGGCGGCGGGGGAGAAGTCGGTGGAGATGCTCCCGCAGAAGGAGCTGTTCCCGCTCACGGGATACGTCCACGGCGGCTGTTCGCCGCTCGGCATGAAGAAGGCGTTCCCGACCTTTGTCCACGAAACTGCCGAGGGGCAGACGATCTTTTTCAGCGGCGGAAAGGTCGGCGTGCAGATCGAAGCCGCTTTTGCGGACCTTGCAAAGGCGGTCCGTTGTACGCTCTGCGACCTGACGCGCGCGTAAAACCGCGCCGCCATGTCCGCGGCGGCGGCGCATATTCGGAAAAACGGCGGGGGTATGTCCGAGGCGGACATGCTCCCGCTTTTTTGTTTGCGGCGGGCATGGCGCGGCGCGTTATTCGTCTTTCAGTCCCAGAATATAGTCCGCCGAGAGGTCGAGTTCCTTGCACAGCCGCGCGAAGGTGTCGAGCTCGGGCAGCTTTTTCGTCGTCACGTACTGCGTGATCATTTCGGGCGATACGCCCACCCGCGCGGCGATCTCCGCTTTGGTCAGCGGGCAGGCGTTCAGTTCTTCTTTCAGCCGCTGTTTGATGAGTTCGGTCATAGTCCTCTCATTCTCCTTTTTTTAAAAAATATAACTAACAGTTAGTTTTTGCTTGACAGATAACCAACAGTTAGCTTATAATCGGAAGAAAACGAGGTGAGAGAAATGATTTGCAAGAATTGCGGAAAGTCGTTTGAAGGCGACGTCTGCCCCGACTGCGGCACGCCTGCGGACGGAACGGAGCAGGCGAACGCGCCCGCAGAAGTGCAGACGGACGGCGCGGAAGTTGTCGTAAAGAACACCAAAGTCTGCGGCAGATATTTTGCGTACCGCATTGCCGCCGCGTTCGTGTTGTTTATCGGCAGCTTTTCGCTGGCGATGTACGCGCTGACGGGGGAGAAGAGCCAGATGGCGTCGGCGGGAATGGTGAGCGGCATTGCGCTCGGTATCGCGTCCGCCATGGCTCTCGTGCTTATTTTTGTCACGCTTGCGAGCGTGAAACGCCCCGTCAGCCGAAAACTCATGACGGCGTTGCTCGTCGTTGCCGTAATCGGTCTGTTTTACGGCGGCGTATTCGCTTCCTTCCTTTCCACCAACGGATCGGGCGGAGTGAACGTGTTCAAAATCGTTTTTACGTTTGTTACGCTCCTTCTTTCTACGGCGTTGATGAGTGCGGGCATGGGGGCGAAGAACGCGGAATCCCTTGCGCCCGTGACCCGAACAAAACAGAAAGTCTCGTACGCCGTCAGCGGCGCAGCCGTGCTCCTCACGCTCATTCTTGCGCTCATTCCCGTGCTGAGTACGCTTGGCAATCCCCTTCGGAACGCGGATAAGATCAGCCTCGGCATGACGAAGAGCGAAGTCGTCGACATCATGGGCGAAGCGGATACGGACGGGAACGGCGCGTTCGTCTGGTATGATCGCAAGACGGCGAAAACGGCGCAGAAACTTGCCGATCTGGAAGAAGAAGTGTTGCAGGGCAACATGGACGCGATGGAAGAGATGATGAAGCTCACGGAAGAGCTGGCGTCCATGGAGGGGCAGAGCCTGACGGTCTATATCACGTCGGGAACGGTGACGGGCGTAGAGTTCAACGCCGATTCGAGCGTGACGGAGAAAAAAGCGACGACGGAAAGCACGGCGACGGTCGTCAGCCCCGGGAGCGGCGCAGACGCGACGGACGACGGGCTGACCGTGGAAGTCAACGCGGTCTATCAGGACGAGAGCTGGTCGAAAATGTACGGGGTCGTATCCATCGATAAAATGACGCTGGATCTCGCGGGCGAATGCTTTGAAATCGAGTGGAAGTATGCGTTCGGCGACGTCAAGACGGTGAGCGGCACGTTGGAGGCGACCATCTCCGAACTCAAAGATAGCTATAAATTCCTCGCGTTGGAGCGGTACGACCGGCAGTTCGGGTATGACGATCTGAAAGACGCCACGCAGGAGACCAAGCAGGCATACGCCGCGCTGTGCGAAAAATACGGCGTAGACAGCGAGTTTATCGGCGGAATGCTCGACGAAGAAGCGTAATCCAACCAAATAATGCGGGGGCGCGTCCGATTCGGACGCGCCCCCGCTTTGCTATGAGTCAGAGACGTTTGCCGCGCTGTTTTTTAAGCGCGTTATGCTGCGGCGGTGAGTTTTACGGCGAGCACCGTCATGTCGTCGTCGCTTCCCTCGGCGCGGGAGAGCGCGTTTTGCAGAATGTTCTCCGCCAATGCCTGCGGATTGAGCGGGCGGAGTTCGCTAAGATACGCGCACAGGTCCGCCGATGAGCCGAACGCGGACGTGATGCCGTCGCTCATGAATACGAGAAAATCGTCCTCTTTGAGCGCGACGCGCATCGTCGCGGGGTGGACGGCTTCGAGCATTCCGATGGGCAGAGACTCTCCTTCCAGAATTTTCAGCTCGTCGCCCGAGATGAGGAATCCCGCGGGCGAGCCGATCTTCACCACGTCCGCGTACCCCGTATCGAGGTTGACGGCGGCGAGATCGAGGCAGGAGAACGTCTCGTCCGCCGAAAAGGCGATCAGGCTGTTTACGGTGGAGAGCACCGTTTCGGAGGGCATTTTCGCCTTGTAAAAGCTCTCCAAGAGGGAGAGCGTGCGGGCGGAGACGTCGCGCGCCTGTTCGCCGCTGCCCATGCCGTCCGAGAGGGCGACGAGGAACCGCCGCTCGTCGATGCGGAGAATGGAGTGCGTGTCGCCGCTTTGCAGTTCGCCCTGTTTTGGGCGCGCGGCGATCCCGAACGCCGCGTCGAATTTCGGCTTGCGGCGGAACACGAAACAGGCGCGCTCCGTCGTGAGGGGGATCTTTTCCGCAAGCGCAAGGGGAACGCCCAGCGTCTCGCTCGCCGTGCGGCAGACCGCCCTTGCGTCGGCGCGCTCTTCCAGCGTCATGCTCACCGTGTAGTCGTCGCCCTCGCCGTAGGTAAAGATCTCCGAACTCAAAATGCCGCGCTCCTGCAAGGCGCGGGCGAGCGCGCCCTCCTCCTCGGAAAAGGCGTACGCCTCGCTCTGCGCGAGGGCAATGTCCTTTAAAATCTCGCTCACGCCGTGCGCCTGCTGCGCCAGAAGCCTGCGCCCCTCGCGCGCCGCCTGCATCTGCGCCGCGAAACGGCTGTATTCCGCAAGTTCCTTATTGAGCGCAAACAACAGCCCCGCGGCGTTTCCGCACGAGCGGGCAAGCTCGGCGGGCAGGTCGATGAGGTTGACTTTTCCCTTCGCCATTCCCACGCGGACGAGCCGCCCGAAACTCTCCTGCGCGCCGTTTTCGCGGCACGCCTTGCCGCCTCGGCAGTTTTTGCAGAGCGTGGAGACGAGCTTTTCGCGGATACGGCGTTCGGAATCGTCCTCGCCGCCGTCCGTCAGGAAGGCGCACTCGATCTCGCGGAAGAGCGCGGCGACTTCGTAGAGCTGTTCGCCCACGGCGCGGCGGCTGCGGTTGACGGCGATGCGCGGCAGGGCGCGTTCGCGGTAGAAGAGCAGGCTGTGCCGCGCGCTGCGGAGCCATTTTTCGGGAAGGGCGCACACGAGGACGGCGGGCAGCGCGCAGGCGAGCACGGAGAGCGCGATCGTGAGCGCGTCGGCGGCGTATGTGCCCGCAAACCACTGTTCCGCAAGGTAGACGGCAAAGACCGCCAAGGCGGAGGCTGCGCGGCCGTAGGGGGCGAAGAGGAGGGCGACGCAGCCGAACGCGGCGTAAACGGCGGCGGGGATCGCGCTCACCTGAACGGCGCACAGCGGCAGGGAGAGCACGACGGCGAAGGGAACGACGGAGGCGCGCCCCACGAGCGCGGCGGCGCCCAGCAGGGCAAGCACGGAGACGGCGGTAAAGGCGATCCCGCCCAGCGCGTTATAAAGCCCCATGCCGAGAATGAGCCACGCAAGCCCGAGCGCGGCAAACTCTGCGCCCGAAAGGCGGCATCGGAATACGCGCGTAAAGACGGCGCGCATCGCGCATTCCGTCAGGACGGACAAAAGGACGATCGCGGCGGCGATGATCGCTTTCTGCGCGAGAACGGGCATGGGAAAGACGGCGTATCCCGCGTGCGGGAACAGGAACACGAACGGGAGCTGCGCGACGGCGGCATAGGCGACGCGCTCATATCCCGCGCGGCGGCGGAATCGGGCGTACAGCGCGGATACGAGCAGCAGAAACGCCGCCTGCGCGATACAGCACAGCGACCCTTCGAGGGAGAGGAAGGCGGCGGAGGCAATCGCATAGGCGGCTGCGCTTGCAAACGGATTGCGCCCGCAGGCAAGGGCGGCGTAAAAGACGGCGAAGGAGAGCGGCTCCTTCTGCGGCAGGGCGAAATTGAAAAAGAGCATACTTGCCGCCAGCGCGCAAAAGACGAGAACGCTCTTTGCGGCGGGCAGGCGCAGGGGAATGCGGCGCATGGGTCACCTCGCGGATTTTTTCATTTATTATAGCCGCGCCCGCCGCGCCCGCGCGCGCGAAGAAAGGGGAAAGATGGGAAGATAGCGCGAAGGAGCGGCTCCGACGCTCGCGTTGCCGTTTGAGTTCCCGCGATTCCGTTTCCGCTCCCGCGTTCGATCCCAATCGCGTTCCCGCAGGTCGGGCGGCGGCGTTCCCGCGCCGAAAAATTTTTAAAATTTTTTTCCGAAAACTATTGACAAGCGGAAAAGCCGTGGTATAATAAAGGTACAAAAAGAAAATAACTTTCATGAAATGTTATTCAATCACAAGGAAGGACGGTCCGATGAACAGGTAACTGCCGAAAGGCAAATCAACCGAGACGAGCGGATGGAAAAATCCGCCGATCATAGGGGAGACACAGCGAGGCAGTAAGTCTTCCGAAAAATTCAAGAAAGGGAGGTGCGCTATGTTCAGATTCATTTCCCAAGGATTGAAGATTTCGTAGAAGGAGGTCAGACCAATGTACAATTCCACCCGAGGGGCGGAGCTTTAAATCGACTTCTGATCATACCGCGGCATCGTACGCTTGCCGCATGGGCAATCAGCCCGACATAGATAAAGTGGAGTCGAGAAAATCCCTCTCCCCGCCAATCAACTCTCGGCAAACGGAGAACGTGCTCTGAGGAACGGGAAGCAACGGCGTGCGACCGGTAACGCCTGCGCGGAACGGAAATCGGCAGCCGTACGGGAAGATGCAACCGGTGGCATCGGAACGCGCGGAAGCAGGAGCGCGCCGCACGCAGAGCCGCGAACGGCGGACGGCAGGCAGGGACTCTGCCCGACATCACAACTGAATACTCAATCTGCAAACACTCCCCCGTGCGGTTGCGCGGGGGTAACTTTTTGCTGCGCTGCGTATTTACGCAGAAAAAAGCGCCGCGGATCCCGCGGCGCTGAACCTGATTTATCGCAATCCTTCGATGCGGACCCGTATCTCCGTTCCGATCTGCGAAAGGGGCTTCCATGTTCCGTACGCGGCGGCGGAGCGTCGGTACAGGGTGCGGCGCAGGTTGAAGAGGTCGCATTCGGACTGCGCGCACCGCTCCCAGAGCGAGCCGATCGCCCCGCGCAGCGCCGATTCGGCGGCGGCAAGCTCCTCCTCCGTCACGCTGTCTTTCGCCACGTTCTCAAGGGAAGAGGGTGCGTCCCGTCCCGCAAGGCGCACTTTCAGATCGACGGAGAGCGTCGCTTGGAGCGTCGGCTCCTCCGCGAGCGAAACGGAGCCGTCGTTTCTGAGCACGGCAAGCGTGATGCCGTCCGAGGGGAGCGTCCCGCCGTAGACGTTGCCTTTCAGCAGGCTGAACGCGAACGTCTCCGCTTCCGTGAGCACGTCCGTCATCCTCCCCTGCGAAAACACAGCCGTCTGTTCCGCGCTGAAAATCATTTCCTGCCCGCTCTGTCCGCCCGCCGCGCCCTGTCCGCCTGCCGCATTCTGTCCGCCCGAGCCGCCCTGCGCGCCGCTCTGGCTTGACATGCGCACATAGGGCATATACCCGCTCGCGCTCCTGCCGTAGTATCCGATCGCGAATTCGCGGAGCGTCGTCGTCATCACCCGCCCCGACTTTTTCGCCGCGTCCGAAAAGAGTTTTTCCAACGCGAGGGAGGAGGCGTCGTCGATGGCGCTCGTCGCTTTGAGCGTTTCGGCGGCAGTCCCTTCGCACACGGCGAGCAGGCAGGAGTCGGGCGCGTACTCGTTGCGCAGGAAGAAGTCGAGCGCGTCGAAGGCGTTCGCCCGCGCCGCCTCTTCGCCGAGCAGGACGAGGTCGCAGAACACGAGTTTCGGCACCCAGCCCGTCTTGGCGTAGATCGCGGAGATACAGTCGGAGACGGTCGCGCCCTGCCCCTCGATCTCCACGCTCGACGTGCCGCCCGTCGTGCGGTCGCTTCCCTTGGGCACGGCGATCTGCGCCGTGAGCGAAAATCCGTCCGCCGTGCGGTCAATGCCCGCGGCGAGAATGATCGCCGTTTTCTGAATATCCACCAGCCCGAAATCGTTGGAAAAAAAGGTGATCGCAACGATCGCCGCCAGAATGATCCACAGTTTCATGGGAAAAGAGCGCAAAAAGCGTTTAGCGCGCATGGCGTTCCCTCCTTTTGTTTAAGACGGGCGAGAGCGCGAGCAGCAGCAGGGGCGCGCCCGCGGCAAATACGGGAAAGATCCAGAACGCCCGCTGCGTGATCGCCGAAACGGTTGCCGACGGCACGAAGTTGAACGCGAGCATGAGCGCGAGGAGCGCGGCGTTGAACGCGGTCGAGAGCGTGGGCGCAAGGACGCGGCGATGCCCGAACGCGTCCGTCAGGGCGTCCACCGCCGCCTGTACGGGCATCGCCGTATAGAACGCCATCACGAACGCGATCGCAAAGATAAAGAGGTAGTCGATGCGCCCCATCGCGGTAATGCCCGAAAAGTATTTGCTCATGTGCGCGAAGGCGAAGAGCTGCGTCACGGCGATCTCCGCAAAGATCCCGTAATATACGGCGAGGAAAAAGAGGAGCAAAATTCCGCCGCCCAGATAGCACAGAGCGCCCTTCCATGCAAGCCCCTTGCGGTAGGGGAATTTCCCGACGAGGGGAAGAAGGAGCGCCGCGTCGAAAAACCAGCCCGCCGTGTAGGCGACGCCCCGTCCGAATCCGCCCGCGCCCGCCGCGCCGACGGGCAGGAGCGCGCCGAAATCGGCGTTCCCGACGGATAAAAGGAGTACGCCCAGAATCCCGACGAGGAAGAGGGGCGCGAGCATATCCCACACCCTGCCCAGCGAGGCGAGCGGCTTGGCGCAGAGATACGCCGCGAACAGGAAGAAGGGCGCGAACGCGACGTACGAGGGCAGCGTGTCGTAGAAGATGCTCTGCACGAGAATTTTCTGTTCCACGAGCGGGACGAACGCGGCGAAGAGCAGGAACGCCGCAAACAAAACGCAAGCCGCTTTGGCGAAAAATCCCCCGACCATGTCCGAGAGCATACCGTACACGGTGCGCCCGTTTCGGGCAAGGAGCAGGACGGCGAACACGAGCGCAGACTGCGCGAGGATTTGCAAGGCGACGGGCAGGAGCAGGTCGTTTGCCGTCTGCGCGACGAGCTGCGAGGGCATGAGCACGAGTTTCCCCGCGGGCGCGACGGCGGCGAGGAAAAAGCAGATCTGCCTTGCGGAGAGTTTCATTTTTGCCTCCTTCGATTGGGACTTCCGAGCGCGGCGGGGCGCGTTTTCAGCGATGCGAGGTTATATTTTAAGAGCGCGTCACGAAGGTCGCGGCGCGTCAGGGGCGCGAAGGGCGCGGCGAGCGGCACGCCGTAGTTCTCCGTCGAGACGAGATAGATGAGGACGAATCCCGAGAGCAGGAGGATCCCGTACGTTCCCACGCTCCCCGCCACGAGCAGCATCGCGAGCCGCAGAACGCTCGTCTCCTCGATGAGGTTGGGAACGGCGTAAAGCCCGATCCCGCTGAACGCCACAATGATGATGGCGGGCGTGGAGACGAAACCCGCGCTCACCGCCGTCTCGCCCAGCACCAGCGCGCCCACGACCGAGAGCGCCATGCCCACGTATTTGGGCATTCGGATGCTCGCCTCGTTTAAAACTTCCAGAACGAGTAGCACGAGCAGCATTTCCAGCGAGGGCGAAAGGGGGATATCCTGAATGCTCCCCGCGATCGTCAAAAGCAGTTTTACGGGCAGAAGCTGCAATTTGAAGAGCTGCGAGGCAATGTAGAACGCGGGCAGATAGATCGCGACGAGCAGGGCGAACAGCCGCAGAAAGCGCGTGAATGTGGCGCGGGCGGCGGGAACGAAATAATCCTCGCTCGATTGGAAGTCCTCCACCAGCATATACGGCAGCGTGAGCGCGATGGGCGAACCGTCCGCGATGACGCCGACCCGCCCCTCCGCGATCTTGGCGCAGAAGATGTCCGGCTTTTCCGTCGTCCCGACCTGTTTCACGAGCGAATAGGGGCGGTCGGAGAGGAAGCGCGCAAGATACGAGGAATCGGGCACGTTGTCAATGTCGATGGCGGAGAGCTTTTCCTTGACTCCGTCCACCGCGCTCTGTACGCTCGTCCCTTCCAGCCAGCATACGGCAACGGCGGTCTGCGACCGCCTTCCCACCGTCAGGAACTCGATTTTCAGTTCGCCCGTTTTCAGCCGCTTGCGCACGAGCGCGGTGTTGAGCTTCACGTCCTCCACGAACCCCTCGCGCGGACCCTTGATCGCCACGTCCGTCGGCGGCTCCGAAACGGCGCGCGCAGGCACTTTTTTCGTTCCCGCGATCAGCCCCTCGTCCATGCCATCCCACAGGAGGACGGGATTGCCCGCCAGAACCTCCGCGGCAAGTTTTCCGAGCGCGCGCTCGGTGCGCACTTCGGGCGCGGTAACGTGCGCGGCGATCTCTTTCGCGCGCGCCTCCCCGCGGTACTCCATGAGCGGGCGGAACACCTGCTCGCCCAACAGGTCTTTGTCCGTGATCGCGTCGGCAAAAAAGCAGACGTACTGCCGCCCCGTCCCGTCGGAGAAGGAGAATTGCAGGATGTCCTGCGCGGGCAGGAGCTTTTTCATTGCCGCGGCGGTTGCGTCAAGTTTTTCGTTCACGTTTTTCATACACGGGCAGTATGAGAAAGCGCGCAAAAAAAATTCCCGCGCCCTGAACGGGTGCGGGAACCTTTTGTACGGGAAAAGTCCGTCTCTCGGGCTGTCGCGCTGTGTAACATGAGCGTACCATGTATGTTACATGGTTTTCACGTTATGTAACACGCTGTGTACCAAATGTGTTACAAAATGTAATACGAAATGTAACGCGCGGTGCGGGAAGGTTACGCCGCCTTCGCCTTGTCGCCAAAGACGTTTTCGACCATCGTCGCCGCCGCGGAACGCGCTTCGTCGCCAAGCGCGGGCGCAAACCGTGCGATGGTCTCCGAAACGAACGCGCCGAACGCCTCCTTCGTCATCGCCTTGTATCCGTCCGAGAGCGCCTTTGCCGCCTCTTCCGCCGTCTCGGCGGAGACGAACGTTTTCAGGAGCGTCCGCACCGTCTCTTCGGCAGAACGCGCGCCGTCCGTCGGAGCGTTCTCCGCGCTCCCCGTGTTCTCCGCCGCCGCCGCCGCGTTCTCCGCATTCCCTGCGGCGGACTGCTTCACACGCAGAAACTGTTCGTAAACCACATAGTACAGCGTCGCCGCGCAGCCGCAGGCGAATCCGCCCTCGAAGGTCGCCGCAAGGTCGCTCGTAAGCGGCGCGGCGGAAAGCTCCGCCAGACATCGGAACGCCGCAAAAACGATCGTGCCGAGCGCAAAGGGCAGGAACACGAACAGCTTTTTGGGCGCGTTTTTCAGCGCCGTCTTTTTGAGCACGGAAACGGCGATGGTCACCGCCAGCCCGAGCACGAGCACGTCGCCGCCGAACAGGCGGAACGCGCTTAAATACTGCAAAATCGTCATACATCACTCCTTTTTTCCCGTCGCCCGATCAGTATAGCGCGCTTTTCTTCGGGAATGGGCGTTTCATGACGTATTTTTTGCCGCGGGAAGAGGATACTGAAAGCACGGCGCGGCGCGTGCGTTTTGCCCGTCGGCGTGCGGTTCTGCACTGTATTTTTCACAGAACAGTGTGAAAATTTCTGTAAAAAATGAAAATTCCGTGCGGAAAATTCCCGAGAACTCTTGACGAACGGACAAAATGCGATTATAATGTAAATATTCTCATAACTATATATAAGGGGTAATGTGCAATGAAGAGAAAGAGCATCTTGAAAGCGCTGCTTCTCACGGTCCTCATGTGCTGTCTCACCTTTGCGCTCGTAGCCTGCGGCGGGAAACACACCGTCACGTTCAACTACGGCGTTGACGGCAACGGCGACGGTGAGGTCGACGTGGTCACGGTCGAAGTCGGCGACGGCAGTCTGCTTGAAGAACCGACCGACGTTCCCACGCGCGATGGCTACACCTTCGTCGGCTGGGGAACGGATAACGGCATGTGGAACTTTGAGGAGGATACCGTCACGAGCGATCTCACGCTCAACGCGCGTTGGTCCGCGGGCGATCCCATCGATCCCGGCACGCCCGGCACGACGGTTTATGTGAATTACGCCCTCGGCGTCGGCGCGGCGGATTCCGATTCCGATTCCGATTCCGATCCCTCTTTCGTGCCCAATCGTTGGTTCGGCGCGCCCGGCACGACGATCAAACTTCCCCCTGCGCCTGCTGCGGATGCGGGCTGGGAGTTCACGGGCTGGCTCGTAGAGAAAGAGACGGAACTCCGCGCGGCGGGGAGCGACTATACCGTAACCGGTACGGTCACCATCACCGCGCAGTGGAAGTCGCTCACGAAAATTTCCCCCGAATGGGATACCGATGGGCTTATCGACGATAGAGGTGAAGTACTCAAAAATCTCGTCGGCACGTACACACCCGCGGGGGGGGGTGATATAACCGTCACGATCGCCAAAGACGTTTTGAGCGCGGCAATGCAGACGTTTTTGGAGAACGCGGAAGAAGAAGGCAGTATGGCAACGACGCCCGAAACGGGGGCGTTCCACGCAGAGGAAAAAGCGCCGAGCTGTCTGACGGACGGCACGGGTACGCTGTACTATACCGTGTACTATCAGGTTCCCGAAACTTCTCTGTACGTTGAAGAAAGCGTTGCGGTGTATACTTTCCCGATTTCTGCGCAAGGGCATTTCTGCACGAATTGGAACGCGACCGTAGCTCCCACGGAAGAGAGCACGGGCACGGCGCAGTCCGTTTGCACGACGTGCGGCAATACGGTATCCGTCACGCTGCCGAAGTTTACGGAAAGCAACGTCGTTACGGAGGAGACCGAGCCGGCAGAAGGATATTATTTCAAAGAGACGAAGCAAGAGCTTACCTGCGAGCAGGACGGGATCGTGGATTATCAATACATGTTCACGAGTTCCGACCTTACAAATGCAAAGGTCAGCACTTCGGACAGCACGGAGAATACGGTTTCGTTCAGGGTTACGACCCCCGCAACGGGACACAAAATTACGGTCAATGTGACACCTGCCACCGAAACGGATCCCAATACCGTTACGACCGCTACGCTTCAAGCGATCTGCGCAAACAGCGGCTGCGATCAGGATTGGGATACCGCGCCCGCACAGGCGACGGTCACGTTTGACCTCGGCAGCGGCAATGTTCAGAGCAACAGCGGCGTTACGTTGGAGAAAGAGGATGTTACGTTTAATCCGGAAACGGAGCAGTTTACCGTTACGCTTCCCAACGACGATGCAATGACCCTGATCGCCGGAATGATCTTCACAGGGTGGAAGGTAGGCGATACGCCTTACGCCGCAGACAGCACGATTTCGGTTGCCATGGGCGGCACGATTGCCGTAACGGGCAACTTTACGAAGCATACGCATAACTACGGTGAGGTTACTTTTGAGCACTCGGGCGACAATGCGGGCAAGTTCGTTGCAAAGTGCGGCGAGGACGGCTGCCCCGAGCCGACCGTCGTCGTTGCCACTACGGACGGCACGTTCAACCCCGAGTTGAAGAACGGCACGAGCGTTCCCATCGGTCATAAGCTTTCGGCGGGCGATTTCACGGTGGAAGTCGTCTACAAATATCAGATCGCTTGGGAAGGGCATCAGATCGGAGAGACCTATAATGAGAAGATCACGCCCGAAACGGAAGATTATGCGGAATATTTCTCCAACAACCTCAGCACGCTGAGCACGGCGGCTTGGGCAAGCGGCTTGCAGGCGACTTTCGAGTTCAAGGTCGACAGCGAGACGGTTACGAGCGGCACGGCAACGTTTGACGTCGTTCCCGCCGCCGACGATATTTTCGGCGCAGGGACCGGCGTACAGATCCTGTACAATAAAGCAGGCGATGCAAGCAATAAGCAGATTGATGCAAGTTATCTGAATGGCGTAAATACGACGGGGCTTTCTGTTTCCTTCTGGTTGAGCAAAGAGCTCGTCGCTACTAACGCCGACTGGGCTTCTCAGGTAATCAACAATAGCGGACTGATCGTTACGCTTCCGAACCTTGATCCTTGGAATAATACGGCATCGGGTGCGGAAGACATTAAGGGCGCGAATAAGATTCCTGCCGTTGGCACGAGCCTGAACGGCGGTTGGATTTATTCCGTCTATCTTGGAAATCTGAGTTATGTGACGATCACATTGAATGCCGATGGGTCAATAGACTACTATAAAAACGGCGTTAATGTTGTCTCCTACGGCGCAAGCGAAGCAATCGGCAAAGGAACAGTCAAAACATTTACTGACGTGTTATTGCAGGCAATGACGGAAACGGGTTTTGCGTTTGCAGGCGGTGTTTCGGCAAACAATCTGCTTGTGACAACGGCGTTGGATGCTGCCAATGCACAGAAAATTTACGATTGGTATGCTCCGATTTATTTGAGCGAGCTGGTGCAAGCCGATCAGGAATTGCAGAGTACTGTAACAGGCGCGTTGAGCGGTGTTACCGTGTACGGTGTGAATGCGGATAACGCAAGCGGAACGATCATGCTCTCTTCGAGTTTCTCCGATGTTCAGACTGAGGGTATCTCCGCGACCTACTATATTCCCGCGGGGAGTGTAGTAGGCAACGACTGGGCGCTTGGTATGCAATCGGGAGCGTTTGCTGTAACGCAGGGTATTTTGGATGCTGCAACCTCCACGGGCGACCTTCGCGATGCGCGTATTTACTGCGCGGCGGCAGATCAATCTGAGTCGTTCACGGGTGACCCGGGTGCGCCTTGGCTGCTTTATAGCGAGGGCAACTGCTATGTCACCATTACCGTAGTGGACGGCAAAGTGGAATTTTATAAGAACGGAAATCTTGAACTGACGTTCACCTCCGCAAAGTCGCTTGAAGATGCGGGTTTGGATAGCGCGGTGACACCGACAGGTAAGACGGTTGCAGACTTCGTTACTGCTTTCCTTGGCAGCGTAGCTGAAAACGGTATGCAGGTCGGCGGAAGAGCAAGCGGCACAGCGAACACTTGGATTCAGAACGCTGTCGTTACGAGTGCGCTTGACGCTGCGCAGGTCAAGACGCTCTACGATACGATCTCCGCACAGAACTAAAAACACCGAACAATTTCAACAAAAAAATCTTCCCAAACGGGAAGATTTTTTTTGTTTATGCGGCGAAATGCGAAGGGAATAAAAGGCGCGGGAAAGATATTTTTAAGAAATGTCATAATTTTTGTTGACATTTTCGGAACGCTCATGATATAATGCGCAAGTTCGGTCACAAAGTGAACGCTTCCGCCGTATCACCGAACAAACTTTATCGGCGGAACGCCCGTTCTTCGTCGGCGCGCAGCTCGCGCCGTCCGCGGGCAGAAAAGGAGAGACATGAGCGAAGAGAAGGCAAAACGCAGAGTTCCCAAGTGGGTGAAAATCACGGCGATCGTCTTGGCGGCAATTATCGTGCTGTGCGCGGCGTTGGTCGGCGCGGCGGCAATCGTATGGCGGCACGAAATTTCCACGCTGTCCGGCTTCAAAAAGCTGGCGGACCGCGATCATGAGCATCAGGACGGCGCGGTGTACCGCATGGACGTTTCGGGCGGATTCTATTTTGACGATTTCCTCGCGCAGGGCGGCGCGGCGAACGACGGCGACCTCATCGGCTTCATCACGAGCAAAATCACCCGCGGGCTGATCAAAATGAATATCGAGCAGAGCGAGATCGCGTGCAGCGCGTTCACGGCGGTCACGGCGGAAGGGGACAGGATCTTCGCCCGCAACTACGATTTTTCGCAGACGAACACCGCGCTCGTATTCACCGACCCGGGCAACGGGCGGTACGCGTCCGTCAGCACCGTCGATTTGCAGTTCTTGGGCATGGATACGGATAAGGACGTCGAGGGGCTGATCAATAAGATTACCTGCCTTGCCGCTCCCTACGCGCCCTTGGACGGCGTGAACGAGAAGGGGCTGAGCTGCGGCATCTTCATGAGCTATCAGGGGCAGGAGACGGTTGCAACCGATCAGCAGACGGACAAGGACGACATTACTTCCACCACGATGATGCGCATGATCCTCGATTACTGCGCCACGGTGGACGAGGCGGTCGAGAAGATCAAAACGTACGATATGCACGATTCGGCGCAGACCTCCTTCCACTATATGATCGCCGACGCAACGGGCAAGAGCGCTATTCTCGAATGGACGTACGGCACGGACGCGACGGACAACGACGGCACGAAGCGCGAACTGCACGTCATTTACAACGATGACGACGCGCATATCGGCGCGCGCGAAGGAGCGGCGGACTATCAGTGGATCACCAACTTCATTTTGCAGCCCGACTATTACGGCGACGACGATCCCGACGCAGATAACGACGCGGCGGACGCGCTCAAACCCGGGTATGACCGCTATGTGCATATCTACGACCAGCTCCACGCGACGAACGGCGAAGTGGAGGATATGCAGGCGGCAATGGATATTCTTGCCTCCGTCGGCAGAAGAAATTGGAACAACGACGACAGCAACGGCATCACCGTGCACAGCGTGGTGTATAACCTCACCAAACAGACGGTGATGTGGGTCGCCAACGAGCATTACGGCGAAGAGGCGTACACCTTCGAGTTCTCCCTGCGCGATAAGTTTTAATGGAAGACGCCGAACTATTTCCGTCCGCGCCGCACAGCCGTGCCGCCGCGGAGGGAACGGGGATTTTGGCAAAATCCCGAAAAGATAAAAAGAATACGGGAATGTGCGCCGCCGCGATTTTATCGCGGCGGCGCACACTTTTTTACGGGTCGTTGAAAGCATAAGCATGGCTTATCTTTTGTATAAAAAACGGGTATATTGATAAGCTGTGAAAATATTTGACGGATAATTTCGCGAGGTATATACTGAAAATTACTTCCGCTTCCCGCCCTATTCCGTGCGGGGGCGTGCGGGCGGCTGCCATGCGCGAAGGGCGCAGGAGCGCGCCGTCCGCAGGAAAGTCCGGAATTTTTATGCAAGGGAGAGCAACTATGAGAGAAGGAGAATTTCGCGATCCGTCGGGCTGCGCCATTTCGGGCGTCATCGACCGCAGCGGCAGGCGCATGAGCGGCGCGTGCATGATCGATTCCATCGCCACCATGCACGACCGTTCCAACGGGCTGGGCGGCGGATTCGCGGGGTACGGCATCTATCCCGAATTCAAGGATTATTACGCCTTTCACCTCTTTTACGACGACGTGATTTCCAAGAAAAAGACGGAAGATTTCATTCAGCGGCATTTCGATATCGCCTTTCAGTCCGCCATTCCCACGCGCGAGACGAAGGGCATCGGCGACGCGCCCATTCTCTTCCGTTACTTCGTCCTGCCCGACGCGCGCAAATTGGAGTCGCGCGAACTCGACGAGGAGGAGTACGTCGTGCGCTGCGTCAACCGCATCAATACCGAGATCAGGGGCGCGTTTGTCTTTTCCTGCGGCAAGAACATGGGCATTTTCAAGGCGGTCGGCTATCCCGAGGACGTGGGCAGGTTTTACCGCCTCGACGAATACGAGGGCTACGCGTGGACGTGCCACGGCAGATACCCCACGAACACGCCGGGCTGGTGGGGCGGCGCGCACCCTTTCGGGCTGCTGGATTATTCCATCGTACATAACGGGGAGATCTCCTCGTACGACGCAAACCGCCGCTATATCGAAATGTTCGGCTATAAGTGCAATTTGCAGACGGATACCGAGGTCATCACCTATATCGTGGATTATCTCCGCCGCAAGCAGAAACTTACGCTGCAAGAGGTCGCAAAGGTGATCGCCGCGTCCTTCTGGTCGACGATCGAGCGCAAGCCCGCCGAGGAGCGCGCGCAGGAAGAGCTGCTGCGCAAAATGTTCCCGTCTCTCCTCATCACGGGACCGTTCTCCATCATCTTCGGCTATACGGGCGGACTGATGGCGCTCAACGACCGCCTCAAACTGCGCTCCATGGTCGTTGCGGAGCGCGGCGACAGGGCGTATATCGCCTCGGAGGAGTGCGCGATCCGCGTCATCGAGCCGGAGTTGGACTATGTGCGCGCCCCGCGCGGCGGCGAACCCGTCATTTTTGAGCTGTACGGAGGTGTCAGATAATGGATCCTCTGTTTATCTATCCCGAGTACGAAGTCGTGCGCGACTACGACCGCTGCATCTCCTGCCGTGTCTGCGAACGGCAGTGCGCCAACGAGGTGCACCGTTTCGACGAGCGCGCGAACAGAATGCTTGCCGACAGCACGAAGTGCGTCAACTGTCACCGCTGCGTGTGCGTCTGCCCGACGCACGCTCTGAAAATCGTGAAATCGGACGATACCTATAAGCGCAACGCCAACTGGGAGTGCGGCACGATCAACGAAGTGTATCGTCAGGCGGGCACGGGCGGCGTGCTGCTCTCCTCCATGGGCAACCCCAAGCCCTATCCTGTCTATTGGGATAAACTGCTCGTCAACGCGTCGCAGGTCACCAACCCGTCCATCGATCCTCTCCGCGAACCGATGGAGACGAGAGTGTATCTCGGCAAAAAGACGGTGAAGATCGAGCGCGACGAAAAGGGGCGCATCAAAGACAATATGTCTCCTCAGCTCACGCTCTCCACGCCCATCATGTTTTCGGCGATGAGTTACGGCTCGATCTCCTACAACGCGCACGAGAGCCTCGCGCGCGCCGCCGAGGAGCTGGGCATTTACTACAATACGGGCGAGGGCGGACTGCATCGCGATTTCTATCGGTACGGCAAAAACACCATCGTGCAGGTGGCGTCGGGGCGGTTCGGCGTGTTCCGCGGGTATCTGGAAAGCACCGCCGCCATCGAGATCAAGATGGGGCAGGGCGCAAAGCCGGGCATCGGCGGGCATCTGCCGGGCGCGAAGATCACGGACGAGGTCTCCGACACGCGCATGATCCCCAAGGGCGTGGACGCCATTTCTCCCGCGCCGCACCACGATATTTATTCCATCGAAGATCTGCGTCAGCTCATCTTCTCCCTGAAAGAGGCGACGGCGTATAAAAAGCCCGTCATCGTCAAGATCGCGGCGGTGCATAACGTGGCGGCGATCGCCTCGGGCATTGCGCGCAGCGGGGCGGACATCATCGCCATCGACGGCTACCGCGGCGGCACGGGCGCGGCGCCCACCCGCATCCGCGACAACGTGGGCATTCCCATCGAGCTTGCTCTGGCGTCGGTCGATCAGCGTCTGCGCGAGGAGGGCATCCGCGACAACGTCTCCATCGTCGTGGGCGGATCCGTCCGTTCGAGCGGCGACCTCGTCAAAGCCATCGCGCTGGGCGCGGACGCGTGCTATATCGGCACGGCTGCGCTGCTCGCGCTCGGGTGTCACCTCTGCCGCACCTGCCACGAGGGCAAGTGCAATTGGGGGATCGCGACGCAGCGGCCCGAACTCGTCAAGCGGCTCAATCCCGACGTGGGCTATCGGCGGCTCGTCAACCTTGTCACCGCATGGACGCACGAACTGCAAGAGATGATGGGCGGCATGGGCATCAACTCCATCGAGGCGCTGCGCGGCAACCGTCTCATGCTCCGCGGGATCGGGCTGACGGAGAAGGAACTTTCCATTCTGGGCGTGCGCCATGCCGGCGAATAAGGAGAGAGCATGAAAGTCGTATATGTCAACGAAAAGTGGTGCCTCGGATGTCACCTTTGCGAATACGAGTGCGCGTTCGCCAACTCGGGCGAAACGGACATCGTGCGCGCGCTCAAAGACAGGGTCATTCATCCCCGTATCCGCGTGGAGGACGGCGACGGCGTGCATTTTGCAGTCAACTGCCGCCATTGTTCGGACGCGCTCTGCGTGAAGAGCTGCATCGCAGGCGCGCTCTCGCGCGACGAACACGGGACGGTCGTCATCGATAAGAACAAGTGCGTGGGCTGTTTCACCTGCGTCACGGTCTGCCCGTACGGGGCGATCATGCCCGGCGCGGACGGCACGGCGGCGCAGAAATGCACGCTCTGCACCGAGAACGCGATGGGCGAGCCGAACTGCGTCAGACACTGCATCAACAACGCGATCGTCTTTGAGGACAGGGGGTGAGCGCCATGCAATACGTCATCATCGGAAATTCCACCGCCGCGACGTTTGCCGTCGAGGGGATCCGCGCGCAGGATAAAAGGGGGAAGATCGTCATTTTATCGGACGAGGCGCGTCCCGCCTACGGCAGACCGCTCATTTCCTACTACCTGTACGGCAGGATCGCCTTGGAAAATACCGCGTACCGCCCCGCCTCCTTTTATGCGGAGAACGCCGTCGAAGTGCGGCTGAACACCCGCGCCGCCGCGGTGGACGCGGAAAATAAGAGGGTCCTGCTTGCGGACGGCTCTTTCGTGCCGTACGATAAACTGCTTGTCGCCACGGGGTCCCGTCCCTTTATACCGCCCACGGCGGGATACGAGAGCGTGGAGCGCAGATTCACCTTCATGACGATGGACGACGCGCTCGCACTCGAACGGGAGCTTTCGCCCGACAGGCGCGTGCTCGTGGTGGGCGCGGGACTGATCGGACTCAAATGCGTGGAGGGGATTCTGGACCGCGTCCGCTCGGTGACCGTCGTCGATATGGCGGACCGCATTCTTTCGAGCATTCTCGACGAAGAGGGGGCTGCGCTGGTACGCAGACAGCTCGAAGAGAAGGGCGTGCGGTTCGTGCTCGGCGACCGCGTCGCGGAATACGCCGGCAACACGGCGCGCCTTGCGGGCGGCGCGGAGATCGCGTTCGACGTGCTCGTGACGGCGGTGGGCGTGCGCCCAAACGTCGAGCTCGTCAAAGAGGCGGGCGGCGCAGTCTGCCGCGGCATCGTCGTGGACGACCGTCAGCGCACGAGCCTGCCCGACGTGTACGCCGCGGGCGACAACTGTGAGAGCGCCGATCTGTGTACGGGCGCGCGGCGCATTCTCGCCATCCTGCCCAACGCCGCGTTGCAGGGCGGGACCGCCGGCACGAACATGGCGGGAGGAGACGCCGTATTCGCGCAGGGCGCGGCGTTCAACGCCATCGGATTTTTCGGCTCGCATATCGCAACGGCGGGCGTATACGAGGGCGAGAGCTTTACGGAGCGCGGCGAAAACAGCTATAAAAAACTGTTTTGGAAGGACAACGCGCTCAAAGGGTTCATCATCATCGGAGATATCGACCGCGCGGGCATATACACGTCGCTCATCCGCGAGCAGACGCCGCTCGACACCGTCGATTTTGAACTGTTGAAGCGCCATCCCGCGCTCATGGCGTTCGCGGGGACGGCGCGCGCCGAGAAACTTGCAAGGAGGCAATAAGATGCACATTCAGGCAGGCGGGCTGGATTACCGCAATCTCAACGAGATCGTGCGCATCTCTTCCGACCGCGAGGTCGTCATCGAGGGGTGCATGGGGCAGCGATATATCGGCGCGGGGCTTTCGGGGCGGGAGATCCGCATTCACGGAACGCCCGGGAACGCGCTCGGCGCGTACCTCGACGGCTGCGACGTGTACGTGGACGGAAACGCGCAGGACGCCATCGGCGATACGATGAACGCGGGGCGCATCATTGTCAACGGGAACGCGGGCGACGCGGTGGGGTACGCCATGCGCGGCGGGAAAATTTTTATCCGCGGCGACGCGGGTTACCGCGTGGGCATTCACATGAAGGCGTACCGCGAACGGAAACCCGCCATTGTGGTCGGCGGGGTCGTCGGGTCCTTTCTCGGCGAATATCAGGCGGGCGGCGTGATCGTCGTGCTCGATTTAAACCGCGATCCGCTCGGCATCGTCGGGAATTTCTGCGGTACGGGCATGCACGGCGGCGAGATGTATCTGCGCTGTTCCGAGATCCCCGCCGCGCTCCCCGCGCAGGTCAGGGCGGAGAAAGTCGGGTTTTTGCAAAGCGGCGAGGTCGCCGACCTTCTGCGCGAGTACTGCGCCGCGTTCGGGCTGGATCCCGTGCAGGTGCTCTCAGAGCCGTTCGTGCGCCTCACGCCCGATTCCGGCAATCCGTACCGGCAGTTGTATACGAATAACTAAGCGGGTTCACGAATTTCTTTTTGAACTGACAAAAAGAAATTCCGTGAGGGGTAGAGAAACCCAACGTTCGCCGTTGGCTCTGCGTTCGGTTTCTCTCGCCGCCGCTGTTTTCGCAACAGTATAGCACGCGGCGGCTCACTTTTCCGCAAAAGCCGCGTGAGCGGCAAATAGGGGGCGCGGGCGCAGGGAAACCCTGCTTGCGCGAGTGATTTATAGCAAAAGGCATAACAAGTGACGCTTTTCCACGTTATGAAAAGCTGTCCGCGCCATAAGCGGCAAATAAGCGGCAAAGCTGTTTTTGCGGCAGACGGCAAAAAAACGTTGACAATTCGCTCGGAAACGCCTATAATGAATTTACAGGCAATCAAGCGGAAGAGACGTGCATTTTCCGTCTGCCCACAGAGAGAGGACGCCGCAGGCTGAAAGCGCCTCATGCAGACCGTGCACGGTATTCCCCCGCCAGCCGCTCCGCCGAACGGAACTTCAAGCGGAGCCGTATCCCGCGTTAAGGGGAAGGAGGCGCGCACTTGCGCGCGAAAATAGGTGGTACCGCGACAACGTTCGCCCTATGCGTTTTGCATAGGGTTTTATTTTTTTAAGGAGCAGAGTATGGACAAGCATTTGGAAGAGATCTTGCAGGAGGCGGTCGAGGCGATCGCGGCGGCGCCGGACAGCCGCGCGCTGTACGAAGCCAAGATGCGCTTTCTCGGGCGCATGGGGCGCGTCGCCGCGCTCTATAAAAAGCTCAAAGAGCTTCCGCCCGAAGAACGCCCCGCGTTCGGACAGCAGATCAACGATTTAAGGCGCATCATCGAGGAGCGCGCCGCCGAGCTGGACGCGAAACTGCGCGAAAACGAAATGGGCGCCCGTCTTGCGACCGAGCGGGTGGACGTCACCATGCCCGGGCGGCGGGCAAGGCAGGGCGCGCTGCACCCCGTCACCCGCGTGAGAAATCAGCTCATCGATATTTTCGCGGGCATGGGATTCGAGATCTTTGAAGGTCCCGAGATCGAGAACGACTACTACAACTTCACGGCGCTCAACACGCCCGCCGATCACCCCGCCCGCGATATGCAGGATACCTTCTATGTGGCGGACGGAATCCTGCTCCGCACGCAGACGAGCGCGGGGCAGATACGGCTCATGGAAAAGAAGAAACCGCCCATCAAGATGCTCTCTCCCGGGCGCGTGTTCCGTTCGGACGACGACGCGACGCATTCGCCCATGTTCCACCAGATGGAGGGGCTTGTCGTCGATAAGCACGTCACGCTGTGCGACTTGCAGGGTATGCTCGACGAGTTCGCCCGCGTCATGTTCTCCGAATCGAGCAGAACGCGCCTGCGCCCGTCCTATTTCCCGTTCACGGAGCCTTCGGTGGAGGTGGACGTCTCCTGCCACGCCTGCGGCGGCAAGGGCTGTTCGCTGTGCAAGGGAACGGGCTGGATCGAGGTCCTCGGCGCGGGCATGGTCAACCGTCACGTGCTTGAAAACTGCGGCATCGACCCCGACGAATATTCGGGTTTTGCGTTCGGCATGGGCATCGAGCGCATCGCCATGCTCAAATACGGCATCAACAACATCAAACTGCTCACCGAAAACGACGTGCGCTTTTTGGAACAATTCAAATGAGTTCACGAATTTCTTTTTGAACTGACAAAAAGAAATTCCGTGAGGGGAAGAGAAACCCAACGTTCGCCATTGGCTCTGCGTTCGGTTTCTCTCGCCGCCGCTGTATGGCAACAGTATAGCACGCGGCGGCTCACTCTTCCGCATAAGCCGCGTAAGCGGCAAATTGAGGCGCAAAAGGCATAACAAGTGACGCCTTTTGCAACGATTTTAGATTTCAGAAGCGAATAAATCACTCGCGCAAGCAGGGTTTCCCTGCGCCCGCGCCCCGCATTTGCGCATACCTGCGCTTACGGGGAAAGCGTGAAGGCGGCGATGCTATACTGTTGCTATTTATCGCCGCCGAGAGAAAACACATTGTCAGGCGCTTGCGCCGTGCAATGGGTTGTCTTTCAAAATCACGACTTTTTTCCGCGTCAGTTCGCGGAAAAAAGTGTGAACAAGGAGGAGTTTATTATGGTAGTACCTTTCAGCTGGTTAAAAGATTATGTGGATATCGACGTGTCCGCCGAGGAATTGCAGGCGAAGCTCTTCTCCTGCGGATTCGAGGTGGAGAACCTGACCTATCTCGGCAAAGACGTGACGGGCGTTTTTACGGGGCGCATCACCAAGACGGAGAAACACCCCGACGCGGACAGGCTCACCGTCTGCACGGTGGACTGCGGCAGCCACGGCGTCAAGCAGATCTGCACGGCGGCGACCAACGTCTTTGCGGGCGCGATCGTGCCTTGCGCGCTCGACGGCGCGACCGTCCTGCACGAGGGCGGCATTCAGAAGATCAAGACGGGCAAGCTCCGCGGCGTCGCGAGCGAGGGTATGTTCTGCTCGGGCGAAGAGCTGGGCATCAACAACGATTGGTACGACGGCGCGGAAACGTACGGCATTCTCATTCTCGATGAGAATACGCCCGTCGGAGAGGATATCCGCCCCGTCGTCGGGCTGGACGATTGGCTGTTCGACATCGCCGTCACCGCCAACCGCCCCGACTGCCAGAGCGTGTTCGGGATCGCGCGCGAAGTCGCCGCGATCCTCAAAAAGCCGCTCCGCGCGCCCGCGACCGACTATACCGCGGAAGCGACGGACGTCCGCATTCCCGTCACGGTGGAAGAGCCCGCGCTCTGCCCCCGCTATGTGGGGCATTACGTGGCGGACGTGAAGATCGGCGTTTCGCCCCGCTGGATGCGCCGCCGCCTTGCGCTGTGCGGACTGCGCTCCGTTTCCGACGTCGTGGACATCACCAACTTCGTCCTGCTCGAACTCGGGCAGCCCATGCACGCGTTCGACAGAAACTTCCTCGCGGGCGGAAAAATCGTCGTCCGCCGCGCGCGCGAAGGGGAGAAGATCGTCACGCTCGACGAAAAGGAATTTACGCTCACGCCCGAAAACCTCCTTATCTGCGACGGCGAGAAGGGCGTCGCCCTTGCGGGCATCATGGGCGGACGCAACAGCGAGATCAAGCCAGATACCTCGGCGGTGTTCTTCGAGGCGGCGAAGTTCGCGCGCGACAGCGTGCGCAAGACCTCGCGCACGCTCGGGCAGCGTTCCGATTCCTCCGCCCGCTTTGAAAAGGGCGTGGACGCGTACACCTGCGAATTTGCCATGAACAGGGCGCTCCACCTCGTGCAGGAGCTGGGCTGCGGCAAGCCGACCGCGTACCGCGCCGACGTCAACGCCGAGAGCCTTACCCCCCGCACCGTGGAGACGGACTACCGCCGCATCGACGAGCTGCTGGGAATCCAAGTCCCGCACGGCGAAATGCGCGCCATTCTGGAACGGCTCGGATTCGGCGTGACGGAAAAGGAGGGGGGCATGTCCGTGACGGTGCCGCTGTGGCGCGACGACGTCGAGGGCTATCCCGACCTTGCCGAAGAGATCATCCGTTCCTACGGCTACGAACATATCAAGCCGACCTTCCTTGCGGCGGCGACGGTCACGCGCGGCGGACTCAATCCCGCGCAGAAGGCGGAAGCGAAGTGCAAGAACGTCTTTGCGGGCGAAGGGTTCATGGAGGCGTGCAACTACTCCTTCTATTCGCCCAAGGATTTCGATCTGCTGCGCCTGCCCGCGGACGCACCCGAGCGCAGAGCCGTGAAGATCCTCAATCCCATCGGCGAGGATCTCTCCGTCATGCGCACCATTCTCGCGCCGAGCATGATCGCGAACGTTGTGCGCAACGTGCGCCGCGGCAACGACGCGGGCAGGCTCTTCGAGCTTGCGAACGTCTATCTGCCCGAGGAACTGCCCCTGCGGGAGCTGCCCGCCGAGCGCAAACACCTCGTGCTCGCGCTGTGGGGCGAGGGGGATTTCTTCGACGTCAAGGGCGCGGTCGAGGCGTTCGCCGAAGCGTTCGGGCTGCGGCTCGCGTTCGAGCGCGCGGAAAAGCCCTTCCTGCACCCCGGGGTCACCGCCGCAGTGAAGATGGGCGAAAAGGAAGTGGGCTGGCTGGGCGAACTGCACCCCGCCATCGCCGCGGAGCTCGCGCTCGAAAAGAAGGTGTACCTCGCCGAGCTGGACTACGCGGCGATGGAGCGTAAGTTCGCCGCGGACATCACCTATAAACCCATACCGAAGTTCCCCGCCGTGGTGCGCGACCTCGCCGTCGTGGTGGACGAGGACGTGACGTGCGCCCAGCTCGCGGACTGCATTCTGCGCGCGTGCAAGGCGGCGAAGAAGGCGGAACTGTTCGACGTGTTCCGCGGACCCCGCCTCGGCGTTGGCAAAAAGAGCATGGCGATGCACATCACCTTCGTTCCCGAAGGGGATAAGCCGATCGCGCCCGAAAACGCCGACGCGTTCTTCAAAAAGATCCTCTCTGCGCTTGAAAAGAATTTCGGCGCGTCTCTGCGCTGATTTGTACGCCCCGCTGCCTTCGCCGCGGGGCGTTTTTGCAAAAACAACCGTCGGTTGATAAAAAATCAACGCATGGTTTGCAAAATTCAACGCCCCGTCGCTGGAAATCGGGCGTAAATGGCGGTATACTGTAAGGGAAAAATACGAATACGGCGCAGGGCGCCGGAAGGAGAACGGTATGAACACACTCGGTCAGCGCATTGCATATTATCGGAAGGCGGCGAATCTTACGCAGGCGGAACTCGCGGAGGCTTGCTCGGTCACGGCGCAGGCGGTCAGCAAATGGGAGAACGACCTCACCGCGCCCGACATTTCCCTTTTGCCCAAACTTGCGGAACTCTTTCATATCACCACGGACGAACTTTTAGGGGCGCAGAAGCAGACGGTCGCCGCGGTCGATCCCGAGGCGGTGGATCCGAGCAAAATGCTCCTCCGCCTCCGCGTTCTGAGCGGCGACGGGGATAAGGTGAATATCAATCTGCCGCTCGCGCTCGCGGAACTGCTGCTCAGCGACGGAAATCTCAACCTGTTCAGTTCGGAGAAGGGCGGCGACGCCATGAAAAATATCGATTTCAAACAGATCTTTGCGCTCGTGAAGCAGGGCGTCGTCGGCAAGCTCATGGAAGTGCAGAGTGCGGACGGCGACGTGGTGGAGATCTGGATCGAATGAAACTCAGAGTCCGTGCGGGAAAATTCCGCCTTTCGCTCCGTCTGCCGACGGGGCTGTGCCTTCGGGCGATCGCAAAGTGGGGCTGCAAAGAGGACGCGGAACTTGCGGCGTTTCTGCGCGCGCACCGCGCAAAGATCATGCGGATCGTAAAAGAGGCGCGCCGCACGCACCGCGGGCTGGAACTCCTGCACGTCGTGAGCGCAGACGGCGAGGAAGTCAGCATCACGCTTTGACGGAAACCGGAAAGAAGCGTTTCTGCGCGGCGCGCGGGGAGTCCCCGCGCGCCGCGCATTGTGTTCTCGGCAAATTTGCATACAAAATATTGTGTCCAAAAAATAAATTTAACACAATATTTGGTATTTGCGGAAAAATATTTTTCGACTTTTTGCGCGCGGATCCTTGACAAGGCGCGCAAGCTGTGTTATGATAGAGACGCTCTCAGAAGCACACCCCTGCGGCAACTGACGAAGAGCGGAGCACCGCATGGAACCGCAGGGAATCAACGCCGTTCGTCTGGGCAATTTTTATCCGTCGGGTAAAAATTGCCTTTTTTGACCCCGCGAACGCGGCGGGAGGGAGGCGCGGAATGTACGGTCGCATTCATTCTTACGAATCGTTCGGTACGGTCGACGGACCGGGCATCCGTTTCGTGGTGTTCATGCAGGGCTGTCCCATGCGCTGCAAGTACTGCCACAATCCCGATACGTGGAACGCGGACGGCGGGCGGGAAGTCACGGCGGAGGAAGTCGCCGCCGAGGCGCTCAAATACAAGAGCTATTTCGCGGAGAGGGGCGGCGTGACCGTCTCGGGCGGAGAGCCGCTCATGCAGCTCGATTTTCTCATCGAACTGTTTGCCCTTCTCAAACGCAAAAATATCCACACCTGCGTGGATACGTCGGGAATCTGTTTCGACGGGAACGATCCCCGCTACGAACGGCTTCTCGCCCTGACCGACCTGTTTCTGCTCGACGTCAAGCACATCGCCGATGAAGCGCACCGCGCGCTCACGGGCAGGAGCAACGAAAAGCCGCTCGCCTTTGCAAGGTATCTCAACGCGCATAAAAAACCCATGTGGATCCGCCACGTGCTCGTGCCCGGACTGACGGACGACGACGGCGCGCTGCGCGAACTGCGCACCTTCCTCGATACGCTGGAATGCGTCGAGCGCGTCGAGGTGCTGCCCTATCACACGATGGGGGTGCAGAAGTACCGCGCTTTGGGCAGGGCGTACCCGCTCGAAGGCGTGCAGCCGCCGTCGCCCGAGCGGGTGGACAACGCCAAGCGCATTCTCGGCGCGGGGAAGTACGCCCCGAAGAGATAAGGAGAGGAGTATGAAATACGAACTTCTGGAAGTCAGCGGCGAATCGTGCGCGAACTGCCTTACGCTGCTCCCCGTCGTGAACAGGCTGGCGGCTGCGCGCGGCATTCCCGTCCGCCATCTCGAACTCACGCAGGAGACGGCGGCAAAGGCGCAGGCATTGCAAATCGAGCGCGTTCCCACGCTCATCGTCTACCGCGACGGCGCGGAGATCGCGCGGTGTACGGGCTATCAGCCCGAGGAGATCCTCGAAGTCTGGCTGGACGCCAAGACGGGGGAATAAACGGAACATACAGGTGACAAAATAAATATACGGGAGGAACTTATGGAAAACCGTGCATGGCGCGCGTTCGAGCGCGGCAAGTGGTGCAGCGACGTAGACGTGCGCGACTTCATTCAACGCAATTATACGCCCTACGAGGGCGACGGCGCGTTCCTTGCGCCCGCCACAGAGGCGACGAAACAGCTCTGGGCGCAGGTGATGGAGCTTACCAAGGAGGAGCGCGCCCGCGGCGGCGTCTATGACGCCGATACCGAGATTGTCTCGCAGGTGGCGAGCCACAAGGCGGGCTATTTCAACAAAGATCTGGAAAAGATTGTCGGAATGCAGACGGACAAGCCCTTCAAGCGTTCTTTGCAGCCCTTCGGCGGCATCCGCATGGCGGAAGAGGCGCTTAAAATGTACGGCTACGAACTCAGCCCCCGCGTCAAGGAAATTTTCACCAAGTACCGCAAGACGCATAACGACGGCGTATTCGACGCGTACACGCCCGAAATGCGCCTTGCCCGTCACGCGCATATCCTGACGGGCTTGCCCGATACCTACGGGCGCGGGCGCATCGTCGGCGACTACCGCCGCGTCGCGCTGTACGGCGTGGACTTCCTCATCAAAAAGAAGGAGGAGGACAAGAGCCTTCTGGACGGCGATATGCTGCCCGATAAGATCCGCGACCGCGAGGAGATCGCCGAGCAGATCAAGGCGCTCAAAGCGCTCAAAGCGATGGCGGCGGAGTACGGCTTCGATATTTCCCGCCCCGCGGAGACGGCGCAGGAAGCCATTCAGTGGCTGTATTTCGGCTATCTCGGCGCGATCAAAGATCAGAACGGCGCGGCGATGAGCATCGGCAGAAATTCCACCTTCCTCGATATTTATATCCAGCGCGACCTCGACGAGGGAACGCTCACCGAGGAAGCGGCGCAGGAGCTTATCGACCACTTCGTCATGAAACTGCGCGTGGTCAAGTTCATGCGCATCAGGGAATATAACGAGCTGTTCAGCGGCGATCCCACGTGGGTCACCGAATCCATCGGCGGCATGGGAACGGACGGCAGAACGCTCGTCACCAAGAACAGTTTCCGCATTCTGCACACGCTCGTCAACCTCGGACCCGCGCCTGAACCCAACCTCACGGTGCTGTGGTCCAAACGGCTGCCCAAGGCGTTCAAAGAGTTCTGCGCCGAGATCTCCATTCAGACGTCCGCCATTCAGTACGAGAGCGACGATCTGATGCGCCCCGAGATGGGGGACGATTATTGCATCGCCTGCTGCGTTTCGAGTATGCGCGTCGGCAAAGATATGCAGTTCTTCGGCGCGCGCGCCAACCTTGCAAAGTGCCTTCTGTACGCCATCAACGGCGGCAAAGACGAGCTGGATAAGGATAAGAACGGCAAGCCGTTGCAGGTCTCGCCGCACTTCGCGCCCATTCTCGGCGACGGTCCGCTCGACTACGCCGAGGTCGTCGAAAAGTACACCGAGATGATGCGCTGGCTCGCGGGGCTGTACGTGAATACGCTCAACGTCATTCACTATATGCACGATAAATACAGCTATGAGGCGCTCGAAATGGCGCTGCACGACAGCGAGGTGCGCCGCTTCTTCGCCACGGGCATTGCGGGGCTCTCCTGCGCGGCGGACAGCCTTTCCGCGATCAGGTACGCCAAGGTCTATCCCATCCGCAGCGAGGACGGCATCGTCACCGATTTCAGGATCGAGGGCGACTATCCCAAGTACGGCAACAACGACGACCGCGCCGATGAGATCGCCGTCTGGCTCGTCAAAACGTTCATGAACATGGTCAGATCGCACACCACCTACCGCAATTCCGTGCCCACCATGTCCATTCTCACCATCACGAGCAACGTCGTTTACGGCAAAAAGACGGGCAACACGCCCGACGGCCGCCGCGCAGGCGAACCGCTCGCGCCCGGGGCGAACCCCATGCACGGGCGCGACAGCCACGGCGCGCTTGCGTCGCTCGAATCGGTCGCGAAACTTCCCTACGATTTCGCCCGCGACGGAATTTCCAACACCTTCTCCGTCACGCCGCAGTCGCTGGGGAAGGAGGAGTAAAGGGGTTCACACTTTTTCTTTCAAACTGATGAAAGAAAAAGTCGTGAGATTTAGGAAAACCCCGCAGTCGCTATGCTTTATGCGCGGTTTTCCTTGCCGCCGCTGTATGGCAACAGTATAGCACGCGGCGGCTCACTGTCTCGGCGACACCAAAGTAGTGTGCCGCCTGCGGGCACGGAATTGCCGCTGATAAAGGCAATTCCTTAGTTCGCCATGCGCGCACAGCGCACCGCGCTGCTGCGCATTACGCATTGCTCACCCTTGCACAGGGAGGGCAAAGCTCTCAATCACGTCCGCGAGGAAGGTTGCCTTCCGCTGCGGTACTCAATTTGCGCATACCTGCGCTTATGGGAAAAGATTGAAGGCGGCGAGGCTATATTGTTGCCAATTCGCCGCCGAAAGAAAAACCGCGGTCAGCCGCAGGCGTGCCCGCGGGTTGTCTTTGAAAAGTCACGAAGATTTTCCGCGTCAGTTCGCGGAAAATCTGTGAATAAATTTGAAGGAGAGAAAGAATATGTCGAAACAGCAAGCTGAAAATCTGGTCAATCTGCTCGACGCCTATGTGGGCGACGGCGGGTATCATCTCAACGTCAACGTGTTCAACCGCGAGACCCTTCTCGACGCGCAGAAACACCCCGAAAAATATCCTCAGCTCACCGTCCGCGTGAGCGGATATGCCGTCAACTTCAATAAGCTCACCAAGGAACAGCAGGACGACGTGATCGCCCGCACCATTCACGAAAGTATGTAACGCGCCCAAGGCGCATACGGGGGGCGATATCGCAAATCGCCCGAAAAGAGCGGCTCTACGCACAGTAGAGTCGCTCTTTTTTGCAGTAGAGTCGGTATTTTTCACGGTGGAACGGGCAAAAAACGAGGTAGAAAGGGGCGTTTTCAGAGTAGGGCGGCGGGGGCGAAGGGTAGGTTGCCTTTTGCACGCCGTCTGCGTATACTGTAAGGGAACAATACGAACCACGCCTTTGGCGGAATCTTTTCGGCATCTTTTTGCTCATCTTCCTTGCAATACCTCGGTATAGCTTCGTCATCTTCACAAAAATCCGGCGCGAAAATCTTCTCGCCAAAGGTGCGAAGCAATCAAAAGCGGCAAGATGAGCGTCTCAGACGCGGCGAAGCCCGCAGCGCGTGCCGTGTGGCACGGGCAAGGGCTTCAACAATGTATGAGTGCCTCAGTTTCCGCTTTTGATCGGGTTCGCAGTATTCCCTTACAGTATACTGAAAGCGTAACGCAGGAGCGGCGCGGGAAAGAACTCTCCGCCGCGCTCCGAAAAGACAATTACGGGAGGAAATCGTATGCAGGCGGCAGCCGTCGGTTCCGAGAGCGTGAAAAAACGCGGATTTTTATCTTTCTATACAAAGGGCGAAGAGATCTTCAACGCCGTTTCGCACATTGCGGGCGGCGGGCTGGGACTGATCTTCTGGGCGGCGCTGCTCGCGCTGAGCTACCCCGATCCCATGGCGATGACCGCCGTCTCGCTGTTCGGGTTCGGCGCGGTCACGCTCTACACGATGAGCGCGCTCTATCACTTCCTGCCCGACGGCAGGGCGAAGGGCGTGTTCCGCATTTTCGACCACTGCACCATATTTCTTCTGATCGCGGGAACGTACTCGCCCTACTGCCTCGTCGCGCTCGGCGGCACGGCGGCGGGGTGGATCGTGTTCGGACTGCAATGGGGGTGCGCGATCGCGGGCATCACGATGAACGCCATCGCCATGAACAACAAAGTCGTGAAGGCGATCTCTATGGCGCTCTACTGCGTCATGGGCTGGATGGCGCTCGCCGTATTCCCGCAACTCTACGCGGCGCTCACCGCCGCCGAGTTCTGGCTCCTGCTCGCGGGCGGGCTTGCCTACACCGTGGGGATCGTGTTCTTCGCGCTCGGCAAGAAAGTGCGCTGGTTCCACTCCGTCTGGCACCTGTTCGACATTGCGGGCACCGCGTTGCAGTTCGCAAGTATCCTGCTCATTCTTCTGTAAAAAGGACATAAAAACACAATATTTTAATTCACCCTTTACATTTTTTGACTGATATGATATAATATGGCTGTCATCATAAAGATGGCAGCCATATTCGGCATATAGGAGAAGGGTATGAAAAAGAATCGTGTCATCATGCTGATCGGCACCGCCGCACTCTCCGCCTGCCTTGTTGTCGGGCTGACGGCGTGCGGGTCGACGATCGACGAAGCAAAGAGCATCCGCGGCGAAGAAGTGACCGAAGCGGAGTGGAAAACGGCGCTGTCCGAAATTGCGACGGTGAACACAGCCGCCTCGCTCGCGGCATCTTCCGCGGCGGATGAGGCGGAGTCGCCCAATTTCTCGGTGTCCTATCAGGCGCGCAGCAACGCCACCATCTCGCACGAGGGGACGGACGGCGAGCAGAGCGCAACGTTCTCCACGGACATCACTACGACGGTATCCGTTGCGGACAGGAAGATCCATGCCACCATGGATTACGATATTTCCCTCACCGGTTCGGACGACGTGATCGAAATGCTGAAAAAGCTCATGAAGACGGACGAGGATCTCACCGTAAAGGGAACGCTGGAAACGTATTTTGCGTTTGAGGAGAACGCCGTTTCGCTCTATCTGCAAAACGCCGACGGGAAGTGGGTAAAGTATTCGTCGGTCGAGGACGTCACGGGCGTCTCCACCGTCGTGCTCGGGCAGATCGAATCCTGCATCGGACTGATGGATTGCAGCAAGTATGCCGACGCGTTCGCGTCCTTCGAGTACAGCGACGAAGACAAGGGCTACGCGCTCAAAGGCGGCGTCGAGGGCGGCGACATATTCGGCGCGGATGCGAGTTTTGTCATCAAGATCAAAGACGGACGTCTCGCGGCGCTCGTCTCCGAGGGCAGCGGCGAGACGACGATCGGCGGGCTGTCCATGAGCAGCAGCGCCGAAACGGGGTTGGTGTACAAGTTCGGCGGGCAGACCGTCAATCTCCCCAACGTATAACTGCGGATTTTACGCAGATTTTACAATTTCATGACAAATACGTGCGGAGTTTTTTACATTTGTATGGTATACTGTCCCTGTAAACGAACGATTACGGGGGAAAACTTGTAACGTAGCGTCATAGAGACCGCGGGCTTTCATACAAAGTCCGCGGTCCTTTTTCGTTACTCTGATATTTATATTTTTACAATTTCATTACAACTCCGTGCGCGCGCGGGATAAGCGGTTCTTTTTTTGGTTTTTCTCTTGTCATTTGGCGCGGGATATGATATACTTGTGCGGTATCCGCATGAAAATCAATCCGAAAGGAGAAATGTATGCAAACGATCCCCGAACTTCTCGCCGAAGAGCTTGGGCAGAGAAAGGACTACGTTGAAAACGTGATCACCCTGCTGGACGAGGGCAACACGGTCCCGTTCATCGCGCGCTACCGCAAGGAGATGCACGGCGCGATGGACGACCAGACGATCAGAGGTCTTGCGGACAGGCTCGCGTATCTGCGCAACCTCGAAGCGCGCCGTCAGGAAGTCAAGAACTCCATTGAGAACCAGGGCAAGATGACGGAGGAGCTCTCCGCCGCGATCGACGAGGCAAAGACGCTCGCCGAGGTGGAGGACCTGTACCGCCCCTACAAGCAGAAACGCCGCACCCGCGCGACCATCGCCCGCGAGAAGGGGCTTGCGCCCCTCGCCGAACTCCTGTTCGCGCAGTCGCCCGACTGCCCCGCGCCCGAAGAGGCGGCAAAGGCGTACGTCGATCCCGAAAAGGGCGTGAACTCCGTCGAAGAGGCGCTTGCGGGCGCGTCCGACATCGTCGCCGAGACCATTTCGGACGACGCGGAAGTCAGAAAAACGCTGCGCGAACTCTACTTGGAGTGGGCGGACGTGGTATCCGTCGCGGCGAAGAAAGACCCCGAGGACACCGTCTACCGCAACTATTACGCATTTTCCTCGCCCGTCAATAAAATTCAGGGGCATCAGGTGCTTGCCGTCAACCGCGGCGAGCGGGAAGAGGTGCTCAAAGTCAGCGTGGTCATCAACCGCGACGTCGCGCTGGGTGCGATCTTCCGCCGCGTCGTCAAAAAGAAGTGCGCTTCCACGGCGTTCGTCGAGGCGGCGGCGGGCGACGCGTACGACCGTCTCATCGCGCCGTCCATGGAGCGCGAGATCCGCGCAACGCTCACCGAAACGGCGAGCGAGGGCGCGATCGGGCAGTTTGCGCTCAATTTAAAGCCGCTTTTGATGCAGCCGCCCGTCAAGGGCTTCGTCACCATGGGGCTTGACCCCGGGTATCGCATGGGCTGCAAAGTCGCCGTCGTCGACGCAACGGGCAAGGTGCTTGCGACCACCGTCGTATATCCCACCCACGGCGAGCGGCAGAAAAAGGAGTGCATCGAAAAGCTCTCCGCGCTCATCAGAAAGCACGCCGTCAAGCACATCGCCATCGGCAACGGCACCGCAAGCCGCGAAACGGAACAGATGACGGTGGAGCTGATCTCCTCGCTCGGGAGCGGCGCGGGCGTATCGTACGCCATCGTCAACGAGGCGGGCGCGTCCGTCTATTCCGCGTCTCCGCTCGCCGCGCAGGAATTTCCCGATTTCGACGTCAACCTCCGTTCCGCCGTCTCCATCGCAAGACGGCTGCAAGACCCGCTCGCCGAACTCGTCAAGATCGATCCCAAGTCCATCGGCGTGGGGCAGTATCAGCACGATATGCCCGAAAAACGCCTCACCGAGGCGCTGGACGGCGTGGTGGAGGACTGCGTGAACGCCGTCGGCGTCGACCTGAATACAGCTTCCGCGCCCCTTCTGGCGCGCGTATCCGGTCTGAACGCGGGCGTTGCGGGCAACGTCGTCAGATACCGCGAAGAGAACGGTTCTTTCCGCTCCCGCAAGCAGCTTTTAAAAGTTCCCAAGCTGGGCGCAAAGGCGTACGAGCAGTGCGCGGGCTTTTTGCGCGTGCCCGAGAGCGACGAGATCCTCGATAACACCGCCGTTCACCCCGAGAGCTACGCTGCGGCGGAGAAGCTCCTCGAACTGTGCGGCTATACCGAGGCGGACGTGCGCGCGGGCAACCTCGCGCAGATGAAGGAGCGCATCAAGGCGTACGGCGAGGCGCGCGCCGCCGAGGCGTGCGGCGTCGGCGTCCCGACCCTCCGCGACGTCGTCTCCGAGCTGTTGAAGCCGGGGCGCGACCCGCGCGACGAACTTCCGCCTCCGCTCCTGAGAACGGACGTCTTGGAGATCAAGGACTTAAAGCGCGGCATGGAACTCAAAGGCACGGTGCGCAACGTCATCGATTTCGGCGCGTTCGTCGATATCGGCGTGCATCAGGACGGGCTTGTGCATATCTCGCAGATCTGCGACCGCTTTATCCGCCACCCCTCCGAAGTGCTCTCGGTGGGCGACGTCGTCACCGTATGGGTGAAAGAGGTGGACGAGAAGAAAAAGCGCATTTCGCTCACCATGAAAAAACCCAAAAAGTAATTTTCCGAACATGAAAACGCCCGCCCGCGCGGGCGTTTTTTGCGCGGCGCGGAGAAGTTGACAAGACGGCGCAAAACGCGTACAATAAAGGATAAGAACGCCCGTTGAGGAGGATTTTATGTCGCTTTACACGTCGATCGCGGACATGGTGGGGGAGACGCCCCTTCTGGAACTCAAAAAGTTTTCCGCCGCGCGCGGACTGCGCGCGCGCATCTTTGCAAAATTGGAGCGGTTCAACCCCGCGGGGTCGGTCAAAGACAGGGTCGCCGCGTCCATGATCGCCGACGCGGAGGAGCGGGGCGCGCTGAAAGCGGGGAGCGTCATCATCGAGCCGACGTCGGGCAATACGGGCATCGGGCTTGCCGCGCTCGCCCGCGCAAAGGGGTATCGCGTCATTCTGACCATGCCCGAGACGATGAGCGTCGAGCGGCGCAATCTCTTGAAGGCGTACGGCGCGGAGATCGTGCTCACGGAGGGCGCAAAGGGTATGGCGGGCGCGATCGCGCGCGCCGAGGAACTCGCGCGGTCGGTCGAGGGCAGCTTTATTCCCGACCAGTTCTCCAATCCCGCCAACCCGCGCGCGCACTATCTTACGACGGGTCCCGAGATCTGGCGCGATTTAAGCGGCGAAGTAGACGCGTTCGTCGCGTCCGTCGGAACGGGCGGCACGCTCACGGGTACGGGGCGGTATTTAAAGGAGCATAATCCCGCCGTTCATATCGCCGCGGCGGAGCCTGCCGCTTCGCCCGTGCTCTCGGGCGGGAAGGCCGGTCCGCACAAAATTCAGGGGATCGGCGCGGGATTCGTGCCGAAGGCGCTGGATACGTCCGTTTACGATGAGGTCGTTCCCGTTTCGGACGCGGACGCGTTCGCCTTTGCGCGCGAAGTCGGGCGCGCGGAGGGCGTGCTTGTGGGCATCTCTTCGGGCGCGGCGCTCTGCGCGGCGGTCGCGCTCGCCGAGCGCGCGGAATTTGCGGGGAAGAATATCGCCGTCGTCTTTCCCGACGGCGCGGACCGCTACCTTTCCACCGAACTTTTTACGGCGGCGGAATAAATCCGTATCGCGCGCCCGCGGCATGAACGCCGCGGGCGCGCCGCCGTACGGCGGGGGAAACCCGCGCCCGAAAAAAATTCTTAAAAAATTTTCAAACACAGAGAAAAAACGCTTGCATTTGTCTCGCGGATATGATATATTATTCAAGCAAGTTCGGAAGCATAGCTCAGCTGGGAGAGCATCTGCCTTACAAGCAGAGGGTCACAGGTTCGAGCCCTGTTGTTTCCACCAATACAGCGCGGAATCATAAATATGCGGGAATAGCTCAGTGGTAGAGCGTCACCTTGCCAAGGTGAATGTCGCGGGTTCGAGTCTCGTTTCCCGCTCCAATCAAAGATTCCCGCGCTGTTTTTTATTTTTGCCCCATGAAGCTGATCGTTTCGGGGCGGGTTTGGCGCCATAGCCAAGTGGTAAGGCAAGGGTCTGCAAAACCCTGACTCCCCGGTTCAAATCCGGGTGGCGCCTCCAAGAAGAAACGGTTTGCGGGGTTTCGCTCGCTGACCGTTTTTTTACTTTCTCGCCGAAAAATCCCCGAATGGTTTTTTTGCAGAACAATTTTTCTTCCGACCATACTAAGAAGGAGACATACAGATGACGTACTATGATCTCTCTGCAAAAGAAGTTGCCTCCGTCGTACAGGCAGACACGCGGAACGGACTTACCCAAGCCGAGGCGCAGCGCCGCCTGACGGCATTCGGCGAAAACAAGCTGGACGAAAAGAAGAAAAAACCGCTCGTCGTCCGATTCTTGGAACAGTTCAAAGACGCAATGATCATCATTCTGCTCATTGCGGCGGTCATCTCCTTCGGCGTCGCCTGCTATCAGGTGTTCGGCACGGGCGAGAGCGAGCCGATCGAGTTCATCGAGCCCATTCTGATTGTGTTCATCGTCATTCTCAACGCGCTGCTGGGGCTGGTGCAGGAGAGCAAGGCGGAAAAGGCGCTGGAAGCGTTGAAAAATATGTCCGCGCCCCATGCGCGCGTTCTGCGCGACGGGAAGGAGCAGATTGTCGCGGCGAGCGAACTTGTTCCCGGGGATATTATCTTTCTGGAATCGGGGGATTTCGTTCCCGCGGACGCGCGCCTTCTGGAAAGCACCAACTTAAAGTCGGAGGAATCCGCGCTCACGGGCGAGAGCGTGCCCGCCGAGAAGAACGCGCAGGCGGAGATCGCCTCCGACGCGCCCATCGGCGACAGGGCGAACATGGTCTATTCGGGCTGTTCCGTCACCTATGGCACGGCGAGAGCCGTCGTCACGGATACGGGTATGCGGACGGAGATGGGCAAGATCGCGGGTCTCCTCGCAAGCGAAAAGGAGACGCGCACTCCTCTCCAACAAAAACTCGCAAAGCTCGGCGCCTATCTCGGCATTGCCGCCGTGCTCGCCTGCGCCGTCGTATTCATCGTGGGCGCGTGTATGCGCCTCGATTGGCTCGGCCTGTTCATGACGGCGGTCTCGCTCGCCGTTGCCGCCATTCCCGAAGGGCTTCCCGCGGTCGTCACGATCGTGCTGTCGATCGGCGTCACGCGCATGGTCAGAAAGAACGCGATCATCAAACGCCTGCCCGCGGTGGAGACGCTGGGCAGC
>CAJFFP010000005.1 GCA_904373325.1 Candidatus Gallimonas merdigallinarum
AACCGATCGTCCCGCCCGTCGGCAACGAGGGGAGCGATTCTCGGAAGCGGACGCTCAGGGAAGTATCCTGCATAATTGTAAATTCATATTTGTCTCCCGTCTGTTCCTCGCCGCCGACGGTAAAGCCGTCCGGCGCGCAGGATACCGTCTCTTCGGGGCGGAGCGACGAGGAAACGGACGCATAGGCAGAAAAGGAGAGTTCGAGGGGCGTGCCCTTCTCAAAGCGGTGTTCGCCCGCGGAGAGGAATGCTCCGTCCGCGGTCGTCACTTGCCCGAGGCGTTCGTCGTAATCGAGGCAAAGAAAAACGGGCTGACTTTCGGAGAGGTTTATGACTGCCCTGCCGTCGCCCGTGTATGTAAGCTGTATGATCGTGGGAGTGCCTGCGGCGGATGGGACGGTGAGGTTCGAGCCGCTTTTTAAAATCTGTTCTTCGCCGTTGACGGTCGCGTGAATTTCTCCGCCGTCCGTTTCGACTGTAAGGAGTATATCTTTTTCGGTTTGAAAAAGAAGGGTGAGCGCGCCGTCTGCATTTCTGCCCGTGAACGAGCCGTTTTCCGTCTGCCAGCCGTCCGAGGAGCGCCACACGCCTTCCTCCTGCGTTTCGGTCATTGCATAGACGGAGATCGTCTCTTCCCGCTGTTCTCCGAGATAATGATAGGAGAGCGCAATGTCGAAAGAGCCCGTCTGCGTTCCGAAATTCCAGCCGTAGCCGTACGGGGAGAGGTCCGTAATCGGCATATTCGGAACACCAATGCCCGCGTAAAGATCGGAGTATTCGTTAAAGCCGGATTCGGGGCAGACGAGGAGATACTCGTTTTCATTCTGCTGCAAATAATACGCGCCGTTTTCTTCGTCTGCGTGGAGCGTTCCGCCGTCGAACGAGGCGAGCGCGCCGTTGACGTAGAGCAGAAAGGGGGAGCTTTCCGCCTTTGCACGCAGCGGCGGAAGGGAAAGAATTGCCGCCGACAAAGTAAGCAGGGCGGTTGCGAACAGCGTTGCCGCAATCGCCCTGCCGAGGGGATGTTTCATGCCGGTTTTCCTCCTGAAATGTATAAATTAAAAGTTAACTAAGTATATCAATTCCAACCCCGCCGTGTCAACTTAATCGATTTATCTGAATGTGAAATTTACGCTGAAAAGGGGATTTTTTCTGTTTCATATGACTGTAACCTGCCTTCGGCGCAGTCTTTTCCGATTCTCTCAAATCCTGCAAAAATCGCATAGAGCGGCAAAATTCGGCATATTATTTACTGTTGCGCCCGCGCCGACGGGGTGCGGGCAGAGTGGGGGATGCTATGTCGAATCGCTATCATTGGAATTCCATTGCGGAGCGCGCGGAGGCGGAGGCGCACTATATGCTCGAAACGGGCTGCACCGTCCGCGCGTGCGCCGAGCAGTTCGGAACGAGCAAATCCACCGTCCATAAAGACGTGACCGAACGCCTCAGAAGGGAGAACGCACAGCTTTGGGCGGCAGTCAGAAAGGTGCTCGGCGTCAATCTGAGAGAGCGGCACTTGCGCGGCGGCGACGCTACGCGGCGTATGTACGAAAAACGAAGGCGGGCAAGACTTGCAGCCGCAGACAAAGGGGGGAAGTAGCGTTTTTCGGGCGCGCCGTTTACGGCGCGCCTGATGTCTTGATATATCGTTGAAAAAGCTTACCGTTGTATATTTTTATGGATACACGGCTCTAATTTTTACGTTCTTGCCATTTCGGACAAGCCGAAGTCATGGCAGGATTCACGTTACCCGTTCCCCGCGCCCCGATTTTACAAACGTGACCGGTATTCTCATACTCAACAATGCTTCCTTTTAAAGCTGCCTTCCCGCCGAAAAATTGGCATGTGCAACAATATTTGCTTGTTTTTGAAATGGTGCTCATGATATACCTCACTTCAATTATTTTCCTATCAGATCATAAAATTTGAATTGAGAAGTTTTTAATTTGTTTTGTGCCCATTGAACCACAAAGCTGCGATCACCGATTACAGTTTCGCTAAAAGCAGGACAGCCTGATTTATATGTCCCTTCATTAAGATAGTATCTGATCGACCATTTTTTTGTCATAACAAATTTCCATCAATTTATTTCCAATCTTGCATCAATTCAAGATAGTACCCGATGTATTCTTTGATTTTTTGAATAAAAGCGGATTCGTCCTTGACGGTTACATGATCCAAATAACCGATTTGCTTTGGATAATATTTCTCTTTTCCGTTCCTGTTTTGCACCATTCCTTTTGTTGCAAACCGCCCGCCCTGCTTGATTTTTTCAATAAGTACCTGCTGCTGGGGGACGTCGGTTTCCGGCATGTCATAGCAAAGAAAACGGATGTTGATATTTCTTTTCGGGTATTGTTCGCTTACTGGCAGGCAATCTCTGCTGCGAATTTCAAGTTTAGGAACTATTTTATCGTATCCGCTTTTTTCAATACTCATATAAACATATGGATATTGACCGGCTTTTGTAACAAAGAACTTGCATTTATCCTGATATCCTTCTAAAAGTTGCGGTTTGACAGTCTTTTCAAAATAGGAGATCCATTTCAGATAGTCGATATGCGAGCCGTTGCTTTCAGGCATCTGTGTATTTTGCGTGGCGCGATACACATTGACAACATGTTCGGCAAATTGGCGCAGAATAAGATTGCCCGAATTTATGTATTTTTCAAAGAGAGGGAGGATCTCTTCAATGGAATAAACACGCCATTTATTCGTATTTTTTGTATTATTTATTCTTGTTTTCTCGTTATCACTTATAATATCTGTTTTATAGAAAATTTTATAAATGCGGGCATACTCGTTTTCGCACCATTTGATGTGATTGTCGTAGTTGTCGAGTTGATTGTGCTCTTCGGAATATGTCTTATCCTCGATGAACAGCGCCGCTTTACGATCGTCTTTCAATGTTATCCATGCTGCAATATCTATATTGCACCACTGAGCAGTCGTATCCACGCGTTTGACTTCTTTCATATCGATCCCGCAGAACTCTTGCAAAAGATCGCCTGCGGCATCTTGAAGTTCGAGGTCGTCGTAATTTTCAAGCAGCCAACGCAAAAAGGCATCCTGTGAAAGTTCCCGCGTAGCAAAATCAAATAAGTTTTTCATCTTGATAAATGACCTCTGAAATTGACTGATATCTATTATAACATGCTTTCCCAATGTTGTCAATACCGATACCTTGTTTTGGTTTTTCACATATCTTTATTGACAACGCCGTTCCGTCGTTGCGGTTATTCTGTTGACGCTTATCGGGGAAAATAAAAATGGGTCGGGCAAAGGCGGCGTATAGCGTAAAATCATGCGGGAAACGGAAATTTTTCCGCATTTTTTCGTGTTCGTTGCCTTGTCAGTTTCGGGCGATTGTGCTATAATAAACCAAAGAGAGAAAAACCATGGCAAAATTACTCGGAATTGATGTTGGATCCACCACCGTGAAGGTATGCGTGCTCGGAGAGGACGGGAAGATTCTGTACTCTTCGTATGTGCGCCACTATTCGCGCGTCAAGGAATGCGTGTTGGGCGAACTCGAAAAGATCCGCCCGCTTTCCGATACCTTTCAGGCGTGCATCACGGGTTCTGCGGGACTCGGGATCGCCCAGCGCGGACACATTCCCTTCGTGCAGGAGGTTCAGGCGGCGTACGGCGCGATCCGCAAGCTCTATCCCGATACGGACGTGGCGGTGGAACTCGGCGGCGAGGACGCGAAGATCATTTTCGTGACGGGCGGCACGGAGCAGCGCATGAACGGAAGCTGCGCGGGCGGCACGGGCGCGTTCATCGACCAGATGGCGACGCTGCTCAATCTTACCGTGGAGGAAATGGACGCGCTCGCGCTCAAAGCCGAACGCGTATATCCCATTGCCTCGCGGTGCGGCGTGTTCGCGAAGTCGGATATTCAGCCCCTCCTCAACCAAGGGGCAAGCAAGGCGGATATTTCCGCTTCCATCTTTCAGGCGGTCGTCGATCAGACCGTCTCGGGTCTCGCGCAGGGGCGCAGGATCAAGGGGAAGGTGCTCTTCCTTGGCGGACCGCTCTTCTTTTTGAAATCGCTCCGAAAGGCGTTCAAGACGACGCTGAAACTCGACGACGAACACGCGATCTTCCCCGATACCGCGCCCTGTTTTATGTCGATCGGCGCGGCAATGTACGCGAGCGAGGTCAAGGCGGAGACGCTCGACAGCCTTGCGGCGCGCCTCTCCGTGCTCTCGGACGGCGACAGCATCGCGGTGGGAGAACCGCTCTTCCGCTCGCAGGAAGAATACAGCGAATTTATCTCCCGTCATATGCGGAGCGATCTGGAATTTGAGGATATTCTCAGATACAGGGGAGACGCCTACCTCGGCATCGACTCGGGTTCGACGACGACCAAACTCATGCTCATCACGCCCGACTGCAAGATCCTGTATTCGCACTACCAGACGAACAACGGGCAGCCGCTCGACATCGTCGTGCAGCGTATCCGCGAAATTTACTCGCTCATCGGCGACCGCGTGACCATCCGCGGCGCGTGCGTGACGGGGTACGGCGAGGACATGATGCGCGCGGCGCTCAAAATCGACTTCGGCGTCGTGGAGACGATGGCGCACTTCAAGGCGGCACTCCACTTCAATCCCGAAGTGGATTTCATCATCGACATCGGCGGGCAGGACATCAAGTGCTTTAAGGTGAAAAACCGCGCCATCGATTCCATCATGCTCAACGAGGCTTGCTCCTCGGGGTGCGGTTCGTTCATTCAGACGTTTGCAAAGGCGATGGGTATGGAGATCGAGGAGTTCTCCCGCCTCGGGCTGTTTGCAAAACACCCCGTCGAACTCGGTTCGCGCTGTACGGTGTTCATGAACAGTTCTGTCAAACAGGCGCAGAAAGAGGGCGCGAGCGTGGAGGATATTTCCGCGGGACTTTCCTCGTCCATCGTCAAAAACGCCATTTACAAAGTCATCCGCGCCCGCACGCCCGACGAGCTGGGCAATCATATCGTCGTGCAGGGCGGCACGTTCCTCAACGACGCGGTGCTGCGCTCCTTTGAAAAGGAGACGGGCAAGGAAGTCATCCGTCCCGCCATTGCGGGGCTGATGGGCGCGTTCGGCGCGGCGCTGTACGCCAAGGAGAACACGTCCGATAATACGCTTCTGAGCACGCTTGCCTCCGAAGCAGAGTTGAACGCCTTCTCCTATTCGTCGCGTTCCGTCACCTGCAAGGGGTGTACGTCGCACTGCAACGTGAACGTGCTCACCTTCTCGGACGGCCGCCGCTTCGTCTCGGGGAATAAATGCGAGCGCGGCGCGGGACTTCCCAAACCCAAGGATCTGCCCGATATTTATTCCTTTAAGTACGAAAAACTGCTCTCCATGCCCGACGCGGACGCGAAGGGGGAGCGCGGAACGGTGGGGCTTCCCGTGCAGCTCGTCATGTTCGAGCAGCTCCCGCTCTGGACGACGTTCTTTGAAACGTGCGGCTTCAAGGTGCAGCTCTCCGACCGCAGCTCGCGCGAGCTGTACTTCCGCGGACAGCACACCGTGGCTTCGGATACCGCTTGCTATCCCGCCAAGCTCATGCACGGGCATATCGAGTCTCTGCTGGATAAGGGGGTGGATTTCATTTTCTATCCCTGCGAGAGCTATAACCTCGACGAGCACGATTCCGTCAATCACTATAACTGCCCCGTGGTGGCGTACTATCCCGAACTTCTGAAAGCGAACAACGAGCGGCTCAACGATGACAACCTCATCATGCCCTATCTTGACCCCAACAGCGAAAAGACGACGGTCAGAACGCTGCACCGCGCGCTGAAAAAATACAAACTTCCCGCCTCGCTCATCAGAAGGGCGTACCGCGCGGGGCTGGAACGCATGGAGGCGTATCACGCGCTCGTGGTGGAAGAGGGGCGGAAGATCCTCGCCCGCGCCGAGCATGAGGACCGTCAGGTCATCGTGCTTGCGGGCAGACCCTACCACGCCGATCCCGAGATCAACCACGGCATTTCCAAACTGCTCAATTCGCTGGGGCTTGCCGTCCTCTCCGAGGACGCCGTGTTCGAGGAAGGAAACTACGTTAAAGTCAACGTGCTCAATCAGTGGACGTACCATGCCCGCCTGTATCGGGCGGCGGAGTTCGTCACGCACAGGAAGAACGTCAACCTCGTGCAGCTCGTCTCCTTCGGGTGCGGCATCGACGCGATCACCACCGACGAAGTCCGCGCGATCTTGGAGGGGAGCGGAAAACTGTACACGCAGATCAAGATCGACGAAATCAACAATCTCGGCGTTGTCAAAATCAGGCTGCGCTCCATGCTCGCCGCCATTGAGGAGCAAAACAGAAGATCATGAAAGAAAAAATCACTCCTGAAAAACCGACGGTGGACTTCACTGATCACTTCCCCGTCTTTACGGCGGAAATGAAGCGGACGCATACCATTCTCGTTCCCGATATGCTCCCGTGGCATTTCGATTTGCTGATACACGTCATGCGCCGCGCGGGGTATAAGGTGGAGGTTCTCCACAACGAGGGGCGCGCCGTCATCGACGAGGGCTTGAAGCACGTCCATAACGATACCTGCTTCCCTGCGCTCTGCGTCATCGGGCAGTATCTGGACGCCTTGAAGAGCGGAAAATACGACCCCGAACACACCGCCGTGCTCATTACGCAGTCGGGCGGCGGTTGCCGCGCCAGCAACTATATTCCGCTCATCCGCAAGGCGCTCAAAGCGGAGTTCCCGAGCGTACCCGTGCTTTCGCTCAACTTTTCGGGGCTGGAAAAGGGCAATTCGTTGCAGCTTTCCGTCTCCGAATTTATCAAACTTGCGTATTCCATCTTCTACGGCGACCTCGTCATGACCTGTTACAATCAGACCAAGCCCTACGAGCTGACGGAAGGGGACGCCGCAAAAGCGCGCGTCGAATGCGTGGAGAAGATGAAGGCGGCGCTGGACGACGGGTCGTTCAAAAAACTCAAAAAGTGCGCAAAATATATTCTCAACGCCTTCGCCGCCGTTCAGGTGAGCGGGGAAGAGAAAGTGAAAGTGGGCATTGTGGGCGAGATTTACGTCAAGTATTCGCCGCTCGGCAATTCGCATCTGGAAGATTTTCTGCTTTCCGAGGGCTGCGAGCCCGTCGTGCCTGCGCTCATGGACTTTATTTTGTACTGCGTCATCAACACCGTGAACGACGCGAAGTTTTACGGGCAGAAACGCCTGATGGCGGTCGCGTTCCGAATCGTCTATCGGTGGCTGTACGGCAAACAGAAAAAAATCATCCGTCTCATGAAAAAACAGGGCAGGTTCGAGCCGCTGCACGACTTTGAACACCTCAGAAGGTGCGCCGATCAGGTCATCAATCAGGGCGTGAAGATGGGCGAGGGCTGGCTGATCCCCGCCGAGATGGCTGCGCTTGCCGAAACGGGTACGGAAAACATTGTCTGCGCCCAGCCGTTCGGCTGCCTGCCCAACCACATTGCGGGAAAGGGCGCGGTCCGCGCGGTCAAAATGCTGCACGAAAACGTGAATATCGTCCCCGTCGATTACGACCCTTCGGCAACGCGGGTCAATCAGGAAAACCGCATCAAACTCATGCTCGCCACCGCGCGGGAAAACATGAAAAACAGGAAGTAACAAAGGAGCGTTCGGAGGCGAACGCTCTTTTCTTTATACAAATATCAGAACGGCGTGGGGGGATTTGCACAGCTAATAGGCGGCATAGGGAATTATTATGGCTGTTCCGCGCGCAGTCGCTTGAAAAAAAGATCGCAAGATGATACAATCGAAGAAAGTTATCGCGGTGCGTCCGACGCGCGCTGCGGAAGAGGAGAGAGGAAACAGTATGGAAAAGAACGCCGCTTCGGTGGAAACTGTACAGACTGCGGACGCATCGCCCGCCGTCGTCGATTTCTTTCAGGGGAGGCAGCGCGCGCTGTGGATCGCGGCTCTTGCGATCTCCTTTGCGATCGCTGCCGCAGGGATCGCGCTCGCCTTTTCTCTGCCGCCCCGCGGCGCGGAAGGAGATTACACGCTCAATATTATTCTCGCCGTATTCGGCTTTCCGGGACTTGGCGTCTTTCTCGTATGCGTGATGACGGCGAAAATGCGCACGTCGAAGTGGGTCGCCGACGGCGTCGGCGTAAGCTATTACTGCTTCGGCAGAAAGACGATGGCGCTCTCGTGGAAGGAGATGAAGGAAGCCGGATATTTGAAAATCGCAAATCCGCGTACGCACGTTACGGCGTACTATCTGTATTGGACGACGGAGGAGCTGATGTCCGCCTGCCGCGATTTTATCAGGGGCGGCGTCATGGAGCATAAGCCCAAATATCTCGGCAGATACAACCGCCGCAAGGGGAGCATTATTCTCTATGCCATTGATCCTTACGACCCTGCGAACGATCCGCTCGTGACGTTCACGCAGGCGCATTACCCGCATCAGCTGAAAAATCCGAAGGTGCTCGGATTTGCCGAGGAAGCCGCAAAGGAACAGTAGGACAAATCGCCGCCCCGCCGCGCGAATCAGCGCGGCGGGGCGGTTTGCGTATGTTAAAAGATATTGGAAAGGGACAGGGCGTAAGACGCGGGGAGCGTTTCGGCGAGGTGCAGAAGGATTTCGATTTTCGGGATGGCGAGCGCATAGTCCGCTTCCGCAACGAGGCGGACGACTTCGGAGAGTGTATCGTCTACGCGGTTGACGTCGTTGTGCGGCAGCCACACGTGCAGTTTTTCTTTCCGCGCTTCCCATGCGGTGCGCACCGCTTCCGCGTCGCCGTCCGTCGCGGTCCCGTCGTCCGTCTTTTCGTACAGCGTGAGAAGCTCTTCGTGAAAGGAGGAAAAACTCGCCGAAACGTAGAGATGTTCAAATACAGCCGCGCCGACAAGGAGCAGCAGCGCCACGGCGATCGCCGTCAGAGATTTTACCATTTTCGTTGCCTGTATGTAAGGGCGCAGACGAAAAACGCCCCGACCATGTCCGCGTCGGACGCGGGAAAGCGTGGCATGGTCACCATATTTTCCCGTCGGGATAGGTCACGTTCAGCGTGCGGAATTTTTCGCCCTTGACCTGCAAATATAATTTCCCCGTGCCGTCGGCAGTGAGTACGAGCACCTTCTTCACGCTCTTCACGCCTTCCTGCTTCAAAATGTCCTCAAAAAACGTTCTTTCCAGACCCGTGAGCGAGAGATTCTTGCCGTCGAACTTGCCGTTATCGATGATGACGAGGGGGAGCGACGTCTGCATCTGTTCGTAGCCCTCCTTGGGCAGCGCGGAAAACGTACCGTTGGATTCGTAGAGTGCATAGTCGATGCAGTCGAGCGAGAAATATCCCGCCGAGCGGAGCGATTCGATGAGATCGGAAACGTCGAGATTGTTGCGCTTTAACTGATAGTCGTCGATGCCGTTTTTGTTGACGACGACGCTCGGCTTTCCGCTGATGAAGGATTTTAAAGGCTTGACTTTTAAGTCGATGAGGGTGACGATCTCGTGCATGACGTAGATCGCGAGCACGGATACGACCCCGTACAGAAGGGGAATGGACGTATCCGCCATGGGAATGCACGCAAGTTCGGCGATGAGCAGAGTGATGACCAGCTCGAAGGGCTGCATTTCCCCGATCTGCCGCTTTCCCATCAGCCGCATGACGATGAGCAGGACGACGTAGATGATCGCCGTGCGGATCATAACGAGTACCATAAAAAAAGTATTTTTTATTTTTCGGAAAGTATGCTTATTTCGTTGCTTTTTTTCGCGGAAGTGCTATAATACAGGGCAGAAGAGTAGCCAAGGTGCGTTAAGTGTTGCGAAACGGGACGTTGTTCGCAAACGAAAGGGATTTCCCTGCGGTGCCGCGGCGCGTCCGCTCGAATATGCGCGAAAGCGCGTTCTTAAAATGCCGCTTGATGACTTCCGCAAAATTTGCGGAGACGGCAGCGGCTGGCGGACCTCCTCAAATTTCGGGAGGTTTTTTTATGTTCTTTTCCACCTATTTCCGCGCCCTTTCGGCGGGAAAAAAGATTGCGCTCCTTGCCGTGTTCGTTGCGCTGAGCGTCGTCGTCAACTGTTTCTCCATTGATGTCAGTCCGAGCAACAAGATCGCGTTCACCTATGCCGTCTGCTTTTTTGCGGGCTATCTGCTGGGCGCCGTTCCCGCGTTCTTCGTGGCGCTCCTCGGCGACGTGTTCGGCTATCTCATCAATCCCGTCGGCGTATATTGGCTGTTCGGCGTTACGCTCGGGGTGTATGCGGCGATCGTCGGCGTCGTGACGAACCTGCCCTTCGGAACGGGCCGCGCCGCAACCTATGTCAAAGCCGCCGTCGCGCTCGTTCTGGGGTATGTGCTGATTACGGTTCTTTTGAACTCCGTCGTCAATTACTACTATGTGAAGATTTTTATCTGGCAGGGCGAAACAAACAAGCCTTTCCTCGTCTATCTCGGCGGAAGGCTCGCGTTCCAGACGGTGATCTACGCCGTCAACCTTGCCGTCTGCATGGCGCTTTTGCCCGTTATCGTGCATATCGGGCGCCCTCGGCTCAAAGGGAAAAAGAGGCGCCCCGCGGAAGGGGAGCAGGAACGCGTATGACCGCCTGCGCATTCGTCTGAAAAAACCATTTTTTTCACAATCGGAATACGCCTTTCTCTCAGGTCAACCCGCTATCGGGTTGACTTTTTTATCTGCGCCGTGGTATAATTGCGCCGTGGTACAATATTGCCGCCTTGATTTAGGAGTCAGTCAATGAATCTTTCCCTGCTTGCCGCGGATACGCTCATGTTCGGCGCAAACAACCGCGGGATCATCCTGTTCGGATTTGAAATCTATTATTACGCGATCTGCATCGTCTGCGGCATGATCGGGGCGGCGGCGCTTTCCGCGCTCCTGATGAAGCGCAGGAATATGTCGTCCGACTTCATTTTTCTGCTCTTCGTCGTCTGTATCCCGAGCGCGATCGTCTGCGCGCGGCTCTTCTCCTGCCTGACCGACCCGAGTATCGGCATTCAGAATTTCTTCCGCTTCCGCGACGGCGGTCTCTCCGTCACGGGCGGGGTTCTGGGCGGCGTGCTCGCGGGATTCATCGTCTGCCGCCTCCGCAAAGTGAGCTTTTTGAGAGCGGCGGACTGCGTCGTCGTGAATATCCTCATCGCGCAGTCTCTGGGCCGCTGGGGGAACTTCTTCAACGGCGAAGTGTACGGCGCGGAAGTCACCAACCCCGCGCTGCAATGGTTCCCGTTTGCCGTTCCCATCAGCCCGTACGCAAGCACCGTGGGCGGGATCGGCGGATTTTCCGATCCTTCCGCAACGTGGCATTACGCGTTCTTCTTCTACGAGAGCATTGCAAACCTCATCGGCTGGGCGATTTTGTTCACGCTCGCGTGGAAGATGAAGAAAAAGCCCAACGGCATTCTCACCTGTTCGTATTTCGTGTGGTACGGCATCGTGCGCTCGATCATGGAGCCGCTGCGCGACCCCGAGTTCATTCTCGACAGGGGCGGGGTCATGTGGTCGGAAGTCTTTGCCATTCTCATGGCGGGGCTTGGCATCTGTGCCATTTTAGTGCTGCTCATTCTCAATTTCCGCAAAGAAGGCTCCTTCTTCGGCAGCCGCACGGGCGACCCTTACGGCATCAGCGAATATATGACGCCCTATAAGGACGATCCGCCCTATTACAACAAAATCAATATGTTCGGGGACAAGTATCCGCCCGCGCCCGTCAAGGAGAAAAAGAAGGGCAAAGGGGACGATACTCCGCCCGACGGCCCTTCTCTCCCGCCCGCGTCGGGAGAGGGAGGCGGTTCATGAGGAATCTGACCCTGCTCACCGATCTGTATCAGCTCACGATGGGGCAGGGTTACTTTGCGCGCGGAAAGCACACGCAGAAGGCGGTGTTCGATATTTTCTTCCGCCCCAACCGCCTCATTACCTACTCTGTGGCGGCGGGCATGGATCAGGCGGCGGACTACCTTGAAAACCTGCACTTCGACGAGAGCGACATCGCCTATCTGCGCTCGCTCGGCATGTTTACCGAGGACTACCTTTCGTACCTTTCTGGGCTGCGCTTTACGGGCGACGTGTACGCCGTGCGCGAAGGGGAAATCGTCTTTCCGTACGAGCCCATCGTCACCGTTGTTGCGCCCATGCTCGAAGCGCAGCTTGTGGAGACGGCGCTGCTCACGTTTATCAATCATCAGACGCTCATCGCGTCCAAGGCGGCGAAGATCTGCGCCGCGGCGGGCGGCGGCGTAATGGAGTTCGGTCTGCGCCGCGCGCAGGGCGCGGACGCGGGCGTCTACGGCGCGCGCGCCGCGATGATCGGCGGGTGCGTGGGAACGTCCAACGTGTATGCGGGCAAGCTGTTCGGCGTACCCGTTTCTGGGACGATGGCGCACAGCTGGGTCATGAATTTTCCGACCGAGCTGGAAGCCTTCCGCGCCTATGCGGAGAGCTTCCCCGAGAACTGCCTTTTGCTCGTCGATACCTACGATACGCTCAGAAGCGGCGTTCCGAACGCGATACGGGTGTTCCGCGAACTGCGCGAAAAGGGGTATGAGCCGAAGGGGATCCGCCTCGATTCGGGCGATCTGGCGTATCTTTCCAAGGAAGCGCGCAGAATGCTCGACGAAGCGGGCTTTGAGAACGCCATCATCTGCGCGTCGGGCGATCTGGACGAGGGGCTGATCCGCTCCTTAAAGGCGCAGGGCGCGCGCATCGATACGTGGGGCGTCGGCACAAAGCTCATCACGAGCGCAGATATGCCCGCGCTCGGCGGCGTATACAAACTTGCCGCCGTGTATGAAAACGGCAGGGAGATCCCCAAAATCAAACTCTCCGATACCACGGAGAAAATCACCAATCCCGCCCTGAAAGAGGTGTACCGCATTTACGACGGCAAAACGGACAAGGCGCTCGCCGATTATATCGTGCGGGCGGGGGAGACGGTGGACGAGAGCAAGCCGCTCACGCTCTTCCACCCCGTGGACACGTGGAAGCGCATGACGGTGACCTCCTTCCGCGCAAGGAAACTGCGCGAAAAGCTCATCGAGGGCGGAAAGCGCGTCGCGCCCCGCTATACCATTCCCGAGATTTCCGCGTACCGCGCGGGCGAGTACGCGCGCTTCTGGGAGGAGTACACGCGGCAGGATATGCCGCATATCTATAAAGTCGATCTGTCCCCCGCGCTCTGCGAGCTGAAACGCGCGCTCGTAGAGGAACACGGGCGGTAAGGAGGCGGAAATGTTCGGTCTGTATACGAAACGGGACGTGCAGGCGCTCGTCCGCCGTCTCCGCGCGGAGTACGACGAGGCGCTCAGAAGTCAGAAGGCGGCGGGCGAAGAGATCAAGGCGGAGAACCGCGCGCTTGCGGCGCGCGTTTCAGAGCTGGAACGGGAGCGCGGGAGCGTCGCCACGGCGCTCGTGCGCGCCGTAGAGGAGGGCGAACGCATCAAGCAGGAGGGCGCGCGCGCTGCGGAGAACGGTCAGCGCGAAGTCGCCCTGCTCGCTGAAAAGTGCCGCCTGTACCTTGCGAAACTCATGCAGAAGTACCCCGATGAAGAGGATACGCGGGCATTCGCCGCATTCGTCGAATCGCTTACGGGCGCGTTCGGCGGGGAAGAGGAGGACGGCGTGCTGGATATGGACGAGGTGCTCGCTCCCAAACAGCCGCTCGATTTGGGAAAACTTTGCAAAGATCTCGGGCTGATGGAGGACGGCGAATGACGCAGAACCAGATGAGGCGTTATAAATATATCATGGCAGGGCTAGGCGGCGGACTCATCTTCGCCGTGCTGCTTGCCGTCGATCTGTTCACGAAGGCGTGGGCGGAGTGGTACGAGATCGCGTACGGACTCAGTCAGCCTTCATATTTTCTCGGCATTGTCCGGCTCACCTATACGCAGAACCGCGGCATCGCATTCGGGATCGCGAGCGACGATCCGCTCATCATGAGCATCATCATCGCCGTTACGGTGTTGTTGGCGCTGCTGCTCATCGTCGCGTTTTTCACCATTTTCCGCAACAATATGCCCGTGCGCATCTGTCTCGCGACCGTCGAGGCGGGCGCGGTCGGCAACATTGTGGACAGGCTCGTTCTCGGATATGTGCGCGATTTTCTCGACGTCCGCCCGCTCGGGTTCGGAATCTGCAACATTGCCGATATTTACATCGTGTTCGGCGTGATCGTGCTTGCGTTCATCATTCTCTTCATCGGCAAAAACGCCGTGTTCCCGCTCACCAAGAAGTGGCGCGAACAGGCGAAGAAGGAGGACGAGGAGCGCGACCGCCGCAACGGACACGCAAAGGACGGCGGCAAAGCCGATGAATGAGTATCTCGTAGACGCACCCTGCCGCGCCGACGTGTTCGTCAGCGAGCGCGCGGGACTGACCCGCTCCGCCGTAAAAAAACTTGCGGAGAGCGGGCATATCTTCGCGGACGGCGTCCCCGTGAAAGCGGGGCAGACGCTGAAAGCGGGAACAAAAGTCGCGGTGGAAATCCCCGCGCCCGTTCCCATCCGCGCGAAACCCGAAGATATTCCCATCGATCTCGTGTACGAGGACGAGGATATCGCCGTCGTCAACAAACCGCAGGGCATGACCGTCCATGCGGGCGCGGGAAGGGTGGAGGGAACGCTCGTCAACGCGCTTTTGTACCGCCTGCATTCGCTGAGCGGGATCAACGGAGAGATCCGCCCGGGCATCGTCCACCGTATCGATAAGGACACGTCGGGATTGCTCGTCGTGGCGAAAAACGATGCGGCGCACCTCTCGCTTGCGGGGCAGATCGCCGAAAAAACGTGCAAGCGGGAGTATCTTGCGCTCGTAGAGGGCGTTGTCAGAGAGGATACGGGGCATATCTCCACCCTCATCGGGCGCGACCCGAAAGACAGACTGAAAATGGCGGTGCTGCCCTCGGGCGGACGCCGCGCCGAGACGGATTTTTTCGTTGAGGAGCGGTTCCGCGAGAATACGCTCATGCGCTTTTCCCTGCAAACGGGGCGCACGCATCAGATCCGCGTGCACGCAAAATATATGGGGCATCCCGTGGTGGGCGATCCCGTCTACGGCTATAAAAAGCAGCGGTTTCATCTGGAAGGGCAGCTTCTGCACGCCTTCCGTCTGACGCTGACGCACCCGAGAACGGGGGAGCGCATGACCTTTGACGCGCCGCTTCCCGATTACTTTGAACGGGTGCTGGAAATTTTACGGCGGGAAAATTCGTAAAGGAGGCTGTATGCACATTCTCAATGCGGAGGAAATGCGGCGCGCGGTCACGCGGCTCGCAATGCAGGCGACGGAAGTCTGCAAGGGTACGGACTTCGTGCTCGTCGGGATCCGTACGCGCGGGGTCATTCTTGCCCGCAGAATGCAGAAGGAGATCGCCCGTCTCGAAGGGGTGACCCTTCCCGTGGGCATTCTCGATATCTCGCTCTACCGCGACGATCTGTTGAGCGGCGCGTGCGACGCGGTGTTCAAGGGGAGCGAGATCGATTTCGATATCGAGGGAAAACAGGTCGTCTTGTGCGACGACGTGCTCTATACGGGCAGAACGGTGCGCGCGGCGCTTGCGGCGCTCTCGTCGCTGGGCAGGGCGCGCGCGGTGCGGCTCTATACGCTCGTTGACCGCGGACACAGGGAACTTCCCTTCCGTGCGGACGGCGTGGGCAAAAACGTACCCACTTCGGCGCGGGAGCGCGTGGTGGTGCATTTCACCGAGACGGACGGAGAGGACAGCGTCTGTCTCTATAAAGAAGGGGAATAATCTTTCGGAGGTTACATATATGGCAAAGAAAACGGAAAACAAACAGCAGACGACGCAGCACAGACGCTCCGTATTTTCCCGCGTGAGCATTGTCGATCTTCTCGCGTTCCTCGCGCTGGCGGCTTCGGCGATCCTGCTCGTAATCGGTCCCATTCTGAAATGGGCTCTGGAAAACACGGGCGGCGCGGTCGTCATGCAGGCGCTCAACCTCGTGCAGCAGTACTGTGTGCTCGCGGCGATCGCCATCCCGGGCTGGTACTTCGTGCGTGGCAAGCGCAAGGCGTGGAAGATCGCGTATTTCATCTTCCTTGCGATCTACGTCGCGGGTACGATCCTCGGCATGACGCTGGGCATCTGAAAAATCCAAAACGCGGAAACGGCACATTCGTGCCGTTTTTTCTTTACAAATTCGGGATTTTTTTCTATAATAAGGAGAACAGAACGCAAGGGAGGGCGAGCATGAAACCCGTCGTCGCAATCGTAGGACGCCCCAACGTGGGAAAAAGCACCTTTTTCAATAAGGTTGCGGGGCGCAAAATATCCATTACGGAAAACAGGCCGGGCGTCACGCGCGACCGCATCACCGTGGACTGCGAGTGGCGCGCCAAGCCGTTTACGCTCATCGATACGGGCGGCATCGAACTCAAAAGCGACGATACCATGTGGAAGGAGATCGCCGCGCAGGCGAAGCTCGCCGTGGAGCTTGCGGACGTCATTCTCTTCTTTACCGACGGAAAGGAGGGGTTGACTTCCTCCGATTACGACGTGGCGGATTATCTTCGCCGCAGCAAAAAGCCCGTCGTGCTCGTCGTCAATAAGGTGGACGATTATTCGCCCGAAAAACTCTTCGAGTTCTATTCTCTGGGGCTGGGCGAGCCGTACGCGGTTTCGTCCGAGCACTCCCGCGGCATCGGCGACGTACTCGATACCGCCGTGGAATTTTTCCCCAAGGGGGAGGGCGAAGAGGATACGTCCTTAAAGATCGCCGTCGTGGGCAAACCCAACGCGGGCAAAAGCTCGCTCGTCAATAAAATTCTTGGGCAGGAGCGCACCATCGTCACGCCGCTTGCGGGAACGACGCGCGACGCCGTGGATACCCGCTTCGAGCAGGGCGGGAAGGCGTACACCATCATCGATACGGCGGGCATTCGCCGCAAGCGTTCGGTGGAGGACGACGTGGAATATTATTCCGTGCTCCGCGCCTTCGACGCAGTCCGCCGCGCGGACGTCTGTCTCCTCGTGGTGGACGCGGGCGAGGGGCTGACCGAGCAGGACGTGAAGATCATCGGCTACGTTCACGAGCAGGGTAAGCCGAGCGTCGTCGTCATGAACAAGTGGGATACGATCGAGAAAGATACGCACACCATCGAAAAGTTCGAGGCGAAACTGCGCGACGATCTCAAATTCATGGACTATTTCAAGTCGGTATATATCTCCGCCAAGACGGGGCAGCGCGTAGACCGCATTCTTACGCTCGCCGAAGAGGCTTACGCGCACGCCAATTTCCGCGTGCCGACGGGTGAGCTGAACGATCTTCTGATGGACGCGATGCGCGTCTCCGAACCGCCGTCCTATCAGGGCCGCCGCCTGAAAATGTACTTTGCTTCGCAGGTCGCGGTGCGCCCGCCGCTCTTCGTGCTCATGGTCAACGACGAGGGGCTGATGCACTTCTCGTATGAGCGGTATCTGGAAAACGTCATCCGCGGCGCGTACGATTTTTCGGGTACGCCCATCCGCATTCAGGTGCGCAACAACAAGGAGCAGTCGTCATGAAGCCCGTTGCATTTTCCGAGCTTTGGTATTGGCTGCTGCTGATGGCGGTCGTCTGTTATCTGATCGGCTGCTTCAATTTTGCGGTACTCATCGCCAGGACCAAGCACAAAGACGTGCATAAGATCGGCAGCGGCAACCCCGGGACGATGAACATGACGCGCGAATTCGGGCTGAAAGTGGGGCTTATAAACTTTCTGTGCGACGCGTGCAAGGGCGGCATTCCCGCCGTCGTCAGTTATTTCATCTTCCGCGGATATGTGTTCGCGGGAACGGAGATCGCGGTTTCCGATTTCACGCGGTATTTCTGCGGACTGTTCGTCATCATCGGGCATATCTGGCCCGTCACCATGAAGTTTCAGGGCGGAAAGGGCATCGCCTCCTCGCTGGGACTGTTCTGGTTCTGTCTTTCCTGCGAGGACCCGTGGTATATCCTCTACGGATTTCTCGCGCTCGTCGGGGTGGTCGCGTATATCGCGTTCACCGAATGGGGGTCGATGGGTTCGCTGCTCGGCGTGAGCGGATTCTCCGTCTGGCAGGGACTTGTGTTCTACTTCCGCTATCAGTCGTCGCTCATGAACGGCTGGGTGATCGCAATGTTCGTCCTGCTGCTGTGCCTCAACTTCCTCACATGGTTTGCGCACCGCAAAAACCTCGTGCGCCTGTTTGCGGGGGAAGAACACCGCACTTCGGTGAAAAAGCTCTCCAAAGGCAAACGCGGAACGGAAAATATGTAAGTATAAATCAGCGCAACGCGCCGCCCCGTTCGGGGCGGCGCGTTGCCGTATGTGTGCGCTTTCGGAAGAGAGACGCTGTTTATTCCGTTTCGTCTGTCTGTTCATCCGCAAGATCGTCTGTCTTGTCGTCCTTTTTCTTTTTGCGGAAGGGCGGGAGAGGGCGGAAATCGAACGCGCTCATGGCGGCGGGCTTTTTAAAAAACAGCGCCGTCATGGGAATGAGCAGCACGAGCGAGCCGCAGAGCATCAGGAACATATCCATCATGGTATCCACGAGCGCGGTGCCGCGCTTGTTGCTCACGATGAACGTTCCGTCGGGGAGTTCGGCGATCACGCCGTCAGCCCACTCCTGTGCGCTGGACGTGGGCGAAACGGTGTCTACCGTGAACTCGAACAGTTCCCAAAGGTACCCGAGTGCCAGCGTAATGAGGAGCGCAAACAGAAGCACAGAGATGGTTTTTCTCGTGCCTGCGGGCTGATTTCTCAAAAGCGCCAGCGCAAGCCCGATGCCCGCCGCCGAGAAAACGACGCCCGAACAAGCGTGCAGGATCCAGTCCCATACGTCGATCATGCCGTAGAGGTCGTACACGTTCCCAAGAACGTTTGCGCTGAACGCAAACGCCGAAACGCAGATCTCCACGGGAAGGGGCGCGCGGAAACGGAACACAAATTCCGCTGCAAAGACGGCGGAAATGCCCAAAAGTCCGAAAACCGTGTGCTGTACTTTGTGGAGATACCAGCCCGTTTCCATGGACTGCGTCGTAAATTCCACCGTGCGCCAGATGAATCCGCCGAGCGTTGCGGCGATCAGCGCCGCCCAGACGATGAGCGCGGCGAGGTTGCGCGGAACGGAAAAGAAAGATTTCAGTTTCATAGAGACTCCGTATGCAGAGCGCTGCGGGAACTATCATACCTTTTTTTTGCGCGCTTGTCAAGAAAAGCGCGGCGGGTGGCGTATCTATGCGCGCAGTTGTGTAAATGAACCGCTTTTATGCGGGAATCCCGTTTTTTCATCGCATTTCATTGACTTTTTATGCAATGCAATGGTATACTGTAAGGGAACAATACGAAGCACGCCTTTGGCGGAATCTTTTCGGCATCTTTTTGCTCATCTTCCTTGTAATACCTCGGTATTACTGCGTCATCTTCACCAAAATCTGACGCGAAAATCTTCACGCCAAAGGTGCAAAGCAATCAAAAGCGGCAAGATGAGCGGTCAGACGAGGCGAAGCTCGCAGCGCGTGCCGTGTGGCACGGGCAAGGGATTCAACAAAGTATGAGCGCATAGTTTCCGCTTTTGATCGGTTTCGTATTACTTCCTTACAGTATAATGGAAGATAAGAAAATACCGGATACGGAGAAGGAATATGACCTTCCGAAAACTTCCTGCGGGCGTGCAGGATATTCTGCCTTCCGAGTGCAGGATTCTCAACGAGATCAGAGGAAAACTCTCTGCCCTGTTCGAGGCGAACGGGTACGAACCCGTGCTTTCTGCCGCCGTGGACTATTACGATACTTATTCGCAGATTAAAAGCGGACTTCCCGAAGAGCGGATGTTCAAATTTACCGACGGCGACGGGAAGCTCCTTGTTCTGCGCCCCGACGCGACGCTCTCCATCTCCCGCATTGCGGCGACCAAGTTGGAGCGCGAAACGGCGCGCCTGTATTATTTTGCCAACAAGTGGGACGCGCAGAACGCGGGCGGACTGAAAAGCCGCGAGATCATTCAGGCGGGCGTGGAGCGGCTTGGCGAGAGCGGCGCGTTTTCGGACGCGCAGACCATCGCGTTCGCCATCGACTGCGCGCGGGCGGCGGGGATCGAGGATCCCATCGTCGAGATCGGACACGTCGGTTACTTCAAAGGGATTTTGGAGGCGTGCGGCGCGGCGCAGGCGGAGGAAGTCCGCGCCTGCATCAACGCAAAGGACGGGCTGAACGCCGAGCGGGTGCTCCGCGAGGCGGGCGCGGGCAGCGCGACGCTGGACGCGGTGCGCGCTCTTCCCACGCTCTTCGGCGGAACGGAAGTGTTCGACCGCGCCGAACGGCTGACGGAGAGCGAAGAGGCGCGCGCGGCGGTCGCGCACCTCAAAGAGGTCGGGCGCATTCTCGCCGAGATGGGTTACGAGGATAATATCTGTTTCGACCTCGGTACGGTCAGGCGGCTCTCCTATTATTCGGGCGTCGTGTTCTCGGGATTTGTGAAGGAGCTGGGCGTTCCCGTGCTCTCGGGCGGGCGGTACGATACGCTCGCAGACGATTTCGGCAAACATATTCCCGCCGTCGGGTTCGCCATGGGGCTGAAACGCGTACTCGTCGCCCTCGAACGGCAGGGCAATCTTCCCGCTTCGCCCGCGCCCGACGTTGCCGTCGGCTGCGAACAGGGTGCGGAGCGCGGCGCGTACGCGCTTTGCCGAAAGCTGACCGCCGAGGGAAATCGGGTCACGCTGCTCGCCGAATACGGCGCGGAGGCGCTTGCCGCCGCGGCTGCGCGCGAGAAATATTTCGTCACGAAGGAGGGGGTTCGGAAGGTATGATCACGTTTGCGCTTCCCAAAGGGAGACTCGCGGAAAAGAGCGCGGAACTGCTCGCCGCCTGCGGCGTGGATACGGCGGTGCTTGCGGAGGACACCCGCAAACTCGTGCTGGAAAGCGGAGATAAAGCGTACCGCTTCTTTCTCGTGAAGCCCGCCGACGTTCCCGTATATGTGGAGTCTGGCGTTGCCGACCTCGGCATCGTCGGAAAAGATACCCTCATCGAAGAGGGGCGCGATTTATACGAGATGCTCGATCTGAAAATGGGGGAGTGCCGTCTGTGCATTGCGGGGTATCCCGAGCGCAAGGACGTGCTCACCAACGCGCACCTGCGCGTCGCCACCAAGTACGTGAATACGGCGAAGAAGGTGTTCGCGGGGCGGGGCGAGGAGATCGAGATCATTCCTCTGCACGGGTCCATCGAGCTTGCGCCCGTCACGGGACTTGCCGACGTCATTTTGGACGTGGTCCAGACGGGTTCCACGCTCAAAGCGAACGGGCTTGTGGTGCTCGAAGAGATTTTCACGGGCATTACGGCGCGGCTCGTCGCCAATAAAGTCAGCTTAAAAACCAAGGCGGCGGACATTCTGCCCCTGATCGGAAAGTTGAAGGAGGTGCTCGGATGAAAATTTTCAGCGAAGAGACTTGCGGTCAGCTTTTAACGCGCGCCTTCGACGAGCGCGAAAAGGAGCTTGCGGCGGTCAAGGAAATTCTCTCCGCCGTGCGCGCGCGCGGCGATCGGGCGGTGTTTGAATACGAGGAAAAATTCGACGGCACAACGCTCACGCAGGAAAATTTCCGCGTTTCGGAAGCGGAGTTTGCGGCGGCGTACGCGGCGGTCGAACCCGAGTTCCTCGAAAGCCTGAAAAAGGCGATCGACAACGTTTACGGCTACCATGTCCGCGTCGGACGGCAGGATACGGTGCGGAGCGCGAACGGCAGAACGACGGGTTACGTCGTGCGGGCGGTGGAACGCGCGGGTATCTACGTCCCCGGCGGGACGGCGCCGCTTTCCTCTTCCGTTTTAATGGGTGTTCTGCCCGCCAAGGCGGCGGGGGTGGGGCGCATCGTCGTCGTGACGCCCGCAAAGGCGGGAAAGATTTCTCCCTATACGCTCGTGGCGGCAAAGGAGTGCGGCGTTGACGAAGTGTATAAATGCGGCGGCGCGCAGGCAATTGCGGCGCTTGCATACGGCACGGAGAGCGTCCCGAAAGTGGACGTGATCGCAGGTCCGGGCAATATTTTCGTCACCCTTGCCAAAAAGGAAGTGTACGGGCAGGTGGGCATCGATATGCTCGCAGGTCCGAGCGAAATCCTCATCGTGGCGGATTCGTCCGCCGATCCCGACTATGTGGCGGCGGACGTGCTGTCTCAGGCGGAACACGACGTGCTCGCGCGCGCCATCGTCATCACGACGGACGCCGCGCTCGCCGAAAAGATTGCGGCGGCGGTGGAGGAGCAGCTCGCGCGCCTTCCCCGCGAACCAATCGCGCGGAAATCCATCGGGACGGGCGGCGGCATTATCGTCGTGAACTCGCTTGACCGCGCCTGCGCGCTTGCCAACGAGATCGCGCCCGAACATCTGGAACTGTACGTGAAAGACCCCGACGCGCTGCTGCCGAGCATCAGGAACGCGGGCGCGGTGTTTCTGGGCGGGTACACGCCCGAACCCGTGGGCGACTACTTTGCGGGTCCCGACCATATCCTTCCCACGTCGGGCAGCGCGAAGTTCTTCCAAGTGCTCAACGAAGACATTTTCACGCGGAAAATGAGCGTGATTTCCTATACAAAAGACGCGCTCCTTACGGACGGGGCGGACATTGTCCGCCTTGCGGAGAGCGAAGGGCTGACCGCGCACGCGAACGCGGTGGCGATCCGTATGCAGAAGGAGGGAAAAAAGGCATGAGAAGGGCGGACGCGTCGCGGAAAACAAAGGAAACGCAGATCGAACTTTCGCTCGATCTGGACGGAACGGGAAAGGCGCAGATCGATACGGGCGTCGGGTTTTTCGACCATATGCTCGAACTGTTCACCGTGCACGGCAGGCTGAACGTAACGCTCTCGTGCAGGGGCGATCTGCAAGTGGACGCGCACCACACGGTGGAGGACGTGGGCATCGCGCTCGGCGACTGTTTCCGGCAGGCGCTGGGCGATAAAAAGGGCATCGCCCGCTTTGCCGACCGCCTTGTGCCGATGGACGACGTCGCGGCGCTCGTCGCCGTCGATTTCAGCGGCAGACCCGCGCTCATCTTCGAGGAGACGCTCTCGGGCAGGGTCGGCAATTTCGATATGGAGCTTGTGGAGGAATTCCTGCGCGCGTTCACCGCGCACGCGGGATTCAACCTGTATGTGAAACTCCTGCGCTGCGGCAACCGCCACCACGAGGCGGAGGCGATCTTCAAGGCGCTCGCGCTGTGCGTGCGCGACGCGGTGAAGATCGTATCGGACGAAATTCCTTCCTCCAAGGGGATGCTCGAATGATCGGGATCATCGATTACGGCATGGGCAACCTGCGCTCGGTCTTGAAGGCGATCGAGTTCCTCGGCGGGAGCGCGGGCGTATATACGGAGCAGAGCGCGCTCGACGGGTGCGACAAACTCATTCTCCCCGGCGTCGGGAGCTTCGGCGCGGGCATGGAAAATCTTCGCCGCGGCGGATTGGACGAGTATGTCAGACGCCGCGCGGCGGACGGCACGCCCGTGCTGGGGATCTGCCTCGGAATGCAGTTCCTGCTCGAAGAGAGCGAGGAAGAGGGCGTCTTTACGGGGCTGGGGCTTGTGAAAGGGCGCGTCGTTCCCTTTACGGAGGGGAAAATTCCGCACATGGGCTGGAACGCCGTGGACGATATGCGCGGTCCGCTCTTCGACGGGATCCCCTCGGGAACGCAGTTCTATTTCGTGCACAGCTATTTTGCGGATACGACGGACGAGTTCACGCTCGGCACGACGGAGTATTACCGCACGTTCGCCTCGGCGGTCGGAAAGGACAACGTGTTCGGCGTACAGTTCCACCCCGAAAAGAGCGGGGCGGCGGGCTTGCAGCTCATGCGCAATTTTATGAAAATTTGAGGTCACAGATGAAACTCTATCCTGCGATCGACGTACTCGGCGGGCGCGCCGTGCGTCTGCTATATGGAAAACGGGATCAGGTCACCGACTACGGCGATCCCGTGGACTGCGCCAAACGCTGGGTGGACGAGGGCGCGGAGATCCTGCACGTCGTCGATCTCTCGGGCGCGTTCGGCGAAGCGGACGGCTTTGAGAAGGTGTTGGAACGCATCGCAAAGCTGGGCGTTCCCGTGCAGTCGGGCGGGGGGCTTCGGTCGATGGCGGAAATCCACCGCCGTTTCCGCGCGGGCGCGGACCGCGTGGTGCTCGGCACCGTCTGCGTGGAACATCCCGAAGTGCTGTACGAGGCGGTGGAGCGGTATCGCGATAAGATCGTGGCGGGAATCGACGCGAAGGACGGGCGTCTCGCCGTGCGCGGCTGGACGCAGCTTGCCGACAAAGACGCGTTTGAATTCGGCTGCGAGGCGAAGGCGCTGGGCGTGACGGATGCGGTGTTCACGGACATCGGGCGGGACGGCGCGCTTTCGGGCGTCAACGTGGAAGAGACGGTGCGCATGGGCGAAACGGGTCTGAACATCATCGCCTCGGGCGGCGTGCGCGATCTGAATGATCTGCGCGCGCTTCAAGCGCAGGGCGTGTACGGCGTTATTCTGGGGCGCGCGCTCTATACGGGCGCGATCTCCCTCAGAGACGCATTCGAGGTGCGCTGATGGTACGCAAAAGACTCATTCCCTGTCTGGATTTAAAGGACGGGCGCGTCGTCAAGGGCGTCAATTTCGTCAGCCTGATCGACGCGGGCGACCCCGTCGAGACGGCGAAACTTTACAACGCGTTCGGCGCGGACGAGATCGTCTTTCTCGATATTACCGCGAGCTACCGCGGGGATTCTCCCATGTGGGACGTCATCGCGCGGGCGAGCGAGCAGGTGTTCCTCCCGCTCACCGTGGGCGGCGGAATGCGCACGACGGAGGATTTCAGACGGATGCTCGCCTGCGGGGCGGATAAGATCGCGGTCAACTCCGCGGCGATCCGCAATCCCGACCTCATCACCGACGCCGCGATGAAGTTCGGCCGTCAGTGCGTGGTGCTCGCGGTGGACGCGAAGCGCGGCGAAAACGGGCGGTACGACGTCTATCTCAACGGCGGCAGGGTGAACACGGGGCTGGACGCGATCGAATGGATCTGCGAGGGTGTCAAGCGCGGCGCGGGCGAAGTCCTGCTCACGAGCATGGACCGCGACGGCACGCGGGCGGGGTACGACCTCGAACTCACCCGTCAGGCGGCGGAGGCGGTGAACGTCCCCGTGATCGCCTCGGGCGGCGCGGGCAAGATGAGCCACTTCTACGACGTGCTCACCGAGGGCGGCGCGGACGCGGCGCTCGCGGCGTCGCTCTTCCACTTCGGCATCATCAATATGCGCGACTTAAAAAGTTATCTCGCGGAGCGGGGCGTTCCCGTCCGCATGGAGGGCAACTGATATGGAAAACGTGAAATTCGACAAGAACGGGCTGATCTGCGCCATCGCGCAGGACTGCGAGACGGGCGAAGTGCTCATGCAGGCGTATATGAACGCCGAGGCGCTGGATATGACGCTCAAAACGGGTTACGCGCACTATTACAGCCGTTCCCGCGGCAAGCTCTGGAAGAAGGGCGAGGAGAGCGGACACGTACAGAAAGTCGTTTCCGCGACCTTCGACTGCGACCGCGACTGCATTCTGTTGCAGATCGAGCAGACGGGCGTTGCCTGCCATACGGGCGAGCGGAGCTGCTTCCACGACCCCGTCGTCGTGAGCGAACAGGGCGGGCTGACCTTCCTCGGTGAGCTGGCGCGCGTCGTGGAGGACAGAAAGCGCAACCCCGTCGAGGGATCGTACACCGCCTATCTTTTCAGCCGCGGCGTGGATAAGATCGCCAAGAAAACGGGCGAGGAGGCTGTGGAAGTCGTCATCGCCTCCAAGAACGACGACAAAGCGGACTTAACGCGCGAGATCGCCGACCTTACATATCACCTTCTGGTGCTCATGGAGGAGAAGGGCGTAACGCTGGCGGACGTATGCACGGAGCTGAAACGCCGCCATAAATAAGGCTGCGGAACCGCCCCGCTGTTTGGCGGGCGTTTCGCGGGAATTTTTGTATTATTCGGGAGACAGTTATGACAAGAGAGGCAACCGGAACGCTGCTTTCATGCCGTTCGGGGATCAAAGTGATCGACGCGACCCTCCGCGACGGAGGGTTGGTCAACGATTTCCGTTTTTCGGACGATTTCGTGCGCGCGCTGTTTGCGGCGAACGCCGCCGCGGGCGTGGACTATATGGAACTCGGCTACAAGGCGGATAAGGACCTGTTCGACGAGAGCAAGTTCGGCAAGTGGAAGTTCTGCCGCGAAGCGGACATCATCGACGTGCTCGGGAACAACGAGACGGAGATGAAGCTCGCGTGCATGGCGGACGTGGGGCGGTGCAATTTCCGCCGCGACATCTGCGAAAAGGGCAGCTCGCCCCTCGATATGTACCGCGTCGCCACCTATATCAACACCATCCCCGCCGCGATCGAGATGCTGGAATACTGCGATAAGCTCGGCTACGAGACGACGGTCAACGTGATGGCGATCTCCAAAGAGACGGAAAAAGAGACCGATCTCGCGCTGGAAATGCTCGGGCACAGTCCCGCCAAGGCGATTTATATCGTGGACAGCTACGGCGCGCTCTACCCCGAGGAAATGCGCGTGCTCGCCGCCAAGTACATGGAGGTGGGGGATAAATACGGCAAGCAGATCGGCATTCACGCGCACAACAACCAGAACCTCGCCTTCGCGAACACCATCGAATGCGTGGCGGCGGGCGTCAACTACCTCGACGCGACCGTCAACGGCATGGGGCGCGGCGCGGGCAACTGCGCGCTGGAACTGCTGCTCGGCTTCCTCAAAAATCCCAAATACAAGCTCGTGCATATCCTGCGGTTCCTCGAAGAGGGGCATATGCAGAAGCTCCGCGACGGCGGCGCGGTGTGGGGGTACGACCTGCCCTATCTGCTGACGGGGATCTTCAACCGCCACCCTTCGAGCGCGATCCGTTATATCAAGGAAAAACGCGCGGATATTATCGATTTCATGAACGAACTGCTCGATCAGGAGTAATTTTTATGTGAAAGCGGCGTTGCCCGTTTGTGAAAAGAAAATGTGTTTTTTGTGTGAAACCCCCTGAAAAGGGCTTTCCGAATCGTTGACATTTTTTTTGCAAAATGATAGTATTAAGAGAACGTTGAAATTGCGCGCGATTTTGGCGTTCTTTTTATAGTCTTAAAAGATGTTAAGAAGAATACGCGAAAAATTACCGCGCAAAACACTCAGAGAGGAGGTTGTTTTTCTTGCTCAAAACATTGGCAAAATGTATTCGGGAGTATAAGCTGGCGTCCATATTATCGCCCATTTTCGTCACGATCGAAGTTGTTCTCGAATGCCTCATTCCTTTCGTGATAACGTGGCTTCTCGGCGCGATCCGCGAGGGAGCTTCCGGAATGGGAAAAGTTTGGATGTACGGCGGGATCCTGATCGCGATGGCGGTCGTGTCCCTCGTGGCGGGCGCGCTTGCGGGCGCGTTCTGCGCGCGCGCTTCCGCAGGGTTTGCAAAGAACGTCAGAAAGGATATGTTCTACAATATCCAGACGTTCTCTTTTGAAAACATCGATAAGTTCTCGACTCCCTCGCTCGTCACCCGTATGACGACGGACGTCTGGAATTTGCAGATGGCGTATATGATGATCGTCCGCATCGCGGTCAGATGCCCCGTTATGATCGTCTTTGCGGCGGTCATGGCGTTTGTAATGGGCGGGAATCTGGCATGGATTTTCATTGCCGTCATTCCCGTGCTCGTCATCGCGCTGCTCATCATCATGTGGAAGGCGCTCCCGATGTTCCAGAAGCTCTTCCCCAAGTACGACGACATGAACGAGTCCATTCAGGAAAACATCAAGGGGATCCGCGTCGTCAAGTCGTATGTGCGCGAGGATTATGAAAAGCAGAAGTTCGGCAAAACTTCGGGCGGGCTGTGCAAGGAGTTCACGCGCGCCGAGCGTCTTTTGGCGTGGAACAACCCGATCATGCAGTTCTGCTTCTACGGCGTTCTCAGCGCGGTGCTGTTCATCGGTTCTTATTTCATCATTCAGTCTGCGGGAACAGCCAATTCCGTTCATACCGAAGAGGTTTCGCAGCTCATCGTCTACGGAATGCAGATCCTTTCCTCGCTGATGATGTTCTCCATGGTATTCGCCATGATCGTCATGTCGTTGGAGAGCGCGCGCCGTATCTGCGAGATCCTCAACGAAAAGAGCACCCTCCACAATCCCGCAGATCCCGTTTACGAGGTGGAGAACGGTTCCATCGATTTCGAGAACGTCTCCTTCAAATATTCCGAGAACGCGGAGCGCAACGTGCTGGAAGATATCAATCTGCATATCCGCTCGGGCGAGACGATCGGCATCATCGGCGGCACGGGCTCGTCCAAGACGTCGCTCGTCAACCTCATTTCCCGTCTGTACGACGTGACGGAAGGCGAGGTGCGCGTCGGCGGAAAGAACGTCAAGGAATACGATCTGGAAGCGCTGAGAAATCAGGTCGCGGTCGTTCTGCAAAAGAACGTGCTTTTCTCGGGAACGATCAAGGAAAATCTCCGCTGGGGCGATCAGAACGCCACGGACGAGGAGATCGTCGAGGCGTGCAAGCTCGCGCAGGCGGACGACTTCATTCAGGGTTTTCCCGATAAGTACGATACCTATATCGAGCAGGGCGGCACCAACGTCTCGGGCGGGCAGAAGCAGCGTCTGTGCATTGCGCGCGCGCTCCTCAAAAAGCCCAAGATCCTCATTCTGGACGACTCGACGAGCGCGGTCGATACGCACACCGACGCGCTCATCCGCAAGGCGTTCCGCGAGTTTATCCCGAGCACGACCAAGATCATCATTGCGCAGCGCATCTCCTCGGTGGAGGACGCGGACCGCATCATCGTTCTGGACGGCGGCAGGATCAACGGGATCGGCACGCACGAGGAACTTTTGAAGAGCAACAGCATTTACGCGGAAGTGTACTATTCGCAGGTCAAGGGCAGCGGCGACAAGGAAGTGGACGCCGCCAACGCCGCTGCGCTCAAAGAGAGCCTTGCCGCAACGCTCGGCGACGCGCCGAGCGCAGACGAAGAGGGAGGTGAAAAGCATGAGTAAGACGCGTGCAGGGAATCGCCCTCCCGTACAAAAGGGCGTTATGAAGCGTCTTATCAAGTCGCTTTTCCATTACTACCCCGTCATGCTGCCCGTCGCGCTGGCGTGTATCGTCGTCAATGCGGTCATCTCGTCGCTTCCCGCATTCATCATGCTTCCGCTGTTCGACCTGTTGGAGGCTGCGGTCGCAAACGGGCAGACGTGGGCTGAGATCTCCGGCGAAGTAACGAGGCTGATGTGCATCCTGATCGGAATGTACGCCGTATCCCTGGTCGCGGGCGCGGTATATACCCAGCTGATGGCGATCATCACGCAGGGCTATCTGCGCGATATGCGCGAGCAGATGTTCAACGGGATGCAGGATCTGCCCATCCGTTACTTCGATACGCACAACCACGGCGACATCATGAGCTATTACACAAACGACATCGATACGCTGCGCCAGATGATCGCACAGAGTATCCCGCAGCTCATGATCTCGGGGATCATGTGCATTACGCTTGTCTGCTTCATGCTGTATTCGAGCCTCTACCTTACGCTCATCGTTCTGGTCGGGATCGTGGCGATCGTGTTTGTTACAAAATTCGTCGGCGGCGGATCGAGCAGATTCTTCCTTGCCACACAGCGGGCGGTCGCAAGGACGGAAGGCTTCGTCGAAGAGATGATGCAGGGGCAGAAGGTCATCAAGGTGTTCTGTCACGAGGAAGAGGCGAAGAAGGGGTTCGATCAGGTCAACGGCGCGCACTTTGAAATGTCGGATAAGGCGAACCGTTACGCCAATATGCTCATGCCCATCATCGCGAATATCGGTAACGTCATGTACGTTATCGTCGCGCTTGTCGGCGCGGCGCTCGCGGTGAACGAAGTCGGCAACGTCAGCATCGGGGCTGCGTTCGGGGTCAGCAATCTTCTCACGTTCGGACCCGCGCTCATCGTCTCCTTCTTGCAGACGACCCGTCAGTTCTCCAACAACATCGGTCAGGTTTCCAATCAGGTCAACTCCGTCGTCATGGGTATCGCGGGCGCGCAGCGCATCATTGCGCTCATCGACGAAAAACCCGAGGCGGACGAAGGCTACGTCACCCTCGTCAACGCCAAGGAAGAGGACGGCAAGCTCGTCGAGAGCGAGGAGCGCACGGGAATCTGGGCGTGGAAACACCCGCACGCGGCGGACGGTTCCGTCACCTATACCAAGCTCGAAGGCGACGTGCGCCTCTTCAACGTGGATTTCGGCTATGTTCCCGAGAAGATCGTCCTGCACGACATCAGCCTGTACGCCCGTCCCGGGCAGAAGGTCGCGTTCGTCGGCGCAACGGGCGCGGGCAAGACGACCATCACCAACCTTCTGACCCGCTTCTACGACATTGCGGACGGCAAAATCCGTTACGACGGCATCAATATCAACAAAATCAGGAAGTCCGAACTCCGCCGCTCGCTCGGCATGGTGTTGCAGGATACCAATCTGTTCACCGATACCGTTATGGGCAATATCCGTTACGGCAAGCTGGACGCGACGGACGAAGAGTGCATCGCGGCGGCGAAGCTCGTCGGCGCGGACGACTTCATCACCCGCCTGCCCGAAGGGTATAACACGATGATCTATCAGAACGGCGCGAACCTCTCGCAGGGTCAGCGTCAGCTCCTCTCGATCGCCCGCGCGGCGGTTGCAGACCCGCCCGTCATGATCCTCGACGAGGCGACGAGCTCCATCGATACGCGTACGGAAGCCATCGTGCAGTACGGTATGGATAAACTGATGGAGGGCAGAACGGTATTCGTCATTGCGCACCGTCTCTCCACCGTCAAGAACTCCGACGTCATCATGGTGCTCGAACACGGGCGCATCATCGAGCGCGGCACGCACGATCAGCTCATCGAGCAGAAGGGTAAATACTACCAGCTCTATACGGGCGCGTTTGAATTGGAGTGATCCGTCAGACGGAACAACTGAGATACAATCCCGCAGGAAGCGTTCTGCCTCCCGCGGGATTTTTTTGCGGATTATTTCCCGCGGCGGGAAACTCGGACGAAAACCTATTCGGGCGCGCGCCGCTGAAAGAGCGGGAGGGGACGGCAGGATTGCGCAATGCTTTCCTGCCGCGAACTGTCATAATCCGCGCCGCGCCGTCATACAGTAGCGTAGAGCAAATTGGCGGAGGGTAGCAATGAAGACATTCGGCGTATACGAAGATATTGCATCGCGGACGGGCGGCGAGATTTACATCGGCGTCGTCGGTCCCGTGCGGACGGGCAAGTCCACGTTCATCAAAAAATTCATGCAGGAGCTTGTTCTGCCGCAGGTCCCGGGCGCGAAGAAAAAACGCTATACCGACGAGCTGCCGCAGTCGGCGAGCGGGCGCACGGTCATGACGACCGAGCCGAAATTCGTACCCGAAGAGGGCGCGGAGATCAAAGTGAAAGATGCCGTCGCGCGGGTGCGGCTCATCGACTGCGTGGGCTTTCCCGTAGAGGGCGCGGGGGGATTTGAAGAGGAGGGCGCGCCGCGGCTCGTCAAAACGCCGTGGAACGAATCGCCCGTTCCCTTTCAGCAGGCGGCGGAGGAGGGGACGCGCCGCGTCATCCGCGACCATGCGACCATCGGCATTCTCATGACGACGGACGGCTCGGTTGCCGAGATCCCGCGCATCGCGTACGAACCCGCCGAAGAGCGCGCCGCAGAGGAGCTGAAAGCGATCGGAAAGCCGTACGTGATCGTGCTCAACTGCCGCGAACCCGCGGGCGCGGAGGAACTGCGCGCGGCATTGGAAGAGAAGTACGGCGCGCCCGTGCTCGCACTTAACGCCGAAACGGCGAACGCCGCGGCGCTTGCCGTGGCGCTCGAACGGGTGCTGTACGAATTCCCCGTCACGGCGGTGGACGTCGATCTGCCCGATTGGATGCGCGTGCTCGATACGGACAGTCCGCTTCTGACCGAGGTGCTGGACGGCGTGCGTTCCGTCGCGCCCAAAATTTGTAAAATGAGCGACTGCGCGCTGCTGGATACGCTCTATACGGAGAGCGGAAGGCTGCTGCCGCCCGTCTCCACCGAGCTTGATGCCGCCACGGGGCAGGTGCGCTGCCGCGTCGAGGCGAAGGAGGGCGCGTTCTACGAAGTTCTGGGCGAACAGTGCGGCGAGCCGATCCCCGACGATCTTGCGCTGATGCGTTACTGTTCCCGCCTTGCGGGCGCGAAAAAGCTGTACGAGCGGGTCGGGCAGGCGTTCGACGACGCGCGCGAATACGGTTACGGGATCGTTCCGCCCGAGGCGGGGGAAATGAGCCTTGCCGAGCCGACGCTCGTCAAACGCAGCGGGCGGGTGGACGTCAATCTCCGCGCCGACGCGCCCAGCTATCACGTTATCCGCGTGGACGTCTGCGGCGAGGTACACCCCGCGCTCGGAAACGAAGAGCAGAGTTCCGCGTTCGTCAAAAAACTCTCCGAGAGCATGGAGCAGGAACCCGAACGCGCGTGGGATACCAATATGTTCGGGCGCACGCTCAAAGAGATGCTCGGCGAGGAACTTTCCGTGAAAAACCGCGCGATGGGCGAATCGGTACAAAAGAAGATGCGCCGCACCGTAACGCGCATCGTCAACGAGGGCAGGGGCGGCGTCATCTGTATCCTGCTCTGAAATTTCCGTTTTCTGCGCCCCGTCCCGTTTGGGACGGGGCATATTTTTGTATCTTTCTGCGTGCTAAAACTTTGCAATGAAATTTTCGGCGCGGGGGTTGACAAGTACGGGGGTATTCATGTTATAATATGACGTGATTATATGATATAAGGAGGACGCGTGTTATGTTAAACGCGTTGCTTGCGCTCACAACGGGACAGCTGGCAATCGTGATTGTGTGCGCCGTGCTCGGCGTCGCTCTGATTGCCGTAGCCATTGCAGGGCTTGTACGTTCGGCAAAGCAAAATCATCAGACGCCCGCTCCTGCGCCGCAGCAGGAACCGAGTACAGAAACCCCTTCGACGGAAGAACCCGTCGCGGAAGAACCTGTGACGGAAGAGCCTGCGGCGGAAGAACTCGCCGTCGAAGAACCCGTTGCGGAAGAGCCTGTCGCGGAAGAGCCCGTTGCAGAAGAGCCTGTGACGGAGGAGCCTGCGGCGGAAGAGCCTGCGGCGGAAGAGCCCGTTGTCGAAGAACCTGTGGCGGAGGAGCCTGCGGCGGAGGAGCCTGCGGCGGAAGAACCCGTCGCGGAAGAACCTGTGACGGAAGAACTCGTTGCGGAAGAGCCTATCGCGGAGGAGCCCGTTGCAGAAGAGCCTGTGACGGAGGAGTCTGCGGCGGAAGAACCCGCCGTTGAAGAACCTGCGGCGGAAGAACCCGTCGTCGAAGAACCCGCTGAGGAAGAGCCCGTCGTCGAAGAGCCCGCCGTCGAAGAACCTGTGGCGGAGGAGAAGCCCGCTGAGGGACAGACGCGCATCGTCTACGCCTCGGATGACGGCTGGTTTGTAAACGTCCGTTATGACAAGAGTTTCGAGGCAAAGCTCATTCAGGGCGATGAAAAACTCAAAGAGTACTATTCCGAACTGAAAAACGAGCTGCTTTCCTATAAGAAGATCACGGCGCGCCGCAGCTGGCAGCACGAATCGTTCCGCCGCGGCAGAACGACGGTTGCGAAACTCGTGATCCGCGGCAAGACGCTGCGCCTCTATCTCGCGCTCGAACCGATGCTCTACGAAGAGAGCAAATACCGCGTGGAGGACGCGTCCGAACACGCTAAATTCGCCAAAACGCCGCTTCTGTATCGCATCAAGAACGATCGCCGCTGTCGGTACGCGAAGGATCTGATTGCAGCGGCAATGGCTTCCGCCGAGGCGCTGCGCGGAGAAGATCAGACGGAGGATTACGCCTCCGTTCCCTATGAAAAGACGGACGCGCTCATTGCGCGGGGGCTTGTGCGGATCATCGAGGTGCGCCGCCGTACGGACGGCTCGGGAGCGGTCGTCCTTCCCGAGGACGAGGACGACGATGACGAGCCTGTGGCAGAGCCGACCGCGATCGCGTCGCGTCCCGTGACCGCGCTTACCGTGCAGGAAGAGCACCGCGTCAGCGTTGCCGACGCGGAAGAACTGATGGCGGACGAGGAGGCGGAGGAGCTTGTCGACGTCGCCGAACGCGTCAGCGATAAACGCCGTCAGACCATCGTCAATATCGATACTCTGAGCGAATATTTCTCGGACGGCGAGCGCGTCGGGATCGAGGAAATGAAGGAGCGCATTCCCTTCTTCAACAAGAAAGCGACGTATGTAAAAGTCCTTGCCCGCGGCGTGCTGACAAAGACGCTCGAAGTGGAGGCGGACGACTTCTCGCTCGATGCGGTCAAGATGATCGTGCTCCTCGGCGGCAAAGTTTACAGAACAAAAAAATAAGCGCAAAAATCTCACTCTCTGAGTGAGATTTTTGCAGTAAAACGGGAAAAAATCTGCAAAAAACCAAAAGAAATTTGCTCTTCCCTATTGAATTTTTATCCGATTTATTCTATAATGGTTCCGTACAGACGTACGAACTATTTTAGGGGGTCATTATGGCAAACGCAAAAGAGTATATCGAGAGCGGGCGCACGGCGCTCGGGATCGAGTTCGGCTCCACGCGCATCAAGGCGATCCTTGTGGACGAGAACAACACGCCCATTGCATCGGGCAGTCACGAGTGGGAGAATCAGCACATCAACGGGATCTGGACGTATTCGCTCGACGCGATCCGCGAAGGCTTGCAGGATTGTTACGCAAGAATGGCGGCGGACGTCAAGGAGAAGTACGGCGTCACGCTCACGACTGTCGGCGCGATGGGCTTTTCCGCGATGATGCACGGTTATATGGTGTTCGATAAGAACGATGAAATTCTCGTTCCCTTCCGCACATGGCGCAATAATACCGCGGCGGAGGCGGGCGAAAAACTCACGGAACTTTTCAACTATCATATTCCCGCGCGCTGGTCGATCGCGCATCTCTATCAGGCGATCCTGAACGGAGAGGAGCACGTCAAAGACATCGTCTTCCAGACGACGCTGGAAGGCTATGTGCATTGGAAACTGACGGGCAGAAAGGTGCTCGGCATCGGCGAGGCTTCGGGTATGTTCCCCGTCGATCCCGAAACAAAACAGTACGACAAGGTCATGCTGAAAAAGTTCAACGACCTCGTCAAGGGGAAAGTTCCCTTCAAGGTGGAGGATATCCTTCCCGACATTCTGCTCGCGGGCGAGAACGCGGGAACGCTCACCGAAGAGGGCGCGAAGTTCCTCGATCCCACGGGCAACCTCAAAGCGGGGATCCCGCTCTGCCCGCCCGAGGGCGACGCCGGCACGGGCATGGTCGCAACCAACAGCGTGCGCAAGCGCACGGGCAACGTCTCGGCGGGAACTTCCGTCTTTGCCATGATCGTTCTCGAAAAGGAGCTTTCCAAGCCCTATCCCGAGATCGACCTCGTCACGACGCCCGTCGGCGATCTCGTCGGCATGGTCCACTGTAACAACTGCACGTCCGATATCAACGGCTGGGTCAATATGTTCGGCGAATTTGCCGCGCTCGCAGGCGTGGAGATCCCCAAGTGGAAGCTCTACGATATGCTCTACTTTGAATCGGAGAAGGGCGATAAAGACTGCGGCGGACTGCTGGCGTACAACTACGTTTCCAACGAGCACGTCACCAAAGTCGAAAAGGGGCGTCCGCTCTTTGTCCGCACGGCGGAGGGCAAATTCAACCTTGCAAACTTCATGCGCACGCATCTCTATGCGGCGTTCGGCGCGCTCAAAGTCGGGTGCGACATCATGCTCAAAGAGGAGGGCGTCAAGCTCGACCGCATCACCGGTCACGGCGGTCTCTTCAAGACGGAGCGCGTGGGGCAGAGCTATCTCGCCGCGGCGATCAATGCGCCTGTTACCGTCATGAAAACGGCGGGCGAAGGCGGCGCGTGGGGTATGGCGATCCTCGCCAACTATCTCGTCACCAAAAAGAAGGGCGAGCCGCTCGACGAGTACCTCGACGAACGCGTGTTTGCGGGGCAGGAGGGCGTTACGCTTGCGCCCGATCCCGAAAACGTCGCGGGTTTCGAGGAGTTCGGAAAGCGCTATGTGGAGGGGCTTCCCATCGTCCGCGAGGCGACGCGCTCCCTCAAATACTGAAAAGAATACGTCCGCTGCGGGACACTTTCCCTGTCCCGCGCGGCTGTTTTGTAAGAAAACGATGAATTTTGGAGGAATGACAGTATGTTGGAAGCATTGAAAGAGAAAGTCCTGAAAGCGAATCTCGATCTCGTCAAGCATAAACTCGTCCTGTTTACGTGGGGCAACGTTTCCGAGATCGACCGCGAGAGCGGGCTCATCGTCATCAAGCCTTCGGGCGTGGAGTACGACGAAATGAAGGCGGAGGATATGGTCGTCGTCGATCTGAACGGAAAGGTCGTCGAAGGCGATCTGCGCCCTTCGTCCGATACGCCCACGCATATCGAGTTTTATAAGGCGTTCCCCGACGTCGGCGGCGTGACGCACACGCACTCCACGTTCGCGACCGCATGGGCGCAGGCGGGGCGCAGCATTCCGTTCTACGGAACGACGCACGCCGATTATTTCTACGGCGATATTCCCTGCGCGCGTTCGCTCACCAAAGAGGAGATCGAGGGCGAGTACGAAAAGAATACGGGGCTTGCCATCATTGAAAAGTTCCGCAATTCCAGCCTGAAACCGCTCGAAGTCCCCGGCGTGCTCATCAAGAGCCACGGCGTGTTCGCATTCGGCAAGGATGCGGACAATTCCGTTTACAACGCGACCGTTCTCGAAGAGGTCGCGAAGATGGCGTTCATCACCGAGGCGGTCAATCCCCATGCGGAGCGCGCCGATCAGTTCATGATGGACAAGCACTACCTGAGAAAGCACGGCAAAAACGCCTACTACGGGCAGACGAAAAAGAAGTAAAATGATCGAAACGGAAATCATCGGCTACACGCCCGATCCCAAAAAGCGGGCGGCGCGCATCGCCGCGCTTGCCAACGAACGCGAGAGCAGGGGCGATACGCTCGTCTCCGTGCTCTCCACGCCCAACTGCGGGGCGATCCTTGTGTTCCGTACTCCGGCGGTTCCGGAGAAAAAATAAAAATATATCTTTGGAAAGGAATGAGGTAAACATTATGAAAGAGAAAGTAGTTTATTGGCTCACCGGCTCGCAGACGCTGTACGGCGACGACGTGCTCGCGCACGTTGCGCAGCACTCCGAAGAGATGGCGAATTACGTCAACTCCAAAATGCCCGTCACCGTCAAATATCTGACGACGTGCAAGAGCTCGGACGAGGTCATTGCGGCGGTCAAGCAGGTGAACGCAGACGATAACTGCATCGGTATCATCACTTGGTGCCACACGTTCTCCCCTGCGAAGATGTGGATCAAGGGTCTGAAAATGCTGCAAAAGCCCATGTGCCACTTCGCGACGCAGTACAACGAGAAGCTCCCTTACGATACCATCGATATGGACTTCATGAACGAGAATCAGGCTGCGCACGGCGACAGAGAGTTCGGCTACATCGTCACCAGACTGAGAATGGACAACAAGGTCATCGTCGGCTACTACAAGGACGAGAAAGCGCTTGAAGAGCTCGCTTCGTGGTGCAAAGTTGCGGCTGGTTACGCGTTCTCCAAGACGGTCAAAGTCTGCCGCTTCTCCGACAATATGCGCGACGTTGCCGTCACCGAAGGCGACAAGGTCGAGGCGCACATCGATCTCGGCTGGCAGGTCGACTATTATCCCGTAGGCGATCTCGTGGAGTACGTCGAGAAGGTCACCGAAAAGGAGATCGACGCGCTCATGGCGGAGTACGATCAGAAGTACACGATGGGCACCAAGCGCATCGACGTCGTGCGCGAGCAGGCGAAGTATGAAATCGCGATCGATAAATTCTGCAAGGAGAAGGGCGGCTATATCGGCATTGTCGATCACTTCGGCGCGCTGCACGGGCTGAATCAGCTTCCCGGGCTTGCCATTCAGGATTTGCAGGGCAAGGGCTACGGCTTCGGCGCGGAGGGCGATTGGAAGATCGCCGCGCTCGGCGCAGTCATGCAGTATATGGCAGGGCAGACGGGTACGGGCCTCATGGAGGACTACACCTACGACCTTGCGGACGGGCTTTGCCTCGGCGCGCATATGCTCGAAGTTTCCCCTCAGTTTGCGGCGACCAAACCGCAGATTCAGGTGCATCCCCTTGGAATCGGCGGCAAGTCCGATCCCGCCCGCCTCGTGTTCGAGGGCATTTCCGCACCCGAGGCGGTTGCCGTCTCCATGATCGACATGGGCGACAGACTCCGCCTGATCGTGCAGAAGATCGAGCTTGTCAAGTATCCTCATAAGATGCCCAACCTGCCCGTCGGCGGACTGATGTGGAAGTATCAGCCCAACTTCAAGGACGGCGTTGCCGCATGGATCTATGCGGGCGGCGCGCACCACACCGTCGTTTCCTCCAAGCTCTCCGTACAGGAGATGGTCGATCTCGGCAATATGTGGGGCATTGAAGTCGTTGTCATCGACGAGCATACGGAGATCAACGAGTTCAAAAAGCAGCTCATGTGGTCGGACGTCATCTGGAAGCGCAAATAAGTTAAAAGAGGATTGCGGGGCGGTACGGCGTACCGCCCCGTATTTTGTGAGGAGCTATGTTTTTTCAGAAATATATCTTCGGCGATACCGCCGTTTACTATGCGGAATCTCCCATCGAAGGGCATGAGGACAAGACGACGGTGGGGCTTGCAATGTATCCCGCCGACGTTCCCGTCGACGCGCAGAAGCTGCACTGCGACGGCATGGTGCAGGTCGCCTTTACGGGGGACGAAGGGCTGATCGATTACACCTTCGGCGTGACGATGCGCAACCGCGCCGCAACCGTTCTGCGCGTGGAAAAGCAGACGGCGGACGAGCGCGGCGTTGTGACGGTTCTCTCCGACGGGAAGGGCAATTCTTATACGCATATTCTGGAATATGACGCGGAGACGGGCGTATTCGCGCTCTCTGTACGCTACGAGAACGGAACGGGCGCGGAGCGTACGCTCGAAATGCTCGAAAGTTTTTCGCTCAGCGGCATCGGCGCGCCTTCCGACGGGCTGAACAGCACCTGCGGGCTGACGCTCCACCGCATGACGAGCGCGTGGTCGCGCGAGTGCCGACCCAAGGCGGATACGTTCGCACAGCTCGGGCTGGATATGAGCTGGGGGCGGTACGGCGTCAAGTGCGAGAAGTGGGGGCAGGTCGGCAGTATGCCCGACCGCGGCTGGTATCCGTTCGCCGCCGTCGAGGATTCGTCTGCGGGCGTCGTGTGGGCGGTGCAGATCGAGGCTCCCTATTCGTGGCAGCTCGAAGTGTACAAGGAAAAGGAGACGTGTGCGCTCTCGGGCGGCATGGGTGACTACGAGTTTGCGCATTGGCGCAAAAAAGTGCCTGCGGGTGCGACTTTTACAACGGATAAGGCGTATCTCCGCGTTATGCGCGGGAGCGTTCTGCAAGCGGAAAACGCGCTTGTGCGCGCCGCCGACCGCCGTCTGAACGTGCCCGCGAGCGAAGAGGAGCTGCCCGTGCTGTTCAACGAATACTGCACGACGTGGGGCGTTCCCTCCGAGGAAAATATCCGCGCGATCCTTGCGGCGATCAGACCGCTCGGGCTGAAATATTTCGTCATCGACTGCGGCTGGTATAAGCCGGACGACAGGGGCTGGTGCAACGCCATCGGCGATTGGAAGGAGAGCGGAACGCTCTTCCCGCACGGCGTGAAGGCGGTTGCCGACGCGATCCGCGCGGAAGGACTTCGCCCCGGCATCTGGTTTGAGTTTGAAGTCGCGGGGCGGGACAGCGACGCTTTCCACAGCGAGGGTATGCTCCTGAAACGGGACGGCGCGGTCATCACCAGCAAGAACCGCCGCTTCTTCGACCTGCGTTCTCCTGCCGTCAACGACTATATATCCGCGCGTATGACCGACTTTTTAGCGAAAAACGGTTTCGGATATATCAAAATCGACTACAACGACACGTACGGCGTCGGGTGCGACGGTGCGGAGAGCCTCGGCGAGGGCGGCAGACAGGTCGCCGAAGAAAGTCTGGCGTGGCTGACGAAGATCAAGCGGGCAGTTCCCGATATGGTCATTGAAAACTGCTCTTCGGGCGGCAGCCGCATCGAGCCGAAGCGGATGAACATGGTCTCCATGTGCTCCTTCTCGGACGCGCACGAATGCGCCGAAATTCCGCTCGTGGCGGCGAACGTCTCGCGCGTGATTCCCGCGCGGCAGTCGCAGATCTGGGCGGTGCTGCGGGAGAAGGACACGCCTTCGCGCACCATCTATTCGCTCTGCGCCGCAATGCTCGGGCGCATCTGCCTTTCGGGCGACGTGCTGAATATGCCCGCCGAGAAAATCGAGCTGATCCGCGCGGGGCTTGCATTCTACGAGCGCGTCAAACCCATTGTGCGGAACGGCGAAATCACCTGCATCGACTGCGACGTGGAGTATTACCGCGCGCCCAAGGGCAGGCAGATCTATATCAAGGAACTCGGGGATCAGAAGCTCGTCATCGTGCATCGGCTGGAAGGGCGCGGCGAGATCGAAATCCCCGCGCGGGGGTATGCGCTGAAAGAGGCGTACACCGATCTGAAATATACCTTCGGCGATACGCTGCGCATTGCCGATACGGGCGAATACATGGCGGGCGCGTTCCTGCTCGAAAAGCGCGCCTGAAAAGAAAGCGTTCATGAAAATGCGGACGGGGATTGACATTCCCGTCCGCTTTCGTTATAATGAAGACACAGCGATTAAAGGGGTAATGATCATGAAATTTATCGATTATGATCGCGTCGCTCTGACGGACGGATTCTGGAAGGAAGTGCGCTCGCGCAATGCGGCGGTATCGCTCAAAAACGTGTATCGCCGGTTTGCGGAGACGGGGCGCTTCTCCGCCGTTGCCTGCGTCAGGCGGGAGGATCCGCCCCATATTTTTTACGATTCGGACGTGGCAAAATGGCTGGAAGCCGCCGCTTATCTGCAAAAGGACTATCCCGACGCCGAGATCCGCGCCATCATCGATGAAACGGTGGATACCATTGCCCGCTCCCAGCTTGCGTGCGGCTATTTCAACAGCTATTATCAGGTGTACAAGCCCGACAAAATTTTCACGGAGCGCACCGAGCACGAGCTGTACTGCGCGGGACACCTCATCGAGGCGGCGGTCGCGCTCGACGCGTGCGGCGTGAACGGCAAACTGCTCGCCGTCATGAAAAAGTACGCGGAATATATCTACGATCGGTTTTATGTGAAGCGGGATACGGGCTTCACGACGTGCGGACATCCCGAGATCGAGCTTGCGCTCGTCCGCCTGTATACGCATACGGGGGAGCGCAAGTGGCTTACGCTCGCGCAATTTTTTATCGATGAGCGCGGCAAGCGCGCCGAGGAAATCTATCCGACGGTGGACAGAACGTACGATCAGAGCCATAAACCCGTGCGCGAGCAGACGGAGGCGGTAGGGCACGCCGTGCGCGCGCTCTACCTCTATATCGCCATGGCGGACGTCGGGCGGCTGACGGGCGACGATACCCTCGTACAGGTATGCGAAACGCTCTTTCAGGACATCGTCAATAAGAAAATGTATATCACGGGCGGAACGGGGTCGAGCAACGTTGGCGAACGGTTCACGATCGCGTACGATCTGCCCAATCAGACTGCGTATTCCGAGACGTGTTCGGCGATCGCGCTCGCTTTTTTTGCGGAGCGAATGGCGCGTATCGGCAATAAAGCGGCGTATCATGCCGTCGTGGAGCGCGTGCTCTACAACAACGTGCTTGCGGGGGAGAGTCTTGACGGCAAAGGGTTCTTCTACACCAATCCGTTGGAGATGCACGCCGCGTTTGCGCGCTATGCGCGTACCTTGCCCGACGCGCCCTATCAGCCCATTCCGGAACGCGTCGAAGTGTTCGGCTGTTCGTGCTGTCCGCCCAATCTCATCCGGCTGTTCGCGCAGATCGGCGGGTTCGCCTATGGGGAAGAGGACGGCGTCCTGTACGTTCATCAGTACATCTCTTCGCGCGTATCTGCCTGCGGGTGCGAGTTATCCGTACAATCGGAGATGCCGTTCAGCGGGAAGGCGACGATCGGCGTCAAGGGCAGCGGGAGGATCGCGCTCCGCATTCCCGTATGGCAGAGCGCCGTCTCGTGTGCGGTGAACGGCGCGTTCTGCGTTCCCGAGACGAGGGATGACTATATGTACTTTTCGGTGGAAGGGGAGACCTGCATCTCGCTTGATTTTGAAATGAAACCGCGCTTTGTGTACGCCAACGAAAAGGTGTGGGCGGATGCGGGCAGAAAAGCTGTGGAGTACGGCCCGCTCGTTCTCTGCGCCGAAAGTGCGGACAATGGCGGCGACCTTGCAAGTGTGGAGATCCCGTCGCCCGACCATGCGGAAATCGGCGCGGAAGGCGGGTTCTGCGTAAAAATTCCCGCGCGGCGGTTGAAGTCCGACGGAGCGCTCTACTCCTATCTGCCGCCCGCGCGCGAGGCGTTCACGCTCGTGCTCAGACCGTACTATACATGGGCGAACCGCGGTGAAAACGATATGCAGGTATGGTTTTTATAAGACGATGATCGGATTATATTGTTGTTTGGGGAATATATTATGGAGAAACAAATGAATGAAAAGGCGCTCAGAGAGCTTCTGGAAGCGCATTCGCAGACGCATCTGATGCGCTGGTGGGATGAATTGGACGCGCCTGCGCGCGAAGAGCTTGCGCGGAGGATCGGCGAAATCGATTGGTCGGAGACATCTCTGCACGCCGAGGACGGTGCGCGGGGCGAAATTTCGCCCATCGCGGGGCTTTCGATCGATGAGATCGAAAAAAGGAAAGAGGAGTTTTACGCCGTCGGGCGCGACGCGATCCGCGCGGGCAAGGCGGCTGCGGTGCTTTTGGCGGGCGGTCAGGGAACCCGCCTCGGTTCGGACGCGCCCAAAGGGGTGTACGACATCGGCGTTACCCGCCATCTGTACATCTTCGAGCAGCTCATCCGCAATCTGACGGAGGTGACGGACGCCTGCGGCGCGACGATCCCGCTGCTCATCATGACGAGCGAAAAGAACGACGAAGAGACGCGCGCTTTTTTCGAGGAGCACGGCTGTTTCGGCTACCCGCGCGAGGATATTTACTTTTTCCGTCAGGCAATGGCGCCCTGCGTCGGGCTGGACGGAAAACTTCTGCTCGAAGACAAGGGACGGCTCGCACTCTCGCCGAACGGCAACGGCGGGTGGTATGCCTCGCTGGAACGCGCGGGGCTGGTTGAAAAAATGGACGCGCGCGGCGTGGAGTGGTACAACGTCTTTGCGGTGGATAACGTGTTGCAGCGCATCTGCGATCCCGTATTCCTCGGCGCGACGATTGTAAGCGGCGCGGCGAGCGGCGCAAAGGTCGTGCGCAAGAACGACCCGCACGAGCGCGTGGGCGTTCTGTGTCTGGAAGACGGACTCCCCGGGGTCATCGAGTACTACGAACTGAGCGAGGAAATGGCGAACTTGCGCGGCGCGGACGGTCAGCTCGTCTATTCCTTCGGCGTGATTTTAAACTATCTGTTCCGCGCGGACGTTCTCAAACGCATCTCCCGAGAGCGCCTTCCGCTTCATGCGGCAAAGAAAAAAATCCCGTATCTCGCACCTGACGGCGTTTTTGTGCAACCCGAGACGGAAAACGGCTACAAATTTGAGACGCTTATTCTCGATATGGTCAGATTCGCCGAGACCTGCCTTCCCTTCGAGGTCGTGCGTGAGCGCGAGTTTGCGCCCATCAAAAACAGAACGGGAACGGACAGCGTGGATACGGCGCGCGAACTTTTAAAGAAAAACGGAGTGGAACTGTAATGGACAACGAACTTTCCAAGGAAACGGAGGAGTTTCTCGTTCAGCTCGTGCGGCTGAACGGCACGATGAAGGAGCTTTTTTCCTCGGGCAACGTGGAACTCTTCACGGAGATGAACGACGCGATCAAAAAAATGTACGCCGCGCAGCACGGCAGCAAGGATAAGGTGCTGGAAGCGATCGATCCCGAATGCGCCGTAATTTACGGCAATTTCGATATGATCGTGAAACTGCTGCGCACGACGGAGGACGGCGTCATTGACGCTGGCGCGCAGAAGGGGCTGAACAAACTGCTCCACAATATCGACGAAGCCGTGGTGAATATCGCCGCCGCGGTCGGTCTGGTCTGAACGCCGCGCGCCGCAAACGGGCGCGGACAATCTGAGCATTACGGGAGGAATTATGAAAAAGACGAAAATTTTTGCCGACGCGAATCTGAACGTCGGCGCGATCGACAGACACATTTTCGGCTCGTTCATCGAGCATCTCGGCAGGGCGGTCTATGAGGGAATTTACGAACCCGGGCATCCCGCGGCGGACGAAAACGGATTCCGCAAAGACGTCATCGGTCTGATCAAGGAACTCAACGTGCCGATCGTCCGTTACCCGGGCGGAAACTTCCTTTCGGGGTACGATTGGCGGGACGGGATCGGTCCGAAGGAGAAACGCCCCGTCCGCCTCGATCTGGCGTGGTTCTCCACCGAGACGAACGAGTTCGGCACGGACGAATTCATGAAGTGGTGCCGCATTGCGGGAATCGAGCCGATGATGGCGGTAAATATGGGGACGGGTACGATTTTGGACGCCGCGCGCCTCGTCGAATACTGCAATCACCCGGGCGGCACGACGATCTCCGAAATGCGCCGCGCAAACGGCGCGGATCAGCCGTATAACGTCGAATATTGGTGCATCGGCAACGAGATGGACGGACCGTGGCAGATCGGGCATCTCACCGCCGAAGAGTACGGCAGAAAGGCGTTGGAGGCGGCGAAGGTCATGCGCTGGGCAAACGGCGAAATGGACGGCGCGGCGGGTCCGAACGGGAAATTGAAGCTCATCGTTTCAGGCTCTTCCAATCACGAAATGCCCACCTTCCCCGAATGGGACAGAACGGTGCTCGAACACACCTACAAGCAGATCGATCTCCTTTCCATGCACCGCTACTATATGTACAGCGCGTCGCGCAAACGCCCGCTCGAAGACTTCTTGGGCAGCGCGGACGACATGAGCGAGTATATCGGCACGCTTCAAGCGACCATCGAGTACGTGCGCGCCAAGGAACGCTCGCAAAAGCGGGTCGGGATCTCCTTTGACGAGTGGAATATCTGGACGGTCAACGCGCCCCGCCACGAACCGCTCTGGAAACGCGCGCCGCACCTGTTGGAGGACGTCTATACCTTCCAGGATGCGCTCGTGTTTGCGGGGCTGATGAACACGCTGCTCAACCACTGCGACGCGGTCAAAACGGCTTGCCTTGCGCAGCTCGTCAACGTCATCGCGCCCATCATGACGGAGAAGGGCGGCAGAACGTTCCGTCAGACCTCCTTTTATCCCTTCCGCGCCATTGCGAACAACGCGAGCGGCAAGACGGTGCGCGCGATCTCCGATTCGGATACGTTCGAGAATATGTTCGGGCAGGCACGGTATATCAACGAAGCCGTCACGCACGATAAGGCAAAGCGGGAAGTCTGCGTTTCGCTGTGCAACTACGCGCAGGAAGCGCGCGCGGCGGAGCTGGAACTGCGTTCCTTCGGCGATCTCCGTGCGGCGGAATATATCGAGATGACTTCGTCCGATCTCTTCGCGGTCAACTCGTTCGACCGCCCCGACGCGGTCGTGCCGCAGGAGAAGGAGCTGCCTTCCGTGAAGGACGGATCCCGCGTTTCGCTCACGCTGCCCGCCATGAGTTGGAGCTTCTTGAAGTTCAGATACTGAGGGGAATATGGCAAAGAAAAATTCAAAAAAGGCGGCGCGCGCCGCGGAGAAAGTCGCCAAAAAACACCCGAAGCTGTTCACGTTTCTTCTCGTGATTCTCGTCATCGCCCTGATCGCCGCCGCGTGCTATTACTTCTTCGTTTACAGAAAACAGCATCAAGGCGGATCGGGCGGAAGTCCGGAGGTGGTCGGCGGAAACGTTACGGAAATCGCCTCGGCAGATCTCTCCATTCACTTTATCGCGCCCGCGGTCAAGGCGAGCGGCGACAGCGCGCTCATCAAGGTCGGCAACACCGAGGTGCTCATCGATGCGGGTCCGAACAAGACCAACACGACGGAGATCGCCGACTATCTCGGCGCGTACTGCACGGACGGAGTGCTCGAATACGTCATTGCGACCCATTCGGACAGCGATCATATCGCGGGGTTCGTCGGGTCGAGTTCGGGCGGAAAGCGGAACGGAATTTTGTATACCTACAACGTCGGCACGATCATTCAGTTCGATCAGGTGACGGAGGAAACGTCGCTCTATCGGGAATACTGCGACGCCGTGGAATACGCGAAGGAACAGGGAACAGCCGTCTATACGGGGCTGCAATGCTGGAACGGATCGGACGGCGCGCAGCGTACATATTATCTGGACGAAGCGCAGACGATTTCCATGAATATCCTGTATAACTACTATTACGAACACGTTTCACCCGATAACAACAACCATTCCGTCTGTATGCTGCTTTCGCAGGATCTCGGCGACGGGCAGTCCAATCACTATCTCTTCACGGGTGATCTGGAAGAGGACGGCGAAAAGCGGCTGGTGGAGAATAACGAATTGCCCAAAGTCGAGTTGTATAAGGCGGGGCATCACGGCAGCAAGACTTCTTCGACTTCGGAACTTCTGGAAGCGATTCAGCCGAAATACGTTGCCGTGTGCTGCTGTGCGGGATATAATCAGTACGGCGCGGCGGAAGAAAACGTCTTTCCCACGCAGGCGTTCTGCGACCGCATTGCGCCCTATACCGATAAGGTGTACGTCACGATCATGTGGGACGAGGCGGCGGACAGTTACAAATCCATGAACGGCGATATTGTGTTCTATTACGGGAAGTCGGAGAACGAGACGGAAAAATCGCTCAAACTTTGGTGTTCCGAAAACAGTACCGTTCTCAAAGATACGGAGTGGTTCAAGCAAAACCGCACGTGGAACGGGGCGTAAGGCATGGAAATCACAGCCATCACGCCGCAGAAACATGACCCCAAGCGGTGCAATATCGAGGTGGACGGCAGGTTTTTCTGCGGAATGCAGCTTCTCACCGTCATGGAACACCGCCTGAAAGTGGGAACGGCAGTCACGGAAGAGTCGCTCTCCGCGCTGCAACTCGCGGGCGAAAGGCAGACGGCGCTCGATAAGGCGCTCACGCACATTTCCGCGTCCATGAAGACGGAGCGCGAGATCCGCGACTATCTCCGCCGCAAGGGGTACTTGCAGGACGTCAGCGACTACGTCGTGGAAAAGATGAAGGGGTACGGCTATCTGGACGATGCCGCCTATGCGCGGGCATACGCCGAAAGCGCGGGCAAGCGCAAGGGCGGGCGGCTCATCCGCATGGAACTGCGGAAGAAGGGCGTATCCGACGATGCGATCGACGGCGCGCTCGGCTCTCTGGAAGAGGGCGGCGCGGCGGAGGCGGCGTTGCAAAAATATATGCGCGGCAAGCCTGCCGACAAAAAGACGATGCAGAAGGCTTACGCGCACCTGATTTCCAGAGGGTTCGACTACGATACTGCGCGTGACGCATTGCGCGCGGTTTTCTCGGAGGAGGATGCGGACTGAACGCGCCCCGAATCCGCAAAAGGAGCAAATATGAAATACGCTTATTCCAACGAACAGATGCGGCGGTTTGACGAAGCCGCGATCGCGGCGGGAACGCCTTCTCTCACGCTCATGGAGCGCGCGGGCGAGGCGCTTGCGCGCGCCGTCAAAGAGGCGCTCGCGCGGACGGAAGGGGGCGACGCGCTCTTCGTCTGCGGCGGCGGCAATAACGGCGGCGACGGATTCGTTGCCGCGCGCATTCTGCACGAGGCGGGCGAGGACGTCGCGGCGCTCTGCATTGCGGAAAAGTTTTCCAAGGACTGCGAAGCGGTCAAAGCAAAGTATCGGGGCGAAGTGCTCGGGCGGATGCCGCGGCGGCGGTACGCCGTCGTCGTGGACTGTCTCTTCGGCACGGGGCTTTCCCGTCCCGCCGAGGGGGAGAACGCGGCGCTGATCGGGTGGATGAATGCGTGCGGCGCATATGTGATCGCGTGCGATATTCCGAGCGGACTTTCCTCGGGCGGGATCGCGCTCGGACCGTGCGTCTGCGCGGACGAGACGGTGACGATGGGGCAGCTCAAAGAGTGTCTGATTCTCTCCGACGGCGCGGACAATGCCGGCAAAGTGACGGTTGCCGACATCGGCATTGCGGGCGATGAGAGCGGCGCGGAGATCTGGGAGGACGCGGACGTGAAAACCTTCTTTCCCAAACGCCGCTCCAACACGCACAAGGGAACGTATGGCTCGGCGTGTATTCTGGCGGGCGGCGCGTACAGCGGGGCGTCTTTTCTGGCGGCGGGCGCGTGCCTGAAATCGGGCGCGGGCTACACCAAACTCTGCGTGACAGGGGAACTGTATCCGCACGCCATCGGAAAACTCCCCGCCGCGATCCTGCGCGAAGTCAAGGCGCTGGACGGCGATATTCTCGCGTCAGACGCCATTGCCGTCGGTATGGGATCAGGGGTGAGCGAACGGCTCTACGTGTACATTGCGGAGCTTCTCACGAACTACACGGGAACGCTCGTGCTCGACGCCGACGCGCTCAACACCATTTCGGCGTACGGAACGGAACTGCTTGCCAAGCACGCCTGCCGCGTGATCCTCACGCCGCACCCCAAGGAATTTTCCCGCCTGACGGAACGCCCCGTCAAAGAGATTTTGTCCGATCCCGTCGGTGCGGCGCAGGCGTTCGCGCGGCGGTACGGCGTGACTGTTCTTCTGAAAAATAACCGCTCTGTCATCGCCGACGGAACGCGCGTCGCCATCAATCCGACAGGCTCGCCCGCTCTTGCGAAAGGGGGCAGCGGAGACGTGCTCTCGGGGCTTCTGGCAGGGACTTGCGCGCGCGGGATCGCGCCCTTCGAGGCGGCTTGCGTGGCGAGCTATCTGCTGGGGCGCGCGGGCGAAATTGCGGCGGAAGAGATGGGCGAATACGCGCCCGATCCGTCCGATATTATCGTCCGCCTTGCCAAAGCGCAGTGTTCGCTCTGGTGCTGAAAAATGCCGAAAATCCCCCGCAAAGGGGGATTTTTCACGTCTTATAGAGTACTATGTCAGGCATAATAGCTTATTTTCGGGCAAAAATCGGGGGATTTACGCCCTTTCGGCGGCTGCGGCGCGCGGCGCGCGTTCAGGCGAATCCCGTTGCGCGGACGACGATCGCCGCGATCATGAGAACGCTCCCCGTCACCAGATAGTACACGGGGTAGATCACGAAAAGACTCATGATGAGGAGCAGGAATCCGCTCACGAAGAAGGGGCGCGCGTTGCGCTTTGCAAACGCCGCCCGAAGGCGCGTCTTTGCCGTGCGGCGGGGAACGTCTCCGCAGAGAAGTTTTTCGGGAATGCTCTTCGTGCGGGAAAAGAGCGCGTATGTTTCGTCGCCGTTCATAACCTCTTTCCCGAAGGAGGTCAGAAGTTTTTCCGCCTCGGGCGTGAGCGCGTTACAGGCGACAGTGAACGGTTCGCTGCCGAACCGCCTGACGAGCTGCGCGACCGCGTCCGCGGAGACGGGTTCCATGGTGTAGAGCGGAACGAGCGGATTCCCGTCCAGCGCGAGCGCGTCGCCCGAGCAGTGCGCCTCCCGTCCGTCGGCGGTGAGCGCGGTCAGGAGGAGGGCGCGCACGCGTTCGTCCTTTTCCAACGCAAGGTGCAGAAGGAGTGCGTCACGCGCTTCCCGCTCCTTTTTTCCGAGCAGCCGCTTCTCTCTCTTTGCGGAGAGCAGACAGAACGTTCCGCCGCCGACGGCGAGCGCGATGAGGGTTGCCGCCGTCATGCACACCCACGTTTCGGCGCGGAAATATCGCAACAGCCCCACGGCGAGCAGCCACGCTGCAACCGAATAAAAGAGTACGTCCGCCGCAAGGGCGAGGGAGAATTTCTTCATAGTGTGATTTTTGCCCTTATTTTCGCAATTTAAACTTGCAAAGGGGCGCAAAGTATTGTATAATACCGCTATGAAGATCGCGCTTTTCGGGGGTTCGTTCGACCCCGTTCACAATGAACATGTGCGCTACGTGCAGGCGGCAAAAGCCGCGCTCGGGCTTGATCGGGTGTATATCATTCCCTCGCACATCGCGCCGCACAAGGCGTTCGGCGCCGCCGCGTCGGGGGCGGACAGGTTGCAGATGTGCAATCTCGCGTTCCGCAATCTTCCGTATGCGGAAGTGAGCGACTACGAGCTGCGCGCGGCGGGGACGAGCTATTCCTACCTCACCTGCCGCGCCTTTGCGGAGCGTTTCCCGAACGACGAGCTGTATTTTCTCGTCGGCGCAGATATGCTGGAAGACTTTTTTACATGGAAAAACCCCGACGATATTCTCGCCCACGCTACGCTCGTGGCGTGCGGACGGGAGGGGGAGAACCCCGCGGAGTTCCGCGAAGAGTTCTTCCGTCGGTTCGGCAAGGAATTTATCTCCATTTCCTTTGCGGGGGACGCCGCCGCGTCGCACAAACTGCGCGTCGATCTCGCCTTCCGCAAGCCGACGCCCGACCTCGACAGGGCGGTGCGCCGCTATATTGACGAGAACAGGCTGTACGGGCATCCCGCCATTGCGCCCGCGCTCGCGCTCGAAAAACCGCAGCGCAGGGAGCACAGCTATCGGGTCGCGCTGATGGCGGTCGCCCGCGCGCGCTCCGTCGGCGTGGCGGAGGGGAAGGCGCTCCTCGCCTCCGCGCTGCACGACTGCGCGAAATACGTTCCGCTCACCTCGCCGCTGCTGGAAGATTTTACGCCGCCCGAAAACGTTCCGCCGCCCGTCATGCACCAATACACGGGCGCGTATCTCGCCCGCCACGCCTTCGGGATCGAGGACGAAGAGGTGCTCGACGCGATCCGCTATCACACGAGCGGAAGGGCGGGAATGACGGCGCTCGGCAAGCTCGTCTTTCTTGCCGATATGCTGGAATCGGGGCGCAGCTTCGACGGCGTGGAGCGGCTTCGGGAGATCTTTTGGAAGGACCTCGACGGGTGTTTTTACGAGGCGCTCAGGGAGCAGACGGAGTATCTCGCGGCGTCGGGGGGCCGCGTCTACCCGCTCACCCGCGAAGCCTACGAATACGAAAAAGCGCGGCAAAATAGGTAACATTGTTCCCGTTTTCGGGGAATTTTGCAGGTTACAGAGGTATTATGTCAGACATAATACGCCAAAAATCAAAGAAAAATCGTTAAAATCAGGGAGTTTTTTTTATGGAAGGATACGAACTTGCCAGAGCGTGCGCAAAGGCGCTCTCGGAAAAGAAGGCGCAGGACATCGTCATTCTCGACGTGCATGAGCAGACCGTCGTTTGCAGTTACTTCGTTATTGCGAGCGGCAGAAGCACCACGCAGGTGCGCGCGCTCGGCGACGCCGTCGAAGAGAAGCTGGAAAAGGAAGCCAACCTTTCGCCCATCCGCAAAGAGGGGCTGCGCGAAGGCCGCTGGGGCGTGATCGACTACGGCGACGTCGTCGTACACGTGTTCAACGAGGAATCCCGCCTCTATTACTATTTGGAGCGGCTCTGGGATTCGGGGCGCAACGTCGAGCATTACGAGGACTGACCGGATACGACGGACGCGCCGCGCTTGGAATGCGGACGTTTCGTATGCCGCATTTTCCGGCGCAGCGTGCGTCGCGCGGACGGTTGCGCGGCGGTCCGTTCCGTTACTTAGCCGCGCCTATTTGAATTTGATGCGCTTGGGTTCGGAGTATTCCGTCTTCGGGCGCTTTTTTTTGCGCTCTACCAGAAAGTAGACGGGTTCCGCCTCTTCCTTCTCTTTGGGCGGCGGATTGGGCGGGAGCTTTTTTCCGAGCGTGCGCCAGCCGACCCGCGCGAGCTTTATCGCGTGTACGATCACGATGCAGACGAGGAACAGGGCTGCGGCGTACAGCGCGCCCTGTCCCTGCACAGAGAGGAGGTTCATGCCTGCATTTTATCACAGCTTCGCCGTCGGAAATTGAGCGTTCGGGGAATATTTTATCGTTTTTCGGGAGAAGCTGGAAATGTATGGCAGAAGCAGAAAATAAAATTTCCGCCGAGGAAGCGGCGGAGTTTGCGGAATTCAAAAAGAGCAGGCGGGAAGCGGAATACGCGCTCGCGCTTGGGAAACTCGTTGCGGACGCGTCCATGCCCATGCTCGGCGACGCGGCGCTCAAAGGCGTATGCGAGAGTGCGAAACGCTGCGCATTGTACGGCGTGCTCGTCTCGCCCGTCCGCGTGGCGGCGGCGAAAAAGATGCTCGGCGCGAGCGGCGTGCGCGTTCTCTGCCTTGCGGGCGGAACGGGGGAAAGCCTTCCCGCCGTCAAGCGCGCGGAAGTCAGGCGCGCCGTGCGGCAGGGCGCGCGGGAGATCTATCTATTTCCCTGTCGGAGCGCGCTCGCCGAGGGGCGGGAAGGGTATCTGAAACGCGAGGTGAAGAGTGTGCGCCGCGCCGCGAAAAAAACGCCCGTCATGCTCGTGCTCGGCGGACTTCCGCCCGCGCAGGTCGCGCTGGGTGCGCGCGCCGCCCGCGAAAGCGGCGCGGAGGGCGTCTGCGTGCGGCAGGACGAATTTTTATCCGCCGTGGAGGGCGGCGCGGGGCGGCTCAGGATCGACGCGCTCTGCGCCGAAAGCGTGCAGTCGCTCGAAGCGTGCGTGCGCATGGGTGCGATGCGCGTGTGCACGCCCTGCCCCGAACACCTGACCGAGCTCATGCAGCGCGAACTGCTCTCTGAACCGCCCGCCGCTTTGAAGAAGTGATTTCCGCCGTCTTTTATCGTCTTGAAGAAGTGATTTCCGCCGCCCGCCGCGTTTTGCGGCGGGCGGCGTTTTCGTGCGCGAAGAAAGTCGATTTCGCGGAACTTTGTGTGAAAACCTTCCTCGCGCCGAGAAAATAGCGAAAAACGGGCAAAATCGCTTTGAGATTTTGGAAAAATATTGTAAAATAAACGGGTTAGGAAATTTATGTCGCGCCCGCGCGTAAAGGCGGGCGTCAACGGAGCGTTTATTTATGGGATTGATTCGCTACATGATGAGCGGCGACAGCCGCAGGAGCCTGAAAAAGCTGAATAAAATGGCTGACAGGGTGGAGGCGCTTGCGCCGAAGTACGAGCCGATGACGGACGCCGAGCTGAAAGCGCAGACGGGCGTTCTGAAAGAACGTCTGAAAAAGGGCGAAACGCTCGACGATATTCTCTACGACGCGTTCGCCGTCCTGCGCGAAGCAAGCTGGCGCGTGCTCGGAATGCGCCACTTCCACGTTCAGATCGTCGGCGGCATCTGTCTCTTCCAAGGGCGTATCGCCGAGATGAAGACGGGCGAAGGCAAGACGTTCGTCGCAACGCTCGCCAGCTATCTGGAAGCGCTCTCCGGAAAGGGCGTGCATATCGTCACCGTCAACGATTACCTTGCCCGCCGCGACGCGGAGTGGATGGGCAAAGTGCATAAGTTCATGGGACTGACGGTCGGCGTGGTCGTGCCGGGCATGGACGACAACGCCAAGCGCGCCGCCTACGCCTGCGATATCACCTACGGCACGAACAACGAGTTCGGGTTCGACTACCTGCGCGATAATCTCAAAAACGACCTCAAACTCATGGTGCAGCGCGAACTCAATTTCGCCATCGTCGACGAGGTGGACTCCATTCTCATCGACGAGGCGCGTACGCCCCTCATCATTTCGGGCAAGGGCGAGCAGTCCTCCGCGCTCTACGAGAAGGTGGATAAATTCGTCCGCACGCTCGAAGGCGGCTACGACGACGAATTGCAGGAGCTGGAAGACGCTTCCCGCCGCAGAAAGAACAGAGATTCGGGCGCGCAGAAAGTCGCCGCCGCAGAGGCTCTGCATTGGGATTACGTCGTCGAGCGCAAGGAAAAGCAGGTGCGCCTGACCGAGTACGGCGCGGAAAAGGCGGAGCGTTACTTCGGCGTGGAAAACATTGCGGACGTCTCCAACGCGTCTTTGAACCACCACATTCAGCAGGCGCTCAAAGCGCATAAGCTCTTCCACCTCAACGATCAGTACATCATCAACAACGGCGAGATCGTCATTGTCGACGAGTTCACGGGCCGTCTCATGATCGGCCGCCGCTATTCGGACGGTCTGCATCAGGCGATCGAGGCGAAAGAGGGCGTCAAGGTGCGCGAGGAAAACAAGACCTTCGCGACCATCACCTTCCAGAACTATTTCCGTCTCTACCGCAAACTTTCGGGTATGACGGGTACGGCAAAGACGGAAGAGGGCGAGTTCCGCACCATTTACGCGCTCGACGTCATCGAGATCCCCACCAACAAACCTGTCCGCCGCGACGACCAGCACGACAGAATTTTCTCCACCGTCGAGGGCAAGAAGAAGGCGATCGTGCGCGAGATCGTCGAGCGGCACGAAAAGGGGCAGCCCATTCTCGTGGGTACGTCCTCCGTCGATAAATCGGAGGAGATCTCCCGCCTTCTCATCCGCAACGGCGTCAAGCACAGCATTCTCAACGCAAAGAACCACGAGCGCGAGGCGGAGATCGTCGCGCAGGCGGGGCGTCTCGGCGCGGTGACCATCGCCACCAACATGGCGGGCCGCGGTACGGATATTCTGTTGGGCGGCAACCCCGAATATCTTGCCAAGAAGCGTCTCCGCGAGGAGGGCGTGGAGCACGAGACCATCGAACTTGCGACCTCTTTCGTGGAACTCGGCGAAGATCAGGCGGACGTAAAGGCGGTGCGCGACCGGTACAACGAGCTGTATTCCGCCTACAAGGCGCAGACGGACGAGGAAAAGAAGAAGGTCATCGAAGCGGGCGGTCTTTGCATCATCGGCACCGAGCGGCACGAATCGCGCCGTATCGATAACCAGCTCCGCGGACGTTCCGGACGTCAGGGCGACGTGGGCGTTTCCATCTTCTTTATCTCTCTGGAAGACGATCTGATGGTGCGCTTCGGCGGCGAACGCATGAAGCATATCTATACGATGAGCAAGATGCAGGACGACGAATGCCTCGAATCCAAGCTGCTCACGCGCCTCATCGAGTACGCGCAGAAGCAGATTGAGGGCAGAAACTTCGGGATCCGTAAAAACGTCCTGCAATACGACGACGTGATGAACCAGCAGCGTATCATCATGTATGCGGAGCGTATGCGCGTCATCAAGGGCGAGAACGTCCACGAGCAGGTGCTCAAATATATCCCCGGGTATGTGGAAGGGGTGGTGCGCGAGGCGGTCAACGCCGACGAGGCGCCCGAAAAGTGGAGCGAGGACGATCTGAACGCCGCGCTCGAACGCTACCTCATTCCCGAAGGCACGCATTTCGTCACGCGCGAGAAATTGGAGAAGTGGGATCTCGACGTGGCGCTGAAAAAGATCTCCAAAAAGACGGCGGAGTGCTACGAGGAGAAGATCGCCCGCATCAGGGAAGAGATGCCCGTCGTGGACTTTGCGCGCATCGAGCGCGACGTGCTCCTTTCCTTCGTCAACAACAATTGGATCGATCATATCGACGCGATGGATCAGCTCCGCAAAGGCATCGTGCTCCGCGCGTACGGTCAGACGGATCCCGTCATCGCCTATAAGCAGGAAGGCTTTGCAATGTTCGACGAAATGGTGGAGCGCATTCAGGAGCGCACGATCCGTTTCCTGCTCAAATGCAGTATCCGCGCCGAGCAGCGTCCCGTACAGCGCATTTTCCCGTCCCGCACGCAGGGCGCGCGCCCCGCGCAGCAGGCGCAGAACGCACAGAACGCGCAGGATCATTCCGATCATAACCCGCCCGCGCCGCCCGCATCTCCCGCGCAGCAGGAACAGCCTGCCGCAACGCCCGCACCGCAGAACGAGGGCGCAGGCGCGGAGAGCGTCGCGCCCGTCGGCGGAGAATCGCTGCCCAAGGCGGTGGACGTCGATTCGCTGCACACGAGCGGCGAAAAGGGGTTCAATCCCGCGACCATGAAGAAGGCGAAGAAGGTCGGTCCGAACGATCCCTGCCCCTGCGGCAGCGGGTTGAAGTATAAAAAGTGCTGCGGGAAACCGTATTAAAAATTCTCACAGATTTTTCCCGAACTGACGGGAAAAATCTTCGTGACTTTTAGGAAAACCCAACAGTCGCTACGCTTTGTGTTTGGTTTTCCTCGATAGCGCGCAGTTTGCAACAGTACAGCACGCGCTATCTCACCTTTCCGCAAAAGCGCTTCACGCGCAAATTGTGGCGGAAAAGCCATAACAAGTGAAGGCTTTTCCCGTTATTTTATAGCAAAAATGCGATTTTCCTTGCGCGAGTGATTATAACTTGCCTCCCTCTTTGAGGGAGGTGCCCCGCAGGGGCGGTGGGAGTTGGGGATATGTGCCTTTGACTTCATCGATAAAAAGGAAATATATGTTTAAAGCAGACGATTACAGATTAAAAATCAAAGATTTGGAAGAGACGCTCGGCGAGGCGAAGTACGCGCTTGACATCGATAACCGCTACGAGCAGCTCAAAAAACTCAAAGAGGAACAGGAAGACCCCGCCGTCTGGCAGGATCTCGAACGCTCGGCAAAGATCGGGCGGGAGATCTCGTCCATCGAGGGCAAGATCAGCTCGTACGAAAAGGGCAGAAAAGCGCTGGACGACGCGGGCGAGATCATCGATCTCATCGAGGAGACGGGCGAAGAGGAGCTTGTCCCCGAGCTTGACAAAATGATGTCTGCCGCGGAAAAAGACATCGAGGATATGCGTATCCGTGCGCTCCTCCGCGGCAAGTACGACAGTTCCAACGCGCTGATGGCGCTCCATGCGGGCGCGGGCGGTACGGAGGCGTGCGATTGGTGCCAGATGCTCTACCGTATGTACTGCCGCTACGCCGAAAAGAACGGTTTCAAGGTGACGGAGATCGACCGCCTTCCCGGCGACAGCGCGGGGCTGAAATCGGTCGATTTCAAGGTGGAGGGCGAGAACGCCTACGGGTATCTGAAAGCGGAGATCGGCGTGCATCGTCTCGTGCGCATTTCGCCTTTCGACGCGAACAAACGCCGCCAGACCTCCTTTGCTTCCGTCGAAGTCATGCCCGAAGTGGACGACGACAACGAAATCGAGATCAAGGACGAAGATATCCGCATCGACGTCTATCGTTCGTCGGGCGCGGGCGGACAGAAGGTCAACAAAACGGAGACGGCGATCCGCATCACGCACTATCCCACGGGCATCGTTGTCACTTGTCAGAACGAGCGCAGCCAGCTCCAAAATAAGGAAATGGCATTCAAATATCTCCGCAGCAAGCTGCTCGAAAAGCAGATCGAACAGCGCATGGCGGAGGAAGCCGCGCTCAAAGGCGAAACGAAGAAGATCGAATGGGGGTCTCAGATCCGTTCTTATGTGTTCTGCCCGTACACGCTCGTCAAAGATCACCGCACGGGGTACGAAATGGGCGACGTGCAGGCGGTCATGGACGGCGAGATCCAAGGCTTTATTATTGATTATTTAAAGAAGTCGTAATAATTTTTTCTCGGATATGCGGCGCAATACGGCGTTATGCCGCGGCAAGTCTCGGTCACTTACGTTTGAGTAAGCTCCCTCGGCTTTTCCTCGCATGCCTTGTCTTGCTTGCATCTCCAAGACAAAAGCAAAGCGGAATCGTGCGGCGCAACACGGCATTATGCCGCGGCAAGTCTCGGTCACTTACATTTGAGTAAGCTCCCTCGGCTTTTCCTCGCATGCCTTGTCTTGCTTGCATCTCCAAGACAAAAGCAAAGCGGAAATATGCGGCGCAATACGGCGTTATGCTGAAGCGGAAATATGCGGCGCAATACGGCGTTATGCTGCGGCAAGTTTCGGTCACTTACGTTCGAGTAAGCTCACAGCGCAATTCAAGGCAGTATTTCTGTAACAACACGAGAATCCTATGAATTTTACTCCAAAGGAAAACCCGCTCATTCTGGGCATTGAATCCTCCTGCGACGAGACGGCAGCCGCCGTCATTCGCGGGAGGGAACTTTTATCGGACGAAATCGCCTCATCTGCGGCAACGCAGGCGAAGTTCGGCGGAGTCGTGCCCGAAATCGCTTCCCGCGCCCACGCCGAAGCCGTGGACGAGGTCGTCGCGCGCGCGTTGAAGAATGCGGGCGTGAAGAAGGAGGAGCTGGACGCCGTCGCCGTCACGTACGGAGCGGGGCTTTTGGGCGCGCTGCTCGTCGGGCTTTCGTTTGCCAAGGGATTTGCCTACGGGCTGGGCATTCCGCTCATCGGGGTCGATCATATCCGCGGGCATCTCGCAGCGGCATATCTGGAAGACGTGTCGCTCGAACCGCCGTTTATAACATTGCTCGCAAGCGGCGGGCATACTGCCGTTTTATATACCGAGCGCGCCGATCGGTTCCGCGTGCTCGGCGGCACGCTCGACGACGCGGCGGGCGAAGCGTTCGATAAGGTCGCTCGCGTGCTCTCTCTGCCTTACCCGGGCGGACCTCACGTTGAGGCGCTCGCGCGGGAGGGCAAGGCGGTCGTTCCCATGCCGAAAATGCTGAAAGGACACGGCGGGTATGACTTTTCGTACAGCGGACTCAAAACGGCGGTCATCAATTACGTGCATACGAAGGAGCAGAGAGGGGAGACGTGGAGCCGCGCGGACGTTGCCGCTTCCTTCCAGAGCGCCGCGCTCGATATTCTCGTGCAAAAGACGGTCGAGGGCGCGCGTGAGACGTGCGCGTCTGTCGTGACGGCGGGCGGTGGCGTGATCGCGAACGGATACCTGCGCGAAAAACTGACGGCAGCCTGCGCCGAAGCGGGGTTGAAATTGGTGTTGCCTTCCAAAAAGCACTGCACCGATAACGCCGCCATGATCGCGTCGGAAGGGCTGGTGCAGTACCGTCTGGGGAATTTCTCGCCGCTTACGCTCAACGCCGAGGCAAGTATCCCGCTCGTCCGCCAACATTAAATATACTATCGCAAAAAACACGGAACTTCCGTGCTTTTTTATACAATCTATTCTCGTTGCGGTCAGGCAGTCAATTGCGACATAAACCCGTACAAAAAATAAAGGACCCCAAAGTGATATGCACCCCAAAAGTTGGACAGACTTTTGGAGGTGCATATTTTTATGGCAAAAAAAGGAAATAAGCAGAAAAAGTATAGCGCAGAGTTCAAGGAAGGCAATATCCACCTTGCACAGATGGGAGCGCATATACCTAACGGAAGGAGCGGCGGGATTCATGACAGAACGTCGAGGACGAGGCTCAAAAGGTAGACCGAGGAAGAAGCCATTATTGCCGGAAGCGGAAGGCGATCTTTTAGATGAAGTGCAGCGCTTGCGTGAACGCAACGAGTATTTGGAAATGGAACTTGAATACTTAAAAAAACTCGACGCCTTAATTCGAGCGGAGGAGGAACGGAACGGCAGAAAGCCGAAATAGTATCTGAGTTAAGGCAAAGATATCCGC
>CAJFFP010000006.1 GCA_904373325.1 Candidatus Gallimonas merdigallinarum
CGCCCGTGCCGCAGTTGTCGCCCATGTTGCCGAACGCCATCATCTGCACGTTGACCGCGGTACCCCAGCTGTAAGGGATGTCGTGGTCCATACGGTAGACGTTCGCGCGGGGGTTGTCCCACGAACGGAAGACCGCCTTGATCGCCTCGAAGAGCTGCTCCTTGGGATCGGAGGGGAAGTCCTTGCCGAGCTGCTTTTTATACTCTGCCTTGAACTGGTTTGCAAGCTCTTTCAGGTCGTCCGCCGTCAGCTCGACGTCCTGCGTGACGCCCTTCTTTTCCTTCATCTCGTCGATGAGCTTCTCGAAATACTTCTTGCCGACTTCCATAACGACGTCGGAGAACATCTGGATGAATCTTCTGTAACAGTCGTAAGCCCAGCGGGGGTTGCCCGACTTCTTCGCAAGCGTCTCGACGACTTCCTCGTTGAGACCGAGGTTAAGGATGGTATCCATCATGCCGGGCATGGAAGCGCGCGCACCCGAACGGACGGAGACGAGAAGGGGATTTTCCAGATCGCCGAACTTCCTGCCGCAGATCTTTTCCATCTTCTCGATGTACTCCATGATCTCGGCCTGAATCCCGGGGTTGATCTGACGGCCGTCTTCATAGTACTGCGTGCAGGCTTCCGTGGAGATCGTGAAGCCCTGCGGAACGGGAAGACCGATGTTCGTCATCTCAGCGAGATTCGCGCCCTTGCCGCCAAGGAGCTCTCTCATTTTCGCGTTGCCTTCGGAAAAAAGGTAACAATACTTCTTTGCCATGAAATCATTTCCTCCTGATATAATTCAGATTATCCGTCTTTCATTGTACAACATTCCAAGGAAAATTTCAAGCCTTTCTCGGAAATTTTTTACAAGATTGTGGCAAAAGGTGCAAAAGATCCCGACGGAGGATTATTTCCGCGCGCTGGAGCCCATAAAAAGAACATGAAGATTTTGTACCGCAACTGTTTTCTCCCCCTTTCGGGAGAGCGGGCGTTCGCCGTGCGGGACGGCAGGTTCGCCGCGCCGACGCCGCCCTTCGACGGCGAGACCGATTTGAAGGGCGCAGCCGTGCTGCCCGCATTCCCAGACGCGCACTCCCACCTGCTCGCCTATGCGCTCTCGCTCTTGCAGGCGGACGGACGGGACTGCGCCTCGGCGGAAGAGTATATCGCCTGCGCGGAGACGTTCGCACGCGCGCATCATCTTTCAGAGAACGCGTTCGTCACCGTGAAAAACGCCGACCGCTTTCCCCCGCCCGACGCGCTGGACGAGACGCCGCGCCCCCTGCATTTGCAGGCGCGGTCGGGGCACGCGGGAATGTTCAACGCCGCGGCGCGGCGCATTCTCAGAGACGTGCGCGCGGGCGCGCTCGAAGAGACGGAGTACCTCGCGGCGGCGAAGCGCGTACCCATGCCCGAGGCGGGCGCGGTCTTTTCCGCCTTTGCGCAGGCGCAGGACGACTATTTCGCGGGCGGGATCAGCGTTGCGCAGGAAGGGCTGCTTTCGCGCGAAATGTTCCCCCTCTACGAGGCGCTCCTGTCGCGCGGCTGTCTGCGCGCGGACGTGGTCGCCTACCCCGCGCCCTCCGACTACGACGAAGCGCTCCGCCGCTTTCCGCCGCACGAAAAAAACCGCCTGCATATCGGCGGCATGAAGATCTTTTTCGACGGGTCTCCGCAGCAGCGGACCGCCTTTTTGCGGGAGCCGTACCGCGGCGGCGGATACGGAACGCCCACGATGACGGAGCGGGAGGCGGACGAGGCGTGCGCCTTTGCCGCCGCCCGCGGCGCGCAGCTCCTCGCGCACTGCAACGGAGACGGCGCGGCGGAACGCTTTCTCGGCGCGCTCGGACGGCTCTCCCCCGCCGACCGCGCCCGCATCCGCCCTGTGCTCATTCACGGGCAGATCATCGGCGACGACCAGCTCTCCCGCGCCGCGGCGCTCGGCGTGACCGTCTCCTTCTTCCCCGCGCATATCCGCTATTGGGGCGAAACGCACCTGAAAAACCTCGGAGAAGAGCGGGCGGCGCGCATTTCGCCCGCGCGGAGCGCGCTTACATTCGGCATTCCCTTCACGCTGCATCAGGATACCCCCGTCTGCAAGCCCGCGCCCCTCGAAGCGGCGGCGTGCGCCATATTGCGGACGACGGCGGACGGCACGCGCTTCCGCGGGCAGGAGATCTCCGTGCGGAACGCCCTTCTTGCGCTCACCCAAAACGCCGCGCGGCAGTACGGCTTTGCCGACCGCGGACGGATATGCACGGGAATGCGGGCGGATTTTCTCGTCTGCGACCGCGACCCGCTCGCCCTTCCGCCGCAGGAATTGGAAAGCGTGAAGATCGAGGCCGCGTATCTCGACGGCGCGCGCGTGTTTACGCGAACGCGGTGAGAAAGAAGTCGAGAACGAGCGCGCACGCGAGCACGCCGTTGACGGCGCGGAGCACAACGCCGTCTGCAAGCGCGAGGCGGCGTTCGAGCGGGAACCAGACCGCTTGCAGGGCGAACGGAATGAGGAATCCCCACCCCACGCTCGCGGGCAGACAGACGTAGCCGAGCAGGTTGTTCGGGCAGTCGCGGTACGACCACAGCCGTATCCCGAAGGCGTGCTCGAACAACAGCCCCGTTACAAGTTCCGCCGCCGAGGCGATGAGCGCGGCGAGCGCGGCATAGCACAGAAAGCGCAGGACGTTGCGCGGATAGGACTGCTCGCGGAGAAAGGGTTCGCCGAGCAGGGCGCGGATGAGCAGGAGCGCGGAGCCGTACACCGTGCAGAACGGCAGGGTGAGAAAACCCCTGTCGACGTTCGCGCCGTAGGCGAATATGAACCACAGTTTTTCCAGAACCCAGCCGAGAAAGGAAAAGAGAAAGAACAAAGAGATTGCGGCGGTCAGTTTCCCGCCGCGCTCTGCGTGAAGGGTACTCATATACGTTCAGTTTGTCCCTTTCGCGGCGATTTATCGGCGGCGGAAGAAAATCATAAAAAAAGAACCGCTCCGTTTGCGGTCCTTCGTCTGTTTTATCCTATTCAGGAAGCCTTCCTGACGGCGATGCGGCAGCTTCGGCGCAGCCTTCTGCGGTGCGAACGGGTGCGCCCGTCGGGGATCTCCCCCTTTGCCTGACGGCGCATGACGACGATATAGGTCGTAACGAGGAACATCACGGCGGCGACCCACGCGACGGGGTTGGAGGAGCAAATGCCGGCAAATCCCCAGATGCGCACGAACACGAGCGACGCGAGAATGCGCCCCGCCAGCTCCGTGACGCCCGCAAACGTCGTGACCGCGCTCTTGCCGATGCCCTGCAACGTGTTGCGGAAAACGAAGATCGCGCCGAGGAAGGGATAGAACGCGCACTGCCACAGCAGATACTGCCTGCCGTAGCCGATGATCGCGTCGTAATTGTCCGCAACGTCCGCGCTCAGATCGGTATTGAGAAAGAGCTTCATGAGCGGTTCGCACAGCCCGACGGCGAAGGCGAACCCGATGACCGCGCTCGCCAACACGTAGACCATGCCCACAAAGACGCCGCGGCGGATGCGCCCGTACTCCCCCGCGCCGTAGTTCTGGGCGGCATAGGTGGCGAACGCCGTTCCGAGCGCGGCAAACGCCTGATTGGCGATGTTATCGATCTTCGACGCGGCGGTGTACGCCGTGACCGCCCCGGGATAGGAGGCGTCCAGCCCGTTGAGCGCGGTCTGCTGCACGATGCAGCCGATGGCGGTGATGGAGAACTGCAACGCCATGGGCAGCCCGACGGCAAAATGCCCCATCGCGAGGCGGGTATCCCATCTGAAATCCGACCGTCTGGGACGGAGCGCGGGATAGCGGCAGAGCGCATAGACAAGGCACGCCGCGCCCGAAATGAGCTGCGAGAGCACGGTGGCGATCGCCGCGCCGCAGTAATGCCATCTGAATCCGACGATAAAGGCAAAATCCAGCCCCACATTCAGGATCGCGGCAAGGACGAGAAAGACGAGCGGCGTGCGCGAATCGCCGACGGCGCGGAGAAGTCCCGCCACAATGTTATAAAATACCGTCGCGCCGATCCCGCAGAAAATGACGAGCAGGTACCAATACGCGTAATCGTAGTAGGCGGCGGGCGTCTGCATCAGGCGAAGCAGGGGCGCGGTGAGCGGCGCGGCGATCGCCGTCGCAGCCACGGCAACGACGATGCACAAAAGATAGCTCATGCCCACAGCGCGGCGCATCTTCTCCTCGTCGTTCGCGCCGAACGCCTGCGCGACCTTGACGGAGAATCCCGCCGTCAGCCCGTTGACGAACCCGAGGACGAGAAAGTTGACCGCCCCCGTCAGCCCGACGCCCGTAAACGCCGCCGCGCCGACGGTATTGCCGACGATGATGGTATCCGCCATATTGTACAGCTGCTGGAACACGCAGCCGACAAACACGGGAAGCGCGAAAAATAAAATGAGTTTGAACGGATTGCCCTTGGTGAGATCTTTCATAAGATTCCTGCCCGCCGCAGCTCTTCCCGCGGCTGCATGATATTATATTCTGTCTGCGGGATTTTGCAAGCGTTTTGCCGTAAATTTTTTCACATTTTCCGAAAAATTTTCCGCCGCCCCGCAAAGCGGGCGCGCGGCACGCTTTACAGCGGGTAAAACGGCGGAACGGCGCGGTTTTCCGCAACATAAAAAGCCGCCCGCGCGCGTTTTTCGCGCGCGGGCGGCTCCCCCGTTCCGTTATGCAGTTTCGGGCGTTTACAGGGCGGCGCACTCCGCCTTCCCGAACGCTCCCTCCCGCAGTACGTCCTCTTCAAACGCTTCCAGATATTCCCGCACCTCGTCGTACAGTCTGTCGCGCACGTCCGCGATCTCGTTCTCCTCGGCCGCCTCCCGATCGCGTATGCCCGTCGTCTGCGCGTACCGCTCCCGATAGATCATATCCGCGAGCGCGTTGTACTCCCCGAGCTCCTCCTTCGGACTTCTGCATCCGTTGACGACGTAATTCCCCAGAAAGACGAGCTGCGCAAGAAGAGAAAACTCTGCCGCCGTCATGCTGATCACCGTCCGCACGGGCTTCATTCTTTCGTTTTCCGTCATAATTTTCTCCTTAAATAATAGAGCGTATACATACGCTCACCTATTTGAACGCAAAATAAGCATATATTGTAGTTGACGCCAAGCCTACGCGCATACTCCCTGCGTTCATCCTCTTTTGGAACACCTATATTGTATCACAACGGGGCGGCGATGTAAAGGCTGCGGGGAAGCGCGGGGGCGTCTTATTTTGTCGAACGGAGAGTTGTTATGTCGGTTTGTGTTGATTTTAGGGACAGGCTGCACGATTTGGTCGAAGAAAGGGATCTGAACCGCACGCAGATCGCAAAAGAGATGGGTGTGGATTACCGCTCCTTCTCCAACGCCTACAATTACGGCATTCTGCCCAAGCCCGTCGTGCTGGCGCGCATGGCGGATTACTTCCGCGTTCCGCTCGCGTACCTGCTCGGGCGGTCGGATAACGACGCGTTCACGCCCGCCGCCCGTCCGGAGAGCTTCCACGAACGGCTCGAAACGCTCCGCGCGGAGAAAGGAGTCACCTTTTACAAAGTCGCGAAGGCGTGCCACTTCGATAAAAGCTGCATCTCGAAATGGTACGCCCTGCGGCAGATGCCCTCCTTTGAGATTTTAGAACTGCTCGCCGATTATTTTCAGGTATCGCCGGATTATTTATTGGGGCGGTCGGACGACCGCTGAACGGCGGCGCGCCTTCCCGCAGACGGACGGCGAAGGCGGCGCGTTTCCCCGGGATTCGACGCGGTTTTTCCCCATCCGCCGCCCGCACGGCAATTTTGTACACAAAGGGAATTGACATTTCCCTCCGCGCGTGGTACAATGGGATTTACAGAAATCATCAGAGGTAGAAAAATGATCGAATATTCTTTGAAAGCACTGACTGCGGACGAGCTTTCGTTCAAGGTCAACCCCGTAAAGGCGACGCCCGATACCAAATTTGAGATCAAGCCCCTGTTCTCCCGTCAGATCCGCCACGTCACGGAGAACCCGAAGATCAACATCGTCGTGCTGGAATGCAAGATCGAGAGCACGGAAGAATCGCCCAAGCCCTTCAACCTGCTGGCGCGCTTCGTGGGCGTATTCGAGGTGCAGAACATGGAGACGGACGAGGACAAGCGCATCTTCGCCATCAACGCGACGGAGACCATCTTCCCCTATCTCAGAGCCGCCGTGACCAACCTGACGGCGGACGCGCTCGTCAACCCGCTCACGCTCCCCGTCGTTTCGGGCGCGACCATCTTCCCCGACGACCGCGGCGCGAACAAGTACACGCTCAATTTCGACCCCAAGGTCATCAACTGAGCGCAGAGCGCGCATTCAACTGAAAACCGACCGCCCCGCGGCAATCCGCGGGGCGGTTTTTTTGTACTTTTCTTTTGGGCAGGGCGCGGAATTACTTGCAGCATTCCTCCAAAAATCCGAGCACGGCGTTCCACGTTTCGTCGCGGCGTTCCGCCTCGTTTAAAAACTCGTGGCGCGAGCCCTCGAAGAGTTTCAGCGAAACGCTGCGCATTCCCGCCTTTTGCGTATAAAACCGATACAGCTTCTTTACGCCCTTGCTCATGTTCCCGACGGGATCGTCCGCACCCGATGCGATGAGCACGGGCAGCTCCCGCGGCAGCGCGGCGGCATATTTTTTCGTGTACAGCTTTTTCAGCCCGCGGAAGAAGTCCGCGTAAAACTGATGGGAACAGGTGAATCCGCACAGCGGATCGCCGTGATAGCGCGCGTTGTTTTCGGCGTCCGTGCTCAGCCACTCGCGGTCGTCGAACTTCTTGGCGTACGCCCCGAAGGAAAGTTTTTCTATGAGCCGCGCGGGCTTTTGCTTTCCGCAGAACGCCTTCCCCAGCGCCGCCACCACCGCGCCGAGATACACCTCGAAATCCTTTTTATAGTTGCTCCCCGCGATGACCGCGCCCGCGAGCTTATCGCCGTATTTGCCCAGATAGCTCTGCGTCAGGAAGGACCCGTACGAGAACCCGAACAGAATACAGGGCAGATCGGGGTACTTATTCTTGAAAAAGTCGGTAATCGCCCCCTCGTCGCGGACGGTATCGGCGAACATATCCCCTTCGCACCAGCCGAGCGTCTGCCCGTCCGTGCCGCCATGCCCGCGGTGATCGTCCGCCACGACGATGAACCCGTGTTCGTTGAGAAAGCGCGCGAACGCGTCGTAACGGGCGGTATGCTCCGTCATGCCGTGTACGATCTGCACCACCCCGCGCGGGCGTTCGACGTCCTCCCACGTCCGCACGAAAATTTTCTTGCCGTCAAAACTTACAAATTCCATATCTGCCCCTTTCCCGCCGACAGGCGGAACGCGGCCGTTGCCGCGCCGTTATTATACCACGCCGCGGCGCAATCGTCAAGCCCTGTATTTCCCTCTTTTGCCAACAGCTTACCTGTATGATTTTCTTGCTTTGGGAACGTCCGTTCTGATAGAATACACCCGAGAAATCAAACAAGGAAGGTACTTGCCATGAAGAAACACACGATTGCAGCCACTGCTTGCTCCCTTGCACTCCTTTTGGGCATTGCGCCCGTTCTGGCGGCGTGCGGAGGAAATACGGATAACGCGGACGACGACGCGGCGATCGTCCTGCCCGATCAGGATACGCAATTTCCCGAACTCCCCGAGGAGACGCTCCCCGAAGAGCCCGCGCTCCCCGACGATGAAACGCAGCCCGAATCCCCCGAAGTTCCCGAGGAGACGCCCGAACAGCCCGAGCCCGAACCGGACGTTCCCGCCGTCAGTCTGCACGCGGAGTATGTGCTGGTGAATACGAACGGACTCAACGTGCGCAGGGGCGCGGGCACGTCGTACGCCTCGCTCGGGCAGGTGGACAGCGGCGATATGCTGCACCTTGCGGGCAGAAACGGCGACTGGTACGAGACGCGCTACCGCGGAAAGACCGCCTATGTGAGCGCAAAGACGGCGTACACCTCCGTTGCAACGCTGCCCAAGGCGAGCGACGCGGTCGAGCGCGTCATCGACGAGGGGCTGAAACTTCTGGGCGTTCCCTATGTGTACGGCGCGGTCCGCCTGCACGACGGCAAGGGGAATTTTTTGAAAAACTTCACGACGGACGCGTTCGACTGTTCCTCGCTCATGCAGTATATCTTCTACAAGGGCGCGGGGATCCTGCTCGACGTGACCACCCGCACGCAGGTGAAACAGGGTACGCCCGTGGCATGGAAGGATATCCGGCGCGGAGACCTCCTGTTCTACACCAACGCGCAGCGGTACAACAAGACGGGCGTGGAACGCATCGGACACGTTGCGCTCTACCTCGGCGAAAATTATATCCTGCACACGGCGAGCGACTACGCCGTCATCGAACAGATGTCCGCCACGCGGCAGAAATACTTCATCACGGGGCGGCGCGTCCTCTGAGCCGCGCACACGGCGCGCAACCGCGTTCCGATGCTTGCATTCGGCGCGCGGTCGTGCTATAATGCAGGCATGAAACTTACCGACGTACACACGCACAGCACGTTTTCCGCGGACGGGATCACCCCGCTCGCGGATATGCTCGCCCGCGCGGAAGAGCTCGGCGTCGCCTACTACGGCGTTTCCGAGCACTTCGACTACGACTATCTCGCCGACGGCGTCCTCGTCGAGGGAAAAACCGTACCCATGACCGACGCGGCGGCTTACTTCGCCTGCGCGCGCAAACTGCAAGCCGAACGCGGACATGGTACCCGCCTTCTCGTCGGCGGAGAGTTCGGATACACGCCGAACAAGCGCGCCCATGCCATGTATGCGGACGTGATCGCGCGGTACAAGCCCGACTTCGTCGTGAACAGCGTGCATACGGTGGACGGGCATGACGCGTGGTTTGCGGAATACTTCGTCGGCAAGACGAAGGAGACCGCCTACCGCGCCTACCTTCTGCGCGTGCGCGAGAGTCTGGATGCGCCCTACCGTTACGACATTGTGGCACACCTCGGCTACGTTGCGCGGAACGCCCCCTACCCCGACCGCGCCATGCACTATACGGACTATGCGGACCTCCTCGACGACATTCTGCGCGGGGTCATTATGCGCGATAAAATTCTGGAAGTCAACTCGTCCGCGCGCGGCGCGGGAGATTTTATCCCCGCCACGGACGTGCTTCAACGGTACTTTGCCCTCGGCGGGCGGCTCGTCTCGTTCGCCTCGGACGCGCACGGCGCAGACCGCATCTGCGCGGGACGGGAAACCGTCGTTTCCGCGCTCCGCGCCATCGGCTTCACGCATATCGCGGTTCCCGACTGCGGCAAACGGCACTTTGTGGAAATCTGACCGCGCTCAGATGCACCGCAAAACCGCCCCTGACGGGATACAAAGCAATCGGAATTTTGTAAGCGACAGAGCCGCCCGCCGCAAAATTGCGACGGGCGGCTTGCAATTTGATTGCGAAACGCTGATGACGGCGTTCCCCTCCCGCTTTTGAAAGCGCTGCGCCCGCAGCTTCCGCTGCGGGCGCATTCATTATCTTTCAACTATTATCCCAAACGGATTATTCGCCATCCGTTTCGGATTCTGCGGGAGAGTCGTTCCCGCCCTCCCCTTCGGACATGGTACCCTCGGTTGCGTCGTCCGTTTCGTCCGCGCCCTCGGCGAGGTCCTCGGGCGAGAGGTCGGCAGCCGTCTCTTCGGGCGCTTCGACTTCCGCCTCGTCGTCCTTTTCGGTGACGGCAACGGTGGCGACCACGCCGTCGCGCACGTTCATGAGCCGCACGCCGCGGGTATTGCGCCCGATCTGCGAAATGCTCTCCGCGTGCATACGGATGACGATGCCCGCAGACGTGACGAGCATGACGTCGTCGTCATCGGAGACGAGCTTCATATTCACGAGCGCGCCCGTCTTTTCGTTGAACACGCCCGCCTTGATGCCCTTGCCGCCGCGCGTCTGCACGCGGTAATCGGCGGGATCGGTGCGCTTGCCGTAGCCGTTCTCGGAGACGGTGAGAATATCGTACCCCTCTTTGAGAACGAGCATATCGACGACGGCGTCGCCCTCCGCGAGGTTGATGGCGCGCACGCCCATCGTATCGCGCCCCATCGGGCGGACGTTCTCTTCGGAGAAGCGGATACACTTGCCGGAACGCGAGGCGACGACGATCTCGTCCGAGCCTGTCGCGAACTGTACGGAGATGAGCTCGTCGCCCTCGGAAATTTTAATGGCGATCTTGCCGCTGCGCATGATGCGGTCGAACTCGCTCGTGGCGGTCTTTTTGATGAGACCGTTCTTGGTCGCCATCACAAGATACCCCGTGCCGTTTTCCGCAACGGGCAGAATGGCGGCGATCTTCTCGCCCGCGTTGAGCTGGACGATATTGACGATCGCCCGTCCGCGCGCGGTGCGGTTCGCCTCGGGGATCTGATACCCCTTGATGGAGTACACCTTGCCGAAGTTGGAGAAGAGCAGGATATTGTTATGCGTGGAGCATACGAACATCTGCTCGACGAAGTCGTCCTCCTTCGGGCGATGCCCCGTGATGCCCACGCCGCCGCGATTCTGCGCGCGGTATTCGGCAACGGGGAAACGCTTCACATAGCCCGAATGGGTCATGGAAATGACGACGTCCTCCTCGTCGATGAGGTCCTCGTCCTCGATCTCGCCGTAATCGACGGAGATCTCCGTCTTTCTCTCGGAGGGATATTTCGCCTTGATGGCAAGCAGATCGTTCTTGATGATTTCGAGCACGCGCCATTCGCTCCCGAGAATGTCTTTGAGGTCAGCGATCGTTGCGCGCAGCCCTTCCAGCTCCTCTTTGAGCTTCTCCACTTCGAGGGAAGTGAGACGCTGCAAGCGCATTTCGAGAATCGCGTTCGCCTGCCGCTCGGAAAGCTCGAACGCGGCGGTCAGGCGTTCCGTCGCCTCGTTCTTATCCGCCGATTCCTTGATGATCCTGATGACCTCGTCGATATTGGCGAGCGCAAGGACAAGCCCTTCGACGATATGCGCGCGCTCCTCGGTGCGGGCAAGATCGAACTTCGTGCGGCGGACGATGACTTCCTTCTGGTGGTCGAGATAGTACACGAGAATCTCGCGCAGGTTGAGGACTTTCGGCTCGGTGCCGTTCTCGACGAGCGCCAAAAGGATAATGCCGTCGGAAGTCTGCAAATTGGTGTGCTTGTAGAGGGAGTTCAGGACGACCTGCGGGTTCGCGTCCTTCTTGCATTCGATGACGACGCGCATACCGTCGCGCCCCGACTCCTCGCGGATATCCGAAATGCCTTCGAGGCGTTTATCGCGTACCATGTTCGCGATCGTCTCGATGAGCTGGGCTTTGTTGACCTGATAGGGAATTTCGGTGACGACGATGCGGCTTCTTAAATTCCCGCCCGTGCCGTGCTCCTCGATCTCGCATTTGGAGCGGATGACGATGTTCCCCTGCCCCGTACGGTACGCCTTGCGGATCCCGCTGCGCCCCATGATGATGCCGCCCGTGGGGAAGTCGGGCGCGGGGATGTAGTTCATCAGTTCGTCGACCGTGATGTCGGGATTTTCGATGAGCGCGACCGTGCCGTCGATGACCTCGGCGAGGTTGTGCGGCGGGATATTCGTCGCCATACCGACGGCGATACCGTCCGAACCGTTGACGAGCAGGTTGGGGAAGCGCGCCGTGAGCACGGCGGGTTCCATCTCGTTGCCGTCGAAGTTGGGGAAGAAATCCACCGTCTCCTTATCGAGATCGCGCAGCATTTCCGCGGCGAGTTTACTTAGGCGCGCCTCGGTATAACGCATTGCCGCGGGGGGATCGCCGTCCACCGAGCCGAAGTTGCCGTGTCCGTCGACGAGCGGGAAGTTGATGGAGAAATCCTGCGCCAGACGCACGAGCGCGTCGTACACCGAAATGTCGCCGTGCGGGTGGAATTTACCCAGAACGTCACCGACGATACGCGCGCACTTGCGGTACGCCTTCTCGTTGTACAGCCCCATTTCGTGCATGGAGTAGAGGATTCTCCTGTGAACGGGTTTGAGTCCGTCGCGCACGTCGGGAATGGCGCGGGACTTATTGACCGCCATCGCGTAGGCGATGAAGGAGCGTTTCAGCTCGTCGTCGACCTCGACGTCGAGGATCTTGGTCATTTCGAGCGTCTTTTTAAATTCTTCGGTCAGCTCGGGACTTGTCTCTTTTTTAGCCATAAAAAACACCTCTTTGTTCACACTTTTTCTTTCAAACTGATGAAAGAAAAAGTCGTGATTTTGAGAGACAACCCGCGGGTACGCCTGCGGCTGACCGCGTGTTTTCTCTCGGCGGTGATAGATAGCAACAGTATAGCATCACCGCCTTCACTCTTTCGTCATAAGCGCAGGTGTGCGCAAATTGAGTACCGCAGCGGAAGGCAACCTTCCTCGCGGACGTGATGAATAACTATTACTTTCCCAACTTGGTAAATTTGCTATAAATCACAGATACAAGCAAAATCGCTATTTTGCGCAGTATGCCCCTAATTGTTGCGCAAGCAACTTTCAGGTAGGTGTGAATGCGGGCGAACAGAGCGGGAGGTGCGGTTAGCGCACGCCCTCCCCCTCATCCGTCTGCTTCGCAGACACTTGTCTTGGCGGCGCTAAGGAAGAGGCGCCGCCTGCGGGCACGAAATTGCCCTTGATATGGCAATTTCTTAGTTCGCGGCGCGCGCACACCGCACTGCGGTGGTGCGCATAACGCGCCGCTCACCCCCGAGGGGGAAGGCAAGGGGCGGGCGCGTACCCGCAACTTCCTGCTCAAATCACGGAATTTTGTCGTCCCTTTGGACGAGAAAATTCGTGAATACCTTTTATATATCGAGATCCTTCACCAGCGTTGCGTTCTCTTCGATGAACTGACGGCGCAGCGCGGGGCTTTCGCCCATGAGAATGGTGAACATTTTATCCGCCTCCATCGCGTCGCGCATGGAAACGCGCACGAGCGTGCGGGTCGCGGGGTTCATGGTGGTATCCCAGAGCTGCTCGGTACTCATTTCGCCGAGGCCCTTGTACCGCTGATACTCCACCTTGTTGTTGTTCGCCGCGTCGTAGGCGGTCTTTTCCTCTTCGGAATAGAGGTACACGTCCTCTTTGCCCTTGACGCTCGCCTTATACAGGGGCGGCATCGCCGAATATACGTGTCCGTGCTCGATGAGCGGGCGCATATAGCGGAACAGGAACGTCAGAAGCAGGATCCGGATATGCGCGCCGTCGACGTCGGCATCGGTCATGGAGATGATGCGGTCGTAGCGGAGCTTGCTCTCGTCGAAATCGTCCAGAATCCCGCAGCCGAAGGCGGTGATCATCGCCTTGATCTCCGCGTTTTCCAGCACGCGGTTGAGGCGCACTTTCTCGACATTCAGGATCTTGCCGCGGAGGGGCAGGATCGCCTGAAAACGTCTGTCTCTCCCCTGTTTCGCCGTGCCGCCTGCCGAGTCGCCCTCGACGATGTAGATTTCGCACAGTTCGGGGCGTTTATCCGAACAGTCGGCAAGCTTCCCGGGGAGCGTGGTCGATTCCAGCACGCCCTTTCTGCGGGTGAGCTCGCGGGCGGAGCGCGCCGCTTCGCGCGCCTTCTGCGCGGTGATACAGCGGAGCACCAGCTCGCGCGCCTCGGCGGGGTGTTCTTCCACGTATTCGCCGAATTTATCGGAAACGCACTTCGCCACAAACGGACGGATAAAGGAGTTGTTCAGCTTATCCTTGGTCTGCGACTCGAACTGCGCGTTTTCCAGCTTGACGGAGACGACGGCGGTGATCCCTTCTCGGACGTCCTCGCCCGTGAGACGGTCGCTCTCTTTGAGGATATTCAGCTTTTTGCCCGCGTCGTTGATGATCTTCGTGAGCGCCTGTTTCAGACCCTCGACGTGCGTACCGCCGTCGATGGTGTTGACGTTGTTGGCGTACGAATAGATGACCTCGTTATAGCCCTCGTTGTATTGGAGCGCGATCTCGCAGACGGTCGTGCCGTCCTGCGCCTCGAAATAGAGCGGCTCGGCAAAGAGCGTATTGTTGCCCTTGTTCAGCTCCTCCACGAGTTCGCGGATACCGCCCTCGTAGCAGAAGCTGTCGTGCTTCTCCTGCCCGCCGCGCTTGTCCGTCAGCGTGATCGTAAGCCCCTTGTTGAGGAAAGCAAGCTCTTTCAAGCGCACGCGCAGAATATCGTATTTAAAGACGATCGTCTCGAAGATTTCCGCGTCGGGATAGAACGTGACCTTCGTACCCGTGCGATCGGAATCGCCGACGATCGCGAGCGGACGCTGCGGCACGCCGCGGTTATAGACCTGCTTATAGACGTGACCGTTCTGACGGACTTCCGCTTCCAGCCACTCGGAGAGCGCGTTGACCGCCTTGACGCCCACGCCGTGCAGACCGCTCGAAACTTTGTAGCCCGAATCGCCGCCGAACTTGCCGCCGGCGTTGACTTTGGTAAAGACGACTTCCACCGTGGAAATGCCTTCCTTGGGGTGAATTTCGGTGGGAATGCCGCGCCCGTTGTCCTCAACGGTGCACGAACCGTCGGCGTTGATGGTGACGTCCACGCGGTCGCAGTAGCCCGCGAGCGCCTCGTCGATGGAGTTGTCGACAACCTCGCTCACGAGGTGGTGCAAACCCCTTTCATCCGTCGAACTGATGTACATTCCGGGGCGTTTGCGGATATGTTCAAGCCCGTCGAGCACCTGAATTTGTTCGGCGCCGTATGCCCCTTCTACTTTGTCAGACATTCTTTTCTCCTTGACTTGTACTCACAGATTTTTCCCGAACTGACGTCGTCGCGGCGGAGCGCACCCTGCGGGCGATTCGGCTACGCCGAACGCCGCGCTTAAAACGCTCGCCGCTCCTCTTCGCAAAAAATCTTTCTGCAAAATCTTTTTTGCGAGAACTGTGGAATAAAAATATCGTGATGTTTTAAGACAACCCATTGCACGGCATAAATGCCTGACAATGTGTTTGTCTCAACCGCGCCAATGGAAAGCGCGGTTTCGGTCACGAAATTGCCCTTGATATGGCAATTTCTCAGTTCGCGCATACGCCGACCTCTCGCCGCCGCTATTTTCGCAACAGTATAGCACGCGGCGGCTCACTCTTTCCCCATAAGTCGCAAGCGACACATTGAGAGCGCGGGCGCAAAATGCAATTTTGCTTGCGCGAGATTTTTAAATCCTCTTCCCAAAAAGCCGCGTTGCGTTCCTTGACACAAATCCCATTCCCATGGGGAGATTTTAACCGAATTTATTATACCACAGGCGCAAAAAAAAGTACAGTAAAACGGCATGGATTTGCCGAAATTTTCCATGCCGACAGCAAAAAAGGCGCGTATTTTCGTCTACACGCCTTTATAATATGTTTGCAATGGGGGGATACGCTTCCCGCCATGCGCGTTTTTACGGCATATTTTACGATGAAACGCCCGTTTCGGGCGGCGCGGAGAACGCGCCTTCGGGAAACACCTCTTCCGCCACGGCGCGGAGGGCTTCGACGGTATCCGCCGAAAAGAGCCGCCGCTTGTACTCCGCCGCGCCCCTGACGCCCTTGCAGTAGAACGCCGCCATCTTGCGCATAAAGACGATTGCGAACCGCTCGCCGTACAGCGCAAGCGTTTCGTCAAGCTGGCGGAAAAAGAGTTCGCGCATGGGCGGCGCTTCCGTGCCGAGAATATCGCAGAACGTCTGCGGGCGGTAGAGCGCGGCGCGGGCGATCATCACCCCGTCCGCCCCCGTGCGCTCCGTCATCTTTTCCGCGTCGCTCCTCGACCAGATCCCGCCGTTCGCAATGACGGGGATATGCACGGCGTTCTTTGCCGCGGCGATCTCCGCGTAATCGGGCGCGCCCGCATACAGCTTGTCGCGCGTTCTGCCGTGAACCGTGATCATGCACGCCCCCGCGCCCTCGCACAACCGCGCAAACTCCGCGGCGATCTTTTTTTCGGGCGCAACGCCGATGCGGAACTTGACGGAGATCCGTTTCCCGCTCTTTGCGCATTCGGAGATGACCTTCTCCGCAAGCGGGAGATTTTCCATGAGCGCGTTGCCGTCGCCGTTCGAGACGATCTTGGGCATGGGGCAGCCCATGTTGATATCGATGAGGTCGAAGGGCGACAAGTCCTCGCTCTCGCACGCCGCGCGCATGATCGCGGGATCGCTCCCGAAGATCTGCGCCGCCTTGGGCGATTCCTCGCCGCAATAAAGGAGCTTTCTCGTCTCCTCGCTGCCGTAGGCAAGCCCCTTGCAGCTCACCATCTCCGTAAACGTCAGCCCCGCGCCGAGACGCATGCACATGGTGCGGAAGGGATAGTTCGTATATCCCGCGAGCGGCGCGAGGAACACGTTGTTCGGGCATACCATGCCCGCGATATTCAGCTCACGAATCACGCTTCGCCTCGTCCATGTACCGCGCGCGTTCCTCCGCGGAGAGCGCGTTCACGTCCTTGCCGTCCGCAAGCACGCGCGCCTCGAACGCCGTGTACTCCTTCTGCGCGCGCTTTGCGCGGTCAAGGAGCGCCTGCTCGCAGTCCACGCCCGCCGTGCGCCCTAGCGCGGCGCACTCCCACAAAATTTCGGAGAGCGCAGCCTCGGCATCCGCCTTCTCCTTGGCGTTTTCAAAGGCGGTCAGAGACGACGAGAGACGGGCGGAGACCTCCGCCGCCGTTCCGCGCGCCCAGCCCCCTTTTTCCATGCGCTTGCGCACCTTCTGCGCGCGCAGCAGCGCGGGGAAGCCTTCGGGAACGTCGTTGACGGAGTCGGAGAACGTCTCCTGTCCCTTCTCCTTCATCTTGTTCTTTTCCCACACGGTGAGCGCGCCGTCCGCGCCCGCCGCCCTGTCGCTCCCGAACACGTGCGTGTGCCGCGTGATGAGCTTCTCGCACACCCCGGAGAGAACGTCCGTCATGTTGAAGTTGCCGCGCTCCTCCTCGATGAGGGTGTGGAACGCCGCCTGCATGATGACGTCGCCCGCCTCCTCGCACATCTTCGCGGGGTCGTCCGCGTCGATCGCGTCCACCAGCTCGTAAGCCTCTTCGATGGCGTTGATGCGGATGCTCGAATGCGTCTGCACCCTGTCCCACGGGCAGCCGTCGGGCGCGCGCAGACGCTTTAAAATGGCGATGAAATCCCAAAGATCGAACCGTTTCTTTTCCAGAAGCGGCACGTCGGGCAGGACGAGCGCGCAGGTCGCGTCGTACGACTTCTGGCGGTCCGCCTCGAAGAGCGCGATCTTTTGCGCCTTGCTGCCGCAGACGAAGAACGCGGGCGATTCGTCGCCGAACGCGTCGCAGAGCGCGAGCTTGACGTCCGCCGCCTGCACCCTGTCGGCAAGATCGTACACGACGAGCGGGCGGACGAGCTTCGCCGCCGTCACGTCGTACGCCGAAAGGGCGAGGAAATCGCCGATCCCCGCCTTTGCCGCCGCCGCGGACGCCTTGGAAACGCCGTCGACGGCGATCGTTTGGCGATATTGCATGAGCGCGCGCGCCGCCCTGTCCTCCGCGGGAGAGCCGTCCACGCAGTAGCAGACGTTCTGCTCCTTTCCCGCGCGGCGCACCTCGCGCACGATGTTTTTCACGAGCGCGTCGTAGCTGCGGCTGCGCTCGTAGAACTCGTCGAAACTCTCAAACGCGATCCCCGCGTCCGTCAAGCTCTGCGCCGACGGATGCGTTTGCGTGCGCACGAACACTCTGTCCGCCGCCTTTGCCGCGGCAAGTCCGCGCGCCGTTACGTCGCCCCGCTCTGCGCCCAATCCGATGACTGTGATCATAACCCTTCACCCGTTTTTTTCTGATAGTATAAAACAAATCGAGGAAAAAAGCAACCAGATAGCAGGCGTTGGCGGCAACCGCCGCGCCGTAGACCGACCACGCGGGATCGCCCACGAGCGTCTGCTGCACGAGAAACTTGACGCACACGGCGACGAGCATGGAGAGCGCGGCGCATTTCGCCTTCCCCATGCCCGTCAGGCAGGCGGAGAGCGTATCCAGCCCCGCGAGCGACGCTGCGGAGACGGACGAAAGGCGGAGGAGCGTAACGAGCGTTTCCGCCTCCCCCGCCGTCAGCGACGGATACAGGAGCGCGACAACGGGGCGCGCGAGGACGAACAGCCCCACCGCGCAGGGCGCGGCAAGCGCGACGGTGACGAGCACGGCAAGCGCGGCGCGGCGGCGCGCCTCCTCTTCCTCCCCGCGCGAGGCACACGCCGCCACGGCAGGCACGGACGCCGCCACCAGACCGTAACAAACCGTCGCGGGCAGTCCGATGAGGGAAGCCGCGCTCCCCGCGAACAGACCGTACAGCGAGACCGCCTCCGCCGTATGGCGGGACAAAAGCCGCACGATGACGACGCTGTCCAGCATATGCGAGAGCGGCAGGAGCGCGGCGGCAGCCATGACGGGCAGGGCGGCAAAGAACACACCCATGTCCGCGGGGCGGCGCACGGAAAGCCGCTTCCCCAAGCGTACGCGCCCCTCTCCGCGGGCGCGCGCGGCAAGGAAAAAGAGCGCGAACAGCTCGGAGACGGTCACGGCGAGCAGCGCCGCCTGCGCGGCGCGGACGGGATCGCCCGCAAAGCGCGAAGCGAACGCCAATCCCGCCCCCGCCTTGACGATCTGTTCCACGATCTCCGAGAGCGCCGTGGGGAGCATATCGCTCTTTCCCTGATAATACCCCCGCAGCACCGCGACGAGCGCGACAAGCAGGACGGCGGGCGCGAGAGCGAGATAGCACCCGACAAGCCCGCCGTCGCCCTGCCAGCGGGCGACGGCGGGCGCAAGCAGGCACATGAGCGCAGTCCCCAAAAGTCCCGGGATCGCAAACAGCCGCAGCGCGGTTTTCAGCGTGCCGCTGTCCTTGCCCGCCGCCCGCTCCGCGGCGACCGTCCGCGCGAGCGCAGCCGGCACGCCCGCAGAGGAAAAGGTGAGCATGAGGCAGAAGAGCGGATACGCCATCTGATACAGCCCCATGCCGTACCCGCCCAGAAGATTGGCGAGCGGGATACGGTAGAGCGCGCCGATCCCCTTTGCGATGAGTCCGCCGAGGCTGACGACGGCGACGTGTCTGAAAAATACTGCGTGCTTCATTATGTAAGGGCGCGGCGCAAAACGCCATCGCCCCTGTTCCGCTCCGTCCGTACGGCAGCAATCTTCGCGCGGCTCCCCCCATGCGCCTGCACCCGCATTCTCGCAAGCAAAATCGCATTTTGCGCCCTTAACTTATCGTTTACAAAAAGAATTCTAAATCTCGCGCAAGCAAAATCGCATTTTGCGCCAGCGCCCTCAATTTGCGCATACCTGCGCTTTTGCAGAAAAGTGAGCCGCCGCGAGCTATACTGTTGCGAAACAGCGGCGGCGAGAAAAACCGAATGCAGAGCGCAGCGAACATTGGGTTTTTCTGAGAAATCACGAAGATTTTTCCCGTCAGTTCGGGAAAAATCTGTGAACTCACTCAAATTGGCTCGCAATAATATCCGCCGTCAGCCGCGCGAGCTTGACCGCCGACGACTCCATGACCGCGCCCTCCTCCGAGGACAGCAGAATGACCGCGCCGAGGCAGTCTCCGCCCGCCACGATTGGCACGACGAACTGCGCCGTGAAGTTCGTCTCCCCGTCCTTGACGACGGGCAGCACGCTCCCGCCCTCGGCAAGGCTCGCCAGATGGCTCCCGCGCGCCGACATGAGTTCCGTAATCTCATCGGACACGGCGCGCCCCATCAGAGCCTTTCTGCCCGTGCCGAACGCGTGCAGAATGTTGTCCGCGTCCGAAATGGCGGCGAGATACCCGCTCTGCTCATGCAGCGATTTTGCCGTCCCCTCCGAAAAGCGTTCCACGCTCGCAATGGGCGAATATTTTTTGAGCATCAGCTCGTCGCGGTCGGTGAACAGTTCGAGGGGGTCGCCCTCGCGGATGCGCAGCGTCCGCCGTATCTCCTTCGGAATGACCACGCGCCCAAGCTCGTCGATCCTTCTTACAATTCCCGTTGCCTTCATAAAAAACCTCCGTATACTGTCATTATGCGGAGGCTGTGGATTTTTATGCAGTTTTTTCCGTCAGTTCCCCTTCCGTCCCACCGTTTTCAGGATCTCGCTGAAAATCTCTTCCGAAAGGAACGGATACAGTCCTTTATCGATCTTTTCACCCCGTCTGAGGGCGGCGAGCACCGCCTCGCGCAGCGTTTCGCCCGACAGAAAGGGCGCAAGATACACGAGCATTTTTCCGCGGATCTCGTTCTTTGCAACGAGCTTTCCGAGCGTCTCCTGCGAGAGGAAGGGCGCGAGCGAAACGAGGTCTCCTCCGTCGCCCGCCACGGCGCGTTCGGCAAGCCGATCGAGCATCTCCCCGCTGAGGAAGGGCGCGAGCGGAACAAGCTCCCGCACAGAATAGCCGTCTTGCAGGCATTCTTCGGCAAGCTGCGCGAGCCGCTCCTCCGAAAGAAAGGGCGCAAGCGCGGCAAGCTCTCGGATACGCGTTCTGCGCTCCCGTTCGTCATCTGCTCCCCCGCCATGCCCGTTCGCTTCGGTTTTATCTTCGTCCGATTTGTCATCGCCGGAATATTCGGCAGAGCGGACTTTTCCGTTCTCGATATGAATGCGGCAGAATGCCCCGCCGTCCGCAGACCGCCCGCTTTCCTCCCGCTCGTCGTCATCGTCGTCCGCCTCGTCGTCGTCCAGATACTCGACGGATTTGACAACACCGTCCTCTATCCGAATGCGGCAGGGCGAGCCGCCGTTCGCCGCAGTACGGTGTCCGCTCGCCTTCTGCACGGCTTCATCGAGCAGATCGGGCGTGAGCACGGAGGCGACTTCCGCAAGATCGCCGAGCGACAGATCGTCCGCACCCTCCTTTGCGATCTGCTCCACCTTCGCCGCGGGCGCGCCGCCGCCCAAAAGCTCCTCGATGGAGCATTCAAACAGCTCCGCAAGCTCGGGGAGCTTGGAAATATCGGGCATGGAATTGCCGCGCTCCCAATTACTCACCGCCTGAAAACTCACGCCGAGCCGATCGGCAAGCGCAAGCTGCGTCATGTTGTGCTCCTTGCGCTTCTGCGCAATGATCTTTCCCACTTTCACCGTATCGAACACGATATGCCTCCGTTCGTTCTTTTCTTCCGTTATACCACACCGCACCCCGAAATGCAATCAAGCATCGCTTGAAATCTCCCTTTTTCGCCTCAATCCGCCGTTGATAAACGTAAATTCCGCGGCTTCGGGGGCTGTTTGCACAAAACGGGCGCGCAGAAAAGAAAAAAGCGCGGAAGACTCAGCTCTTCCGCGCCCTTTTTCTGCGAATGAATAAAACGAGATACCAGACCGCCATGCACAGAACCGCCGCAAGCACAAAGCCGATCGCGTCGATTCCGACGTCCTCTATCTTGCTCCCGCGCCCCGCCACAAACGCCTGATGCAGCTCATCCAGACAGGCATAGAGAAAGGATATTGCCACCGCGCCGCCCGCGCAGACAACGGGCCGCCACAGCCGTTCTGCACAAAGCGGCAGGCATGACGCGAACAGAAATGTGCTTGCGCCGAGGAGCAGATACAAAAAAATGTGCGCGCATTTCCGGATCGTGAATCCCCAAAAGATATCCACGTCCGAAGCGGACTGCCCGGGCAGGATCTCGATCCCGAGGATCCCGAGCACCCACTCGCCCACAGCATTGCTCTGTTCGGACGACGCGTCTCCCGCCCGATGCGAAAAGACAAAAATGACGACCATAACCGCAAGCATGGGGATTATCCCAAGAACAAGCTTGAAATACTTTCTATGACTTACATTTGTTGCTTTTTTCATAAAAAAGTGGCTTATCCTCGTTCACCGCCTCTGCCAACTATCTATGAGATCTTTTCAATAATCTTCCTGATCCCTTCCGCAAAACTTGTCTGCGGACGCCAACCGATAGCCTCAACAAGGCTGGTTATATCGGGATCAAGGCTTACCATTTTTTCATTGGAAGGCGGCGCAAAAATACACTGTGCGCCATTCCCATATACTTGCTGCATTTCTAAAATAAAATCTTTCAAGAGTCTTGTATCTTCCGACGCGACACAGTAAGTCCCACTCGGGACCTCCTTCTCCCCGAGCAAATAAAATATTTTGCCGGCGTCCGTTTCATAAAGATAATTCCACATCTGTGTTGCCGCCGAGAAATGCGCAGGCTTTCCCGCACGAAACTGCCGCAGCGCATATTGAATCATCGTATTCTCACTGTCATGCTCTCCGTAAACACTGAAAATCCGCGTCCAAATATGCGTAATTCCATCGCGATCGCAAATCTTCCTGCTGAGCTTCCCTGCCGCATATTTTGCTATCCCATAGGATAAAATCGGCTCTACCCGCGTATCAGGATAAATCTTGCCCGAATATATCCCATACTCCGCCTGCGATCCCGCCCCGATAAATTTCCTGCATCCCAACCGCTGCGCCAATCCGACTGCATCCAGCGTATACTGTACATTGTTCAGGTGCGTTTGCGGATCGTCGCGCGTTTCCTTGGAAGTTCCGTCCCACGCAAAGTGATAAAACACATCACAGGGCAGATCGATCTGTACGCTGTGCAAATCCGTTAATTCCGCTTCAACCAACGTGAGCTGTTTGCTTTTCGGCAGGCGAGCGATTTTAGGGCTGTTCTTTCTGACAAGCGCGACGACCTCTGCTCCATGCGCAAGGCATTCTTCAATCAAAGCCCCGCCCAGCATACTCGTTGCACCTGTTATAATAACGCGCATACTATACTTATCCTTTATAAATATTGGATTCAAAATCTGCCCGATCCAGGAACGGCGCCATATCGTTTAATGAAGGAGATACAATCCGTCCATCCGGCAAAACTTTTGACGATGATTTCGGCGCAAAGTTCTGCGTTTCGTCCACAACAACTTCGCAAAGGCACGGACCTTCCGTATTCAGAACTTCGCACAGGATCGCCCCATCTTCTTCCCGCGTGATACGGTAATAGGGCAGCGAGAACGCCTGCGCCAACAGATTAAAATCCGGAAACGAAAGTCCGCTGTCTCCATCGATCCCGATAAACGGCGGCCGGAAAAGATTTCTCTGCGTTTGACGGATAGAGTGGTATCCGTTATTGTTTAAAATAAAGATTTTTATATTCAGTTTGTTGTGAGAAATCGTTGCAAGTTCCTGTATGTTCATCATAACGGAACCGTCGCCGTCAATACAGATCGTTCTTCCGGTATTGTCGGAAACCGCTACGCCCAAAGCGGCGGGAAGTCCATACCCCATTGCGGCACACCCGGAATTGGTAAACATTCTCTGCCCTTGCTTGATCTTCGACGCCTGGAACGTCATAACGCAAGCGCTTCCGTTCCCGCAAATTATCCGATCATCGCTTTGCAGGTTATCGAATAACTTATCTAAAAAAACATAGGGATTTAATTTCCCGTCCCGCATATGATGGTATTCAGGTAATACTGCGGGGTATTTTTCAGAGATCCAATTGCACCATTCTACCCATTTACGATGTGCGGCAACAGGCGTATAGCTTTGTTGGTTGAGTGCAGCCATAAAATCCTTTACGTCGCAACAAATAGGCATATCGGGTTTTATTGTCGGTTTTTTTAATTCCGCGGGATCAATATCGACGACGATTTTATACGCATTTTTTGCAAAATCAAAATGATTGTACCCGATCATGCGGATGTTCAGGCGACAACCGAGCGTTACGATAAGATCGCAGTTCTGCACCGCAAAGTTCCCGGGGCGTGTTCCGACCGTTCCGGGCATCCCCGCAAAATACGGGCTGTCCGACGCAAGCGTATCATTAGCATTCCATGCGGTAACCACAGGGATCTGCAACTTCTCCACAAGTTTTAAAAATTCTTCTTCCGCTCCGCCCAGACGGATCCCCGTCCCCGCCAATAAAAGAGGCGCTTTGGCCGTAGCAATGCGATCAAGCACCTGCTGAACCGTATCAGACGAAACGCGCTGCACTCCGATAGGCGTTTCCGGGACAAAATGCTTTAAATCCTCCGTTTCAACCATTGTCCCCTGCACGTCCAACGGAATATCGAGCCACACCGGACCGCCGCGTCCCTCCGTCGCCAAAAAAAGCGCTTTTTCCAGATGATAAGCGATTTCGAGCGGCTCCGTGACCATAACGGCATACTTCGTCATATTGCCGACTGAATTCACGATATCGAATTCCTGATCGCCCAGTTGTCGGAGACCGAGATCCGGGCAGCTCCATTTCGTCGTCTCGCGCTTCACCTGCCCTGAAAGAATAAACATAGGAATAGAGTCAAGCCATCCGCCGAGGACGCCGGTGATCGCGTTCGTTCCGCCCGGACCGCTTGTAACGCAGACAGCGGCAATTTTACCCGTCATTCTCGTGTACGCCTCGGCGGCAATTGAACAAGCCTGCTCATGATGATTGAAAATACAGCGAAGCCCATCCTGATGCCCGATTGCGTCATCAAGATGCATCGCCCCGCCGCCCGTCACCATGAAGCAATCAATAATTTGATTCTCCACTAAAAACTGAGAAATATATTTTGCAACTTTAATTTTCATACGTCCCTCACGAACATATACTTTAAGATATCTGACGGCTTTTCCGCACTTCCGACCGCACCTGTTGAAAGAACTTCTTCACTGTTTCTAAATCCGAAGCCCCATGTAACTCCGATAAAATCAATCCCAACCTGTTTTGCCCCCATTGCGTCATGCTCTGTGTCACCGATCATAACAACTTTCGATTTATCCGCAACGGAACACTCACGGATACAGAGATCGATAATATCCGCCTTCTTCAAGCGGTTCTCCGCATCTGCGCCATGGCTGGAAACGGAATATCGGTCAAAGCCGAAATGCTGTAAAATTTTCAGCGCGTAATCCTCTCGCTTGTAAGTAGCAATCGCAACGCGAATCCCGCTTTCGAATAATTCATCCAGCATCTCGTAAAGTCCGCCGTACGGCACGGCTTTCAAAAGATTTTGCGTACTGTAACATGAACGGAAAATCTCGGTCATGCGTGCCAATTCTTCCTCTTGAACATGGAAAGTGCGTTGGAAAGAATCCTGGATCGGAGGTCCGATAAATGTGCGCAGGGTCTGAGCGTCGGGAAGCGCACGTCCGGTTTGCAAGATTGCATGCTCTGCCGACTTTAAAACCCCCTCTTCTGTATTCAACAGAGTCCCGTCCACGTCAAAGATAGCCAGCTCATACCTTCTTTGCATTCGATTATTCATACAGGCTTTCCGTCAAAAAATTGATCTTTATTGATTTTCTGAAAACGGCGAGCATTCCTTTCGTATAGTCGTTTAAATATGCAGCTTTGTCTTTGATGAACGCATATTCCATATCGATATGATAGTAATTCGACTCAGATGCCGAATAGCCGTCAAAGCCTGCCATGACAACCTCTCCGACACCCATATGGACAAACGCCTTCATGATCATTATCAAGGAATTATCTGCTATCTCTGTATCGGCATCAATCAAATTTCCGTAATTCAAAACATAGGAGAACTCACCGGAAGACGCCGCCGTTATATTGGACGTTGCAATGATTTTATAGTTTCCGTTTGCCAGCCTCGATGCAAGCTGAACATATCTTTTCGCATTGCTGATAAAAACATAATCGACATCCGTACAATCGGGAATATGATTGATCGAAATAACGCATGCGTCCTGATTGCTGCGGTGAAATTCCTGTATTTTTTCAGCTTGCGTCACCACCGATTTTCCGGGTCCGATCAGCAAAATCTTTTTCCCATGGAATTGTTCGGATAGCTCCGCCAAAGCTTTTTCGTCGTTGACTTCTACCGTCTGATAATTTTTATATAACTCCTCTATATAATTTTTGTCATACAGCAGTTTTTTCTCTCCCTGCAACGAGCCGAGAATATCGTTGATAGATTTTACAGACAAAGTCCGTTTATCCATAAGATACTGCACATAACTCGGATGGCAGTCATTGAATGCGGCAAGATAATAGAACATATTATATCCCCATGTCGCGGGTTTATAAAATTGCAGAACGTTCGCATCGATCGCTTCCAGCATCTGACTGATCTTATACTGTTTCCCGTAGACATGATTCATGTGCATTGCGATCAACTCGATCGGCGCATTTCCTGCACTCTTTCCCATACCGTACAGACTGCCGTCAACGAGAATTTCCCGATCGGTATTTTTTGCAAGCATCGCAATGCAATTCGCATACCCCATCTGAAAATTATTGTGCGCATGATAGCCCAAATTGATCCCGGGCTTTAAATTCGCATCCAGAATATCAAAATAATGCGACAGATTATTCTGATGCATCAAGCCATAAGTATCTACCATGGAAACTGCATACGGCTCTACCTCATTGGCAAGACGTATTAAATCCAGCATTTCTTCGTCGCTGTAACTCGTCACCGAGACCAACTGCGCGAATACTTTATATCCCAGCGCCTTGATCTGTGCACAATATTCAAGCGCCTGTTTCCGCAGATGCTTTTTAAAAATTACGCGAATGCCGTCCAAATAGCTTTCGCTGCACGGCTGAATATTGGAAATATCGCACGTTCCGTAATCGATCATTCCAACAACCATGCTGTTCTTTCTGTCAAGCATCCCGAAAATCTTCTCGACGCTCTCCGTGTTCGGCATGATGCTTCGGTTGAAATCGAACGGTCTTCTGTCATCCAAAAAACCTATTTCAATAATATCGACTCCGGAATCCGCCAGCCTTTCAAAAATACTGACGAGATTATCATGCCCGAATGCCCAATCGTTGACGTAACCGCCATCACGAAGAGTACAGTCAAGCAATTTTACTTGTTTCTTCTCTTGCGCGCTCATGATACGGAAACAGCCTCCAAAATGACTTTTGCCATATAATCGATCATTTCATCCGTCATCCCGGGATAAACCCCTACCCAGAATGTATTGTTCATAATAAAGTCTGTATTCTCCAATGTGCCGACGACACGATAAGCCTCCGTTCCGCGCAACTCGTCAAAACAAGGATGTTTTATGAGATTTCCGCTGAAAAGAAGTCTCGTCTGTACATTGTGAGATTCAATATACCGCGTGATCTGATTGCGGTCAAGCCCGCTTTCGGGGCGGACCGAAATTAAGAATCCAAACCAGGAAGGACGGCTGTCGGGCGCTGCCTCAGGAAGAATGAGTTTGTCCTCCGCGCCCGCAAGCGCTTTGCGCAGTCTGTCCCAATTATGGCGGCGGCGCTCAATGAAAGCAGGGAACTTCTTCAATTGCTCGCACCCGATCGCCGCCTGCATATCCGTCACTTTCAAATTGTAACCAAGATGGCTATATACATATTTGTGGTCATATCCCTTGGGCAGCTCACCGAACTGTCCGTCAAAACGCCGTCCACAGAAATTATCTTTTCCCGACGGGCAGATGCAATCACGCCCCCAATCGCGATATGACAGGATCAGGCGATTCAAAAGCGCGTCATTGGTATATACACAACCGCCTTCCCCCATCGTCATATGATGAGGCGGATAAAAGCTGCTTGTCCCGATATCGCCCCATGTTCCGGTATAACGCGTCTCTCCATCAATCGTATATTGCGTTCCGAGTGCGTCGCAATTGTCTTCTACAAGCCAAAGATTGTGTTTCTTGCAAAAAGCTCTTACCGCTTTTAAATCAAACGGATTCCCGAGCGTATGCGCGACCATAACCGCTTTCGTTTTCGGAGAGAGCGCTTCTTCAAGTTTACTGACATCGATATTGTATTGCGGAACCGTAACATCTACAAATACGGGCACGGCACCATACTGAATAACGGGAGCAACGGTTGTCGGAAATCCGCAAGCGACCGTGATCACTTCATCGCCGCGCCTGATTCGGCGATCCTTCAACTCCGGCGCCGTCAGAACGGAAAAAGCGATCAGGTTGGCAGACGACCCGCTGTTGACGAGATGCGCATATTTCACTCCGAGCCATGCTGCAAATTCTTTCTCGAACTGATCGGAAAATCGTCCCGTCGTCAGCCAGAAATCCAAGGTCGCATCGGTCAACGCGCACATTTCTTTCTCGTCGAAAACCCGCGCCGCATAGGTGATGCGATCGCCCTCTTTGAACGGCACTTTTTTTTCTTTAAAAGCATGGTAGTATTCCGCCACCATTGCCTTGATCTCTTCCCTTGCTTCCTGTTCTGTTTTATTTTTGAACATATTAGTCCTCCGTGGCAGATTGATGGATTGTATAATGTTTTAAAAGATATTCCAAATACGTACCCTTCCAATCATAATCGTCATTCACAAATCTCCATTGCAATTTATGAAATGAAGTACGAGCAATGACAGCATTGAAAACTCTTTGATCAAATTGATCTTTTGCCCTTGCCTGCAAAATATGCATGTTCTCAATCCCTTCGGGAATGACTTTCGCCCACTCCTCTGGGAAGGCATCTTTTGCGATTTCCAGGAAATCATATACAAGCCAATAATCACAATTCAGCTTATTTCGTTCCCAATACCGGAACAGAAGTTCTTTGGCAAGTTTAATGATCTTGTTATTCTGGCACGCCGTAATAAAATAGCTGTTCGTTGTCGTCGCAATGCCCCATGTTGCAGGGAAAAGCGTCTGATAGACGAACAAGTCGCTCTCCATTAAATACGGAGGGACGTCTCCGCCCGAATAAAAAATAGTTGCATCCATCCATGTCCCGCCGTATTTGTCTAATAATGCAAGTCTGATAAGATCCGCATACATTTGCCGCGAGATAAATCCTGCTTTATATTTCTTTTCAATACTGTCCGGCAATCGGACGTATTCATTCATCGTTACTTCATCCAATAAGATAATCTGATACTCTCTCCCGAATTTTTGACAAATCGAATGATAGCACATTTTGACAATATCCGGAGCATTACCTATTCCCTGAAACCAACAAATCCATATAATTTTATTATGGGCATGCGGCAAAGCAGCGTCTTCGGCAAGAATCCGCGCTTTTCGGATTTCCGTTTCCTTCCGATATTGTTTTCTGATCTTATGCAATATTTGACAGCATCTTTGCTGTAACTGCATATTAGAAAGCTGCTCGAAATATTTTTTATTCTTTTTTTTATAGGGGAGTCTCTTGAAATATTGTATTATTGACAGCCATAATACTCCACCTTTTTTTGCTTCCATCAATTTACGAATCTTTCCCATTCCTGCCCTCCTTCTGCCTGATTTTCAGCTTGCTAAAAAATGATTTGAGTAACCCTACAAAAAACGCATCTCGCAATAGAAATAAAACAGATATATATATTACAGTTCCCGCCGCTCCGATTATAAGGAACGTCCATACTGCATTCGGCAAAAAAAACTGCATAAGAAACATTATTCCAAACATTCCGGATGCCGCGATCAAATATTTCCAACAAGGCAGTACAATCGGTTTCCATGGCAAGCCTTTTGAGCGGAATGTTAAAACACTCATTGCAACCAGAATCATGACTTCGCATACCGCCGTCGCCACAGCCGCTCCGATAGCACCATAAATCGGAATCAACCAGTAATTAATGCCGATATTGGCGACTGCCCCCACCGTGACGGAAATCAACCACCATTTTTCCTTTCCCATTGCGATAAACCGATCTCCGAATATTACCGAGAAACCGGAAACAAGCAAACGGATCGACATGATCTGCAATAATAACGGAACTTCAATATATCCTTCTCCCAAAAACCATGAAGAGAAGTTATCCGAAAGTGTTATAAACCCTGCGATCAAAAATAAAGATGTAAGCCATACATATCGCGCCGATTTTGATATATGGTCATTCATTGCCTCTATATTTCCGCTTTTATAATCGGCAGCGTTGCGAGACATCATAACCGATGAGAACACCGTTACAACGGTTTGTGCAACGCTGTTGATTTTATATGCCTGCTCATAACAGCCGTTATCATAATCCGGATTTGCGGAAAGCAAACCGATCATCGTCTTGTCAAATGTCGTAAAAAGGGATGTTATCACAATCGGCAAAAAAATAATCAACGCGCTCTTTAAATGATGCCACGGTTTTAGAGTTCTGAGCGAAATGAGCGATACGTGTCGCGCCAACCCCGCCCACATAATAAAATACGACATAATGGCTGACAGTGACAAATAAAGCGTATATACCCAAGCATCGTTTTCCGTCTTTACAAAAATAAATATTAAGATTACGCCAATTGCTCTGACAATAATATTTCTGAGCGCAATCGACTTAAAATTTTCCTCCCCCATGTAAAGATACTCTATATCAAACAGGACTGCAACGACTTGAAGTGACATGATCAGCATAAGCTGATTATATCTTTCTCCAAAACCCACAGTAAAGATTAATATCAACAAAATCGATAACGAAACTATCGTGCATAGAAGTTTCATGATAAAAATTTCCCAAAAGACCTTGCTTTTGGCGTTTTTATCATTCCGGTATTTTGCTATTTCTCTCTGCCCGTATACGCTGAATCCAAGGCTGGCAATCAAGCCAAAATACGTAATAATCGAAGAAACATAGCTTATCTGCCCGTTCCCTTCTTCACCGAGAACGCGCGCCAAATAGGGTGTTGTAATGAGCGGAATTAGCAGCGTAAGCAGTTTACTGATCAGGTTATAGACCGCATTCTTTTTCAGACTCGTTGGCGGCGGCGGAGCGGCGCATTTGGAGTCTTCTTCTTTTACGCCTACATCCGATACATCATCAACGCGGTTGCATTCCTCTTGCACCTCAACGGATGCAGCTTCGTATTGTTTCTCATCACTCATATAAATTGAAGAATTCCTCTATTTCGCGATCCATCTCGACAGGAATGGATTTTGGATCTTCAAAATAAATCCGCGTCCAATCAACTATTTTTTGGATGGTTTCATCAATATGCCAACGCGGCTTCCAACCAAACACCCGTTTGATCTTTGTGTTATCCAACTTCAAAAAAGCTGCCTCATGCGGTCCGCCGTCATGACGGTTGACCCACGTAAGCCCGTTCCCCCATGCGTTGCAGAACTTCCCGACAAGTTCCCCCGTCGTCACGCAGTCGCAATCGTCCGGACCAACATTGTAATAGCCTTCAAATGCGCGATTCATCCATTGCTTTGCGGCAATTTCCAAGTAGACCGCAAGCGGTTCCAAAACATGCTGATACGGCCGCGTGGAATAAGGATTGCGGACTACAATATTTTCGCCGCGTTCAACAGCACGGACGCAGTCCGGAATTATCCTATCGTTGGCGAAATCGCCGCCGCCGATCACATTCCCCGCCCGAGCAGTGGAAACAGTGCACCGACCGTCTGTAAAAAAACACTTCTTATAGCTGTGCGTCACGAGCTCACTGCAAGATTTGGAATTGCTATAAGGATCATATCCATCGAGCGGCTCGTCCTCGCGAAAGGGATGGTCTGGGATGTCATCATTCAGATACACCTTGTCCGTCGTCACATTGAGTACGCTTTTTACGCTATCTGTAAGACGGCAGCATTCCAACAAATTGACAGTACCCATGACATTCGTCTCATAGGTATATCTGGGATCCTTATAAGAATCGCGTACGATCGGCTGCGCCGCAAGGTGCAATACAATTTCCGGTTGATATTCGTCAAAAATCTTTTTCAGATTTTCATAATCGCGAATATCCCCCATAACAGATATCATGCAGCTTTCCACGTCCGCAAGCTGAAACAGCGAAGGCGTCGTAGGCAGCCCCAACGAATAACCGATCACCTTTGCTCCCGCATTCACCAAAATGCGACAGAGCCAGCTTCCCTTAAAACCTGTATGTCCCGTAACCAGCACGGTTTTCCCGCGGTAAAAATCCAACATATCAGTCCTTCCAAACCTTCCATGGCGCGCGGTTTTCCGCCAAAAGCTTTTCGAGCTTTTCCATTTCGTTTTTCGTATCCATACATTGCCAAAAGCCTTTATGACGATAACTCATCAATTCTCCTTCTTCGGCAAGTTTTTGGAGCGGACCGCGCTCAAACACGGTATCATCGCCGTCGATATATGCGAAAATTTTCGGCTCCAAGACCATATATCCTGCGTTGATCGGTGCGCCATCCGAATAACTCTTTTCTCGGAAAGAGCGTACCGCATTGTCGCCGCCGATATCCAGCACGCCCTTCTGCTGTTCCTGCATAACGGCGGTCAAAGTCCCGATTTTTCCATGCTTTTGATGGAATTTTACAAGCTCTGCAATATTGACGTCACAGACGCCGTCACCATACGTCATCATAAACGTTTCATTTCCGATATACGGCTGCACGCGCTTGATGCGCCCGCCCGTCATGGTGTGTAAACCTGTATCGACCACGGTCACTTTCCACGGCTCACAATGCTGGTCGTGAATGATCATATCGTTTTTACCGTGCGTAAAATCGAACGTTATATCGCTGTTGTGAAGGAAATAGTCGGCAAACCACTCCTTGATCATGTGCTGACGGTACCCCGCGCAAATGATGAAGTCGTTAAATCCGTAATAGGAATACTCCTTCATGATATGCCAAAGGATCGGCTTCCCGCCGATTTCAATCATGGGCTTTGGTTTGAATTGACTTTCTTCCGAAATACGGGTCCCGAACCCGCCGGCGAGTAATACTACTTTCATTGTTATTTTCGTCCTATTTATTGTTTATCAATCTAACTAGTTTGGCGAAAACTACGCCTATGCGCAAAATAAATAAATTCACATTAAGTTCCTTTTTTATGACCTTGCGGGAAATTTTAACGTGCGCAGTATTCTTTTTTGATTCGTAATATGCAATATCCCTTGCAAGATAGATATGATTTAACAACCAATTTTTTGGTCTTGAAAACAATTTCTCTTTTTTGTTAATAGCTTGTCTTAGCTTATATTTTTCACAAATCACCTTTTCACAAACACTTGCTTTTAATGAATCGTTATCCTGTATTACATACCCGTATAAACGACTGTTGCACAAAGCGGAACCGCAATCTTTAGTAAATCTACACGTAAAGATATAATCCTCTATACAACAATCTGCACCAAGCCCCCCCAGCTCTATAAATTTATCCCTTTTAATAATTGCTCCGAGCATAGGATTTACGTAATTTTTATATAACTGTTTAAAAGATACGGAAGTTACCTCGTTTATCTTTAAAGGTGCGCTCTCTAAATATGTTTGAATGCATGACGAATCTTTTAGAGTATCTAGAACATATAGTCCGGTTCCTATATAATATTGATCGGGATTATTCTCAATCACTCTTATCATCTCCGTTAAATGCTTCGGATGCACTACATCATCGTCATGAACAAAACATATAAAATCGGCCTGCGCTATAAATGCTCCCTGATTTAAATTGTTATGTCCACCAATATTATGCAGATTAACAGAGTAAACTACATTTTTTATTTGAGTTAAATCTTGATAGCGCTGCTTATTTTTATGATAAAAGTCAATCGTCTCAATATCATTATCATTGATAATTATTTGATAATCATACTTGCATTTTTGACAACTCAAGGATTGTATACAGCGTATCAACATATCCAATCGCTTATATGTGGTAACAATATAAGCAACCTTGCATTTTTTTATCTCTCCAAATAAAATAACATTCGGAGCTGGTTGCTGAGAAATAGGATATCGTTCAAAATAATTACTCATTTTGTATACTCTTATTTGTGTATCTAATCTCTTCAATCTGAAGTTCCTTTTTTGATCTGACCAAAGAATTCGAAGGAATTTCACAATTAATTATACATCCGGCGCCTATAACGCAATTATCCCCGATTTTCGCGCCCTTCAATAAAATACAGTTCGATCCAATCCAGCAATTGTTCCCAACCTTAACGTTCCCTACACTCATTCCCTGCGTTGCTATGGAAAGTCCTGCTTTTAAATTAAAAATATGATTATGGTCATAAATTTTAACATTCTCTCCAAACAGACAGTTGTCTCCAATTTTGACATGCCCGAGCGCACTGATTGAGCATGCATTGTTAAAAAACACATGTTCTCCAATAGTAATTTCTCCAGCATTCTCTATCGCAATAAAAAACGCATTCCTGCATCGAAATTTACGTCCTATTTGTACTTTCCTGCCATATTGCATTTTATATTTGAATTTCGCTATGATCGTTTTCAACATATTCCTATCCGCCTTTGTTGAATACATGAGTTTTTCCTTCTATTTAAAGTATTAATAAATAAAATTAATATGGGTAAATATATCACAATTGCTGTTTCAACATAAGTTCTTCCGTACCACAATATCCTAAATTGTGTACATACTGTAAAGCAAAATGCTGCTACTATATATCTGCTCTTCGACTTAAGTAACAAGATTATCACAAGCAATTCGAGAATCTGAACAATATAAATTCCGCCGATACCAAAATTTATTAGTGCTTCAGACAAATAAAATTCTCCACCAGGTGTTGCAAATAATGATTGTAAAATATTTTGCGTTAAGTATGGAGCGGGAAGCATTGGAATCAATTCGAACAAATAAGAGGTGTACGTCACCCCATGCAATAACTCATGATGATAAGCAAAATGAATCGACGAGTTAAACACATATGCAATATCGGTAGCTGTACGCTGAACCAATACTTCTCTAACCAATGTGGACAAAGTTATCATATCGGCCGTTCTAATTTGCCCTATAGCAATCATCAATAAAAATATAATAATTGCAAAAATAAACAGCAAAATAAGTCTTTTTTTGGAAAGTTGGTGTCTATTTAAATATATTAGCACCATGCCAACCAGATATCCTAAAATGTCTACTCGCTCTCCATGGCTTAAAAACCAGAAAACTACAAATATGCCCGAAAGCCGAGCCGCCCACGAATTGTGATATCTGCAAGAAATTACAATTAAAAAAACTAAGGCTAGATGATTCCATCCATTCCCTGGTAATAAGGCGCTAAAACGAGCTCCTTCATAATAGATTCCCGGTACTCTTGGAAAGGCGATAAGAGAAAAAGCTATGGAGGCTGCACAAGAAAAAATAAGAACTGTATCGTTGATAAAAAAATTGCTTCGATAGATTTTTTTTTCCGCGTTTAAAAGCAACGAGAATTTTAAAAACAGATATAAAACAATCAAATAAAAAAAGATAATGGAATAAATTTCTTTCGCGTATAATGGAGTATCCATTGCTTGAAGAATTCCATATGAAGTTCCAAAATTATCTTGAAAATATACCGGAACAGTTATATAAGTCAAAATGATGGTTGCCAAAGAGAATACCGAAAACTTTGCAAGGATCAAAACGGCTCCCGCAGTACTAAACACTGCCCAAAACATATAATTTATGTTTTCTGTTACCAGAAATACTAGACTTAAAGCAATTGCCGTACTAATCAGCAACGCTTCCCATAAATTAATTTTTTTTGACAATATTTTCATCCCGCACCTCTTATTCTTACAGCGAATTCATTATTGTAATAAGATTTTTTTTATAAACGTCTAATGAATATACCTGTGAATTAAAATTATCAAACACTTGTTTCGACATTTTATAAATTTGTGCGCCGTCTCTTGTCTTATCAATAGCTTGCACTAAGGCTTTCGTGCTTGTACCATCATATAAGAACCCTGTTGCCCCATTGTTAACAATATCTTTTGACGCAGTCAAATCCGAACAAATAACCGGAACACCCCACGCCATTACTTCTATTGGCGTTAAAGGAGATGCCTCATACCAAAGAGAAGGAAATATGAGACATCTCGCTTCTTGAATTAGATCATCTATTTCTTTTTTATTTTTCCACCCTACAAACTGAATATTTTTATATTGCTCCTGGAGCTCTTCCTTCAGCGGACCATCTCCAATGACAATCCCTTTCACGCCAGCAATCGTAACTGCTGCGCAAAATCGCTTAATCCCCTTTGCTTGTTGTACAGCACCAATAAATACATATTGGCTATTCTTTTCACAGCATATCCTTTGTCGTTTTTCTGGAATTTGTATCGGATTTTGCAAATAATATATTTTCTCTTTTGATAGCTCCCCTGCTCTTTTCAAGAATTCTTTTTTTGAGAACTCAGAAATAAATATAAGCGAAATGTTTTTTACTTTATTTAAGACCTTTCTTTGTTTTTGTTGGCGAATAACGCGATAGACCTTATATAAATACCCACGCGAATCGCAATTACATATTTTACAACGGAAAGACAATGGAGCTAATTTACAAATTTCAGACTTCTTATAATTAAATAACCCACCATTAGGGCATATCATGAAATAATCATGAACCGTGATTAATACTCTAAAATTTCTCTGCTTTAACGGGATAAAGATTGATGACGATAAAGCTTTAGTCCAACCATGTATATGAATAATAGTATCATGTATATTAAATCCTCTAAGCAATTCAAAAAATATCTTCCTGGCTTTTTTATTATTAATGCCTTGAAAAAATGCCTTAGCACGACTTTTCTGATGGGTTATATCGTTTTGTTCTGTACATACAGTAATTACGCCAGCATTTATCAAGCCATCATCTATCGGAAGCATCGCTCCGAAATAAACAACATTGAGTCCACTGCTTTTTAAAGAAATCGCTGTTTGAATCGCAATTTTAGACGCCCCTCCGGCAATATGCATATGATCACAAACTATAATCACATTTTTTATTTTCGATACAATGTTCATCTCTTCTCCTTAGATACTCGCTATCAAAACCTTCATCTTACCTTTCAACGTTACGCGTTCTTTGGAGGCGGCGAAGAACGTATCGCCTGCCGAGCAGGGATAGGACAGCCGCTCGTCCGAAACCGTTCCGCCGCCTTCAATGACGACGATCGCCTGAAAACTCGCCTCCGACTGCGGCAGATCGCACTCGCCGTCGACAAAGTACTGCGTCACCGAAAAGTATTTGCATTCCCCGATGACCGATTTGACAAAGTCCGTGCTCATGACGGCGTTATACCGATCGAACGTCTTGGGCGTAACGGCGCGCATATCCAGAACGTCGAGCGCTTTGTCGACGTGCAGTTCGCGCAGATTTCCGTTTTTATCCCGACGGCTGTAATCATAGAGCCGATAGGTGACGTTGGAGGACTGCTGCACCTCGCAGATGAAACACCCCGCGCCGATGGCGTGCACCGTACCCGCCGCAAGGAAATACGCGTCCCCCTTCCGCACGGGTACCCTGTTCAGGACCTCCATGAGCGTATCGTCCGCGATCCTGCGGCGCAGCTCCTCGGGCGTGACGTCGCGGTTGAACCCGACGTAAATACACGCGCCCTCCTCCGCGTCCAGAACATACCACATTTCGCTCTTGCCGTATTGCCTCTCCACGGTGAGCGCATACTCGTCGGCGGGATGCACCTGTATGGAAAGGTTCTGCTTGGCGTCGATGAACTTGACCATGACGGGGAACTTTTCATACCCCTGCGCCTTCCAGCCGAGCCGCTCTTTTCCGATGATGTCAACGTATTCGGAAAAGGGCATCCCCGCGAACTCCCCTTCGGCGATCGTCGATTCCCCGTCGGGATGCGCGGAGAGCTCCCAGCTCTCGGCGACGATCTCCATGTCCCCGACGTCTTTGTGGAAAACGTCGCGGATCTTCGTTCCGCCCCAAAGATTATCTTTAAAGACGGGCGCAAGTTTGACGAGCAGGTCGACCGACTCTTTGCGCTTGTGCGTACTCGCCCTCTGACGGCGGATGGTACACAGCAGTTCCAGCGCGCCTTTGCCCGTATTGACGACTTCATATTGCGCCGAATCGGCTATAAAAATGCTTTGATCGACGGAATAATCGATCTCGGTATTCTTGCCGCGGAGGATCGCCGAACCCTGCAAAATGAGAAAGTTTGCCGAATACCCGCGCTTGCACTGATAGGCGACCCGCTCTCCCTGATAGACGACGACTTTACTGACCTCGATCTGATCGGTCGTGTACAGCGTCTCCGCCGTACCCCATGTGGTGTAACGCTTGGGCTGTACGTCGAAATAGCGTTTCTTGCCGTTGTAATATTTCTGTCCGATGCTCTTCGCGTCCGCTTCGCGCGCCTTATCGGAGATATAGATCGCGTCGCGCGTGTTGACGATGACGATATTTCTGAGACTGTTCGCCACGACCAGCTTGCTTTCGAGCATATTGACGATTTCCACGCCCTTGCAGTTATAAGCGATCGTGTTATTGTTGTTTTTGGTGACTTTATCAACGTACTCGTAGAACGAGGTGATATCCGTGATGCGCGTCCACTCGAACGTTGCCGTGACGAGATCGCACTTGTCGGTGCGCAGGATCTTGGAGAGGCTCACGGGCGCGACGGGCGCGTCGGAGACGAACTCTCCGTTTTCGACGCGCAGCTCCGCGCAGCTCTCCACCGTTCCGCGCGGGAGCACGGAGAGCAGGACCCACGCCTTGACCGCCATGATCCCGCAGTCCCACAAGCTGTATTTTCCGCGTTTGGAGCTGCAAGAAACCACTTTCCCGCGCACGTTGATAAAATTATAGCCTTCCCGCGCGTTCGTCGGTTTGCAGACGACGATCGCCATCCTGTCCCGCGCGGCGATCTCCTTGACCTGCGCGATGCTCGCCGCATAGTCGCCGTCCACCAGACATTCGGAAGAGACGATGAGCAGCTGCTCGTCCGGATCGCACTCCTTTGCGTAGGCGATGACGGGCGGCGCGGTCTTTAATACGTCCTTCTCGTAGATAATGGTGCAGTTGAGCCCCTGAAACGCCTGCAACTGCCCTTTGACGACGTTCTCGTACCGCCTGTTGGTGAGGATAACGAACTCGTCGCAGAACGGAAGATTGCGGAGGATCGTCTCCTGAAACATGGAACGTCCCTCGCGGATCTCCATAAATTGTTTTGGGTAGTCTCTGCGCGACAAGGGCCAGAGCCTGTCGCTGCTGCCGCCCGCAAGAACAAGACACTTCATACGTTATTTCGTAAGCTCGAACAGCCCCTCTTTGAGCAGGCGGACTCTTTCCTCCGCCTCTTCCATGCAATCTGCCTTTACGCCGAAATAAAATTTGATTTTCGGTTCCGTCCCCGAGGGACGGACGCAGCACCAGCCGTCGTTTTCCAATTCAAAATACAATACGTTGCTCGCGGGCAGCGAAAGTTTGGTCGCGCTCCCGTCCGCAAGGCTTGTCCGCGTGCCGGCACGGTAGTCACGCAGCGCGATCACGCGGCTACCGCCGATGACGGCGGGCGTATGTTCGCGCAGCCCCGCAATGATCGCCTCGATCTTTTCCGCGCCCTCTGCGCCCGGAATTGTTATGCTTTCGAGCGATTCGCGGTAGTACCCGTATCTGCGGTAAATTTCCTGCATCTGATCCCACAGCGTCATGCCGAGGGATTTATAGTATGCCGCCGCCTCGCAGAGCGCCATGACGGCGACGACCGCGTCCTTATCGCGCGCGTGCGTGCCGACGAGACACCCGTAGCTCTCTTCATACCCGAACTCGTATTCGTACGCGCCCTTGGTATGATCGGGCATGCCGCCGTTCGCCTGCAACGCGGCTTCAAACAGTTTGATCTGTTCGCCGATATACTTGAACCCCGTCAGCACCTCGATGACGGTCAGCCCGTACCGCGCGGCGATCGCGTACGCCATTTTGGAAGAGACGATCGTCGTGACCAGCGCGCCGTCCGCCCTGTCTGCGGGCAGGAGTCCCTTTGCCGCGCGCTGCGAAAGCTCGTATTCGGCGATGAGAAGTCCGCTCATGTTGCCCGTAAAGGACATATATTCGCCCGTCGCGGAGTCCTTGGCATATACGCCGAGGCGGTCCGCGTCGGGGTCGGTCGCAAGCACGAGGTCTGCGTCAACTTCCTTCGCAAGTTTCAGCGCATAGTCGAACGCGGCGGGATCTTCGGGGTTGGGATAGCGGAGGGTCGGGAAATTCCCGTCCGGAGCCGCCTGCTCGGGAACGACCCACACCTTTTCAAATCCGAGTTCCCGAAGAACGCGCGTCACGGGAACGTATCCCGTGCCGTTGAGCGGCGTGTAGACGATTTTGATGTCTTTCGCCATCTTTCTGATGACGTCGGGATTGAGCACGACGGCTTTCAGGGCAGCCATGTACGCGTCGTCCACCTCTTTTCCGACGATGCGCAGAAGCCCCTGCTCCTTCGCCGCCTGTTCGGACATGGTACGGACCGCGCCGTAATCCGCGACCGCGTTCACGCAGCCGATGATCTTTTTATCGTAGGGCGGAACGATCTGCCCGCCGTCGCTCCAATACACTTTATAGCCGTTGTACTGCGGCGGATTGTGGCTCGCCGTAATGACGATGCCCGCCGTCGCGCCGAGATAGCGCACCGCAAAGGACAACTCGGGCGTGGGACGGAGCGACTCAAAGAGATACGCCCTGATCCCGTTCGCCGCAAGAATACACGCCGCGCGCATGGCGAACTCGGGAGACATTCTGCGGCTGTCGTACGCGATCGCGACCGAGCCGTTTTCTGTCTCGGAATTGATGAAGTCCGCAAGTCCCTGCGTCGCCTTGCCGACGGTGTATATATTCATGCGGTTGGTTCCCGCGCCGATCACGCCGCGCAGCCCGCCCGTCCCGAACGAGAGGTTTTTATAAAAGCGGTCGGCGATCTCCTTCTCATCCGAGATCGCTTTGAGTTCCGCCTGCGTCGCCGCGTCGAAGATCGGGTCGGAACACCACCTGTTGTACTCTTCCAAAACGTCCATCTTACAGCTTATCCGTCCTGTTCTGTTCTTTGAGCGCGTCCACGATCTTTTTCACGTCCTGCGCCTTGGATCTCGGGCATACCATGACCGCGTCGGGCGTCTCCACGACGACGAGGTCGTCCGCCCCGACGACGGCGACCAGCCGTCCGCTCGAATAGACCGTCGTATTTTTGCTGTCGATAAGGAGCGCGTCGCCGACGGCGATGTTGCCCTGCCCGTCCTCTTTATGGAGAACGTTCATCATATCCCAGCTCCCGACGTCGTTCCAGCCGAACTCGCCCGGGACGACGAGAATGCCGTCCGCCTTCTCCATAATGCCGTAGTCGACGGAAATGGAGCGGATCTTCGGATATACCTCGTTTAAGACCTTTTCCTCGTCCGGCGTGCCGAACGCGGCGGCGATCGTTTCAAGGTCGGCGTAAATATCGGGAAGGAGCGTTTTGAATTTGTCCAGAATCACGGACGCTTTCCAGACGAACACGCCGCTGTTCCAGACGTAATCGCCGCTTGAAACGTAGCGTTCCGCCGTTGCAAGGTCGGGTTTTTCCACAAACTTTCTGACCTTTTTGACGGCTTCGCCGCTCTTTGTGAAATTGATATAGCCGTAGCCCGTTGCGGGGAAGGTCGGCGTGATGCCCACCGTCACGAGCGCGTCGCTCTCCTCCGCCGCCCGAACGGCGGTTTGCAGCACGCGGGCGTACTCCGCCTCGTCGCGGATATATGCGTCGGACGGCGTGACGACCATCACGCCGTCGCCGTACGTTTTGTAAATTTTCATTGCGGCGTACCCCACGCACGCCGCCGTATTGCGCGCGGAAGGCTCTTTGAGAATGTTTTCCGCGGGGAGCCTGTCCGCCGTCAGCGCCGCCATTTTCTCCGCCTGCGTGCGGTTGGTGACGATAAAGACGTTCTCCCGCTCCGCAACGCGTCTGAGCCGCGCGATGGTCTCGTTGACCATTGCGTCCCTGCCGCTCAGATTGAGGAGCTGCTTGGGGGTTTCCTTTCTCGAAAGCGGCCAGAAGCGCGTTCCGCCCCCGCCTGCCATAATCACTGCAAAAATTTTCATAATTGATCGATCAGATTGCGTACGTTTTCCTGAAATTTTTCGTTGGTAAAGAGCGCATCCACGCGGCGTTTCGCATTTTCGCCGTATTCGCCGCGGAGCGACGCGTCATCGGCGAGCCGTCTGAGCGCTTCGGCGTACTGTCCGACGTTGCGGTTTTCCACTTCGATCCCCGTAACGCCGTTTAAAGAGACGTAATTGACGCCCGAGCCGTCGATCGTAAACGTAACGGCGGGTTTTCCGTATGCCATCGCCTCGGCGAGGGCGATCCCGAACGCTTCGTTCTTGGTGATGGAGGGAAAACAGAAAATATCGCAGGCAAGCAGCCGGCTCTTCAAATCGTCGTCGGAGACCTTCCCGAGGAAGGTGATTTTACGATCCCCCTCCGCGAGTTTTTTCAGATCGTCCGTCAGCGGTCCCTGCCCGCCGATCCAGACGACGAAGTCGTCGCTCAGCAATTTGCTCGCCCGCACGAGATATTCCATGCCCTTGTAGGGAACGTGCCGTCCCATCGCAAGGCAGATCGTCTTTCCCGCGCATTCCTGCCTGTACTGCTCCGCCCGCGCGCGGTCATCTTCGGAGACCTGCAAACGCGCGTGATTGACGCAGCACGGAATGGAAACGCATTTTTCCTTCACCGATTGCAGCGACGCGCTCCCGTCGATATAATTCGGGCTCGTCGCCACGACCTTCGCCGCGCGCTTCAAGAGCCACTTCGTCTGCCCCGCGAACAGTTTGCCGAGGAGCTTTTGCTTGGTGATATCCAGATGCCACCACACGATCAGTTTGCAATCGGGACGCCGTTTCAGCTGTTTTTTCAAAAAATGCGCGCCGAACGGATTGGGATAGTGGAAAATCACAATATCGGGCTGAAATTCGCGGAAGGTCTTTTTCAGCAACTTGCCATAGGAAAAGGACATCGACTGCGAGGCAACCTTTGCAAAGCAGCCCGCGCGGATCACCTCGACTCCGTCCACGCGATCGACGGCGTCGCCCTTTTCGTGCTGAAAACAGAAAACTTTCTGCTCGACTTCCGCGCCGAACGAATTTACGCAATCCCGCGCAACCTGTTCGATACCGCCGACAAAAGGAGCATAATATTTTGAAATATGCAGTATTTTTTTCATGACGTCCTTAAATCTATACCGCCGTCGCGGCAAGCTTCCGCTGATTGTACCTTTACACAGAATCCGCACTTTTATGTATAAAAAGAATATTGCCGATATCTGTTATTTGCCCGCCGCGATTTCAGAGCGCGCGGAATCGGGAGACAAAATCTCCGATACCATTATACCAAAGCTTTACCTTATTAGCAAGTGTTTTGCCGAAATTACCCCGAAGAAAAAGCCCGCCGCCCGTTTCATTGTCATTTTTCTTGATAATATTCTTGAATTTTACGGCATACTGCAAAATATCTGTCAAAAAAGGAAACTTCTTTTTGTTTCGTCTTTTTGTGAAATTACCATTGCCGCGTACTTGATTTTCATGACGCTGTCATGCGGATTTATGATAAAATACGGCGATAACAGCAGCGCGACAGCCAAAATGACAGCGCGGCTCGCGACCCCTTTAAAAAAGTATGCGCAATCGCGATCATGTCATACCGCCGCACGACAGACTTCCGACATGACCCGCATCCGTCGGACAGTTCTGTCCGCGCGGCCGCCTTCCTGCCGTGATCCCGTAAAAAATTTCACTTTTTTTGTCCGTTTTCCGTACAATTTTTCTTGCCTGTTCGCGGATTTGGTGCTATAATTCCGTGCGGAAAAAAAGGAGAGAATATGGCGCAGATCATTTTAAAAGTCCTTATCATCATGCTGGTGCTGTTCGCGTTCGCCGTGCCGGGGTTTGTGCTCAGAAAGACCAACCTCGTCCGCTCGGACAGCCTGTACTCCATCTCTAACATTCTTCTGTGCGTCGCGCAGCCCGCGCTCATCGTAAAGGCGTTCGCCGTCAACCCCATCGCCCCGACGGGCGCGGTGCTTTTAAACTTCCTGTGGGTGTTCCTCTTCTCGGCGGCGGCGGTGTTCCTCACGTGGGGCGCGGCAATGCTCATCTTCCGCTACATGAAAAAGCCCGAGGAGCGGCGGCAGCGCGACGTGCTCGTGTTCGTGAGCGCCTTCTCCAACTGCGCGTTCATCGGGATCCCCTTCATCGATATGTTTACCGACGGCAACGCCGAGGCGACCATGTACATGATCGTCTTTTCGGTGGCGTTCAATCTCATTCTCTGGACGTTGGGCGCATACCTCATGACGCAGGATAAAAAGCAGATCTCCCTGAAAAAGGCGCTTTTAAACCCCTGCACGGTAGGTTCGCTCGTCGGATTCCTGCTGTTCCTCGTGCCGCAGATCAACATTTTCGATATGGAAGCCGTCGCCGAACTGCAACAGATCGTGGAATACACGGGAAACATGACCGCGCCCCTCTCCATGATGGTCGTGGGCGTGCGGCTGGCGGAACTTCCCGCGAAACAGCTCTTCGGCGACCCGAAAATTTACCTTGCGGCGTTCGTGCGGCTCATTCTCTCGGCGGCGCTCACCTATCTGCTCATTCTCCCCTTCAAGCTGGCGGGATTGTTCGAGGCGACGCCCTACGTCCTCCTGACGCCCGTCATTGCCATGGCGATGCCGCCTGCGGCGAGCGTGGTTGCCTTTGCGGAAAAGCTGGACGGCGAGCGGGAATTTTCCGCCGCCGCGTTCTCCACGGGAACCATCCTCTCCGTGGTCACCCTGCCTTTCGTCCTGCTTCTGGTGACGATGTAACTTCCATTATAGAGCGGCGCGCCGCGGGAGTTTCCCGCGGCGCGCCGCTTTGCGTTATCTGATTACTTGTCTGTCTGCTGCAATTCGTACTCTTCCGCCAGCTTTTGAAATGCGGGAAGCGCGTTTACAATCGTCTCCTTCGCCACGCAGTAGGAAATGCGCACATATCCCTCCACGCCGAAACTGTCGGACGGAACGAGGAGAAGCTCGTACTTTTTCGCGCGCTCGCAGAACGCCTTCGCGTCAGGCTCGGGCGATCTGACAAAGAGGTAGAACGCGCCCTCGGGCGGAACGCAGTCGAACCCGTATTTACGGAGCGCGTTCCAAAGAAGGTCGCGGTTTTCGCGGTAGGCGGCAATATCGCCCGATTTCCCGAGGCATTTCGCGCACACCCGCTGGAAGAGCGCGGGCGCGCAGACGTATCCGAGCGCGCGCCCCGCCCCGCACACGGCGGCGAACAGTCCGTCCGCGTCAAAGCAGTCGTCCGAAACGGCGATATAGCCGATGCGCTCGCCCGCGAGCGAGAGCGACTTGGAAAACGAATAGCAGAGCACGGTATGCGGATAGAGGTTGAGCAGGCACGCGACTTCCGCGCCGTAGGTGAGTTCGCGGTACGGCTCGTCGGCGATGAGGTAGACGGGCGCGCCCTTTTCGGCGCTCTTTTTGTGCAGGAGCGCGGCGAGCGCCTGCAACTCCGCCCGCCCGTACACCGCGCCCGTGGGGTTGTTGGGCGAATTGAGAATGACGGCTTTGGTCCGCGCGCCGATCGCACGATCGAGCGCGGCGAGGTCGAGATGGAAGTCCGCCGCCGCCTTCGCCTCGACGACCTTCCCGCCCGCCCGCTCAATAAAGACGCGGTACTCAGGGAAGTAGGGCGCGACGACGACGAACTCGTCCCCCGCCTCGGACATGGCGGCAAGCGAAATCGTGAGCGACGCCGCCGCGCCGCACGTCATGTAGACGTGGGACGCGGACACGGGTGCGCCGAACGCCGTTTGAAGATACTCCGCGACCGCCGCGCGCACCTCGGGCGCGCCCGCCGCGGAGGTATAGCCGTGGAGCTGCACCGAGGGCGTTTCCGCAATAAGACGGACGATCTCCGCATTGACTTCGTGCGGCGGCGCAACGCTGGGATTCCCGAGCGAGAAATCGAACACCTTGTCCGCGCCGATCTCCTTTTTGCGCGCATTGCCGTATTCAAAAATTTCGCGGATGACCGAGCGTTCCTCGCCCAGCCGCCGCATGGTCTGGTTGATACTCATATTGCCACCCCTTCCCGATTCGGATATATTCAAGAAAAACTCCCACGCAAGCAACGACTTGCACTGCTATAAAATGGTTGCAAAAGGCGTCACTGCGTTATGCCTTTTGTTCTCAGCGACACCAAGGTAGTGTGTCGCCTCGGTCACGAAATTGCCGCTGAGATGGCAATTTCTTAGTTCACGCCGCGCGCACGCCACCCCGTGGCGGTGCGCATAACGCGCCGTTCACCCCAATTTGCTGCTTACGCGGCTTCTGCGGAAGAGTGAGACAGCGCGCGCCAAAATGTTGCCACTTGCGCGCTGTCGAGAGAAACCGAACGCAGAGCCGAAGGCGAACGTTGGGTTTCTCTTCCCCTCACGACATTGTCGTACCATAGCACTCGCAAAAAAGATTTCACAGAAAGATTTTTTGCGAAGAGGAGCGGCGAGCGTTTTAAGCGCGGCGTTCGGCGCAGCCGAACCGCCCGCAAGGTGTGCTCCGCCGCGACGACGTCAGTTCGAAAAGAATTTCGTGAGCATTCAAATTATTTTCTTCAAAAACTGCCCTGTGTAGCTCTTTTCGCACGCGGCGACTTCTTCGGGCGAACCCGTGCAGACGATCGTGCCGCCGCCGTCGCCGCCCTCCGGTCCGAGGTCGATGAGATAGTCGGCGACTTTGATGACGTCGAGGTTATGCTCGATGACGAGCACCGTGTTCCCGCCGTCGCGCAGGCGCAGAAGGATATTCACGAGCTTCTCCACGTCGTAACTGTGCAGTCCCGTGGTGGGTTCGTCGAGGATATAGAAAGTGCGCCCCGTGGACCGCTTTGAAAGCTCCGTGGCGAGCTTGACGCGCTGCGCCTCGCCGCCCGAGAGCGTGGTTGCGCTCTGCCCCAGACGGATATACCCCAGCCCCACCTCGTTGAGCGTTGCAAGTTTGTTGTAGATGGACGGCAGGTTGCGGAAGAATTCGCACGCCTCCTCCACCGTCATATCCAGAACGTCGGCGATCGACTTGCCCTTGTACTTGACTTCGAGCGTCTCGCGGTTGTAGCGTTTGCCGCCGCAGACCTCGCAGGGAACGTACACGTCGGGCAGGAAGTGCATTTCGATTTTCATGATGCCGTCGCCCGAACAGTTTTCGCACCGTCCGCCCGCCACGTTGAAGGAGAACCGCCCCGACTTGAACCCCATCGCCTTGGCGTCGGGCGTCGCCGCGAACAGATCGCGGATGGCGGTGAACACCCCCGTGTAGGTGGCGGGATTGGAGCGCGGCGTTCTGCCGATGGGCGATTGGTCGATGGCGATGACCTTGTCGAAGTGCTCCAAGCCCGAAAACGCGCCGCTCTTGCCCGTCGGCTGGCGCGCGCCGTTGAGGTTGTTTGCGAGAATGGGCAGAATGATCTCGTTGACGAGCGAGCTTTTGCCCGACCCGCTCACGCCCGTGACCGCCGTCATCAGTCCCGCGGGAACGGACGCGGCAATGCCTTTCAGATTGTTCTGGCGGCAGTCCTCCACTGTGAACCACCTGCCGTCCGGCTTCTTGCGCACGGCGGGAACGGCGATCTTCCGTCGCCCCGCGAGGTAGTCTCCCGTGATCGAGCGCGGCTCGTTCATGATGTCCTCGACCGTGCCGCAGGCGACGACCTCGCCGCCGTGCACGCCCGCTTTGGGCCCGATGTCCACGATATAGTCCGCCGCCCGCATGGTATCCTCGTCATGCTCGACGACGATGAGCGTATTCCCGAGATCGCGCAGCCCTTTGAGGGAGGCGAGCAGTCTGTCGTTATCGCGCTGGTGCAGTCCGATGGACGGCTCGTCGAGGATATAAAGCACGCCCGAGAGCGCGGAACCGATCTGCGTTGCGAGGCGGATACGCTGGCTCTCGCCGCCCGAGAGCGTCGCCGCGCTCCGCGCAAGGGTGAGATAGTCCAGCCCCACGTTGACGAGGAAGCTGATACGGCTCCTGATCTCGCGCAGAATGACGTCGGCAATGGCGTGCTGCGTGGGCGTGAGCGCAAGCCCGTCGAGAAAGACGAGCAAATCCTTTACGGGCAGTTCGCACACCTCGGCAATGTTTTTACCCCCCACCGTGACCGCAAGCGCCTCCTTTTTCAGCCGTTTTCCGTGGCAGACGGGGCAGTCCGACGTGCGCATATAGCGTTCGATATCCCACTTCACGCCCACGGAACTCGTCTGGTTGTAGCGGCGTTGCAAGTTGTTGACGAACCCCTCCCACGCGCTCTTATAGCTCGAATGATAGGTGCGCGTGCGGTAGTCGAGGTCGATCTTCTCGCCGTCGTTGCCGTACATGAGCAGGTCGAACACCTCTTGGGGGAGATCCTTGACGGGAACGTCGAGCGAGAACCCGTAATGGCGGGAAAGCCCTTCGAGATACATCTGCGTGACGGCGGAGGAATCGAGATTCCACCCGCTGATGCGGATCGCGCCCTCGCGCAGCGTCTTGGTGCGGTCGGGACAGATGAGGTCGGCGTCCACCGCCTGTTGGAACCCCAGCCCCGTACACGCGGGACACGCGCCCCACGGCGTGTTGAAGGAGAAGAGCCGCGGCTCGATCTCCTCGATCGAGATGTTGCAGTCGGGGCAGGAATAGCGGGAGGAATAGAGCGTCTCCTCGCCGCCGCAGTCGATGACGACAAGCCCGTCCGCAAGGCGGAGCGCGGTCTCCAAGCTCTCGGTGAGGCGCTTCAAAATGCCCTCTTTCACGACGAGACGGTCCACCACGACGCCGATATTGTGTTTGATATTCTTATCGAGCCTGATCTCTTCCCCGAGGTCGTACACGCTGCCGTCGATCTTGACGCGGACGTACCCGCTCTTGCGGTAGGAGGCAAGCTCCTTGACGTACTCGCCCTTTCTGCCGCGCACGACGGGCGCTTCCACCATGATCTTGCTCCCCTCGGGCAGTTCCATGACGCGGTCGGCGATCTCGTCCACCGTCTGCCGCCTGATCTCCCTGCCGCAGTTGGGGCAGTGCGGCGTGCCGACGCGCGCGTACAGAAGGCGGAGATAGTCGTAAATCTCCGTGACCGTTCCCACCGTGGAGCGGGGGTTGTGCGAAGTCGTCTTCTGGTCGATGGAGATCGCGGGGGAAAGCCCCTCGATGCTCTCCACGTCGGGCTTTTCCATCATGCCGAGGAATTGGCGGGCGTACGAGGAGAGACTCTCCATGTACCGCCGCTGCCCTTCGGCAAAGATGGTATCGAACGCGAGCGTCGATTTGCCGCTGCCCGAAAGCCCCGTGAATACGGTGAGCGTATCGCGCGGAATGTGTACGTCGATATTTTTGAGATTGTTTTCCTTTGCGCCCTTGATAAAGATTTCTTTAACGAAGTTCATAGCCTGTTGATATGTACCGATTTATGATTCTGTTCCTAAAAGTTGCTGCCGCACGAGCGTATCCGTGCCGCCGTCGTCGTATTCTGCAAACAGTTCGCCCGTTTCGCCGAGAAAGCAGGAGAGATACTCGTCCATCGCGGGAGACTTCCCCTCCGCGGCGCAAAATTCCGCGAGGGGCATCCAGATATTCTCGCCCTCGGCGGTGGCGGGCAGAAGTTCGCCCTCGCCCTCCGCGCGGTACAGCATGACGAGATAGCGCTCCCTGCGTTCCCTGTGCGCCCAATGCACGACGCCGCAGAACTGCAACGCCGAAATAGTCAGCCCCGTCTCTTCCTCCGCCTCTCGTACGGCGGCGCGGGCAAAGCTCTCTCCGCGCTCGACGTGTCCGCCGGGGAAGATCAGCCCGTCCCACTGCCCTTTTTTACGCTTTTCGACGGCGACGAGGTCCGTTCCTTTCTTCTGCACCATCACCATGACGGTGAGTTCGGTCTGTTCTGTGCGGCTCACAGCGCGTTCCTGCGGGCGATCAGTCCCGCAATGTGGTGTACCGCCATGTCGATCTGCTTCCAATTCGCGCCGCCGTAGCGCACTTCGCGCGCCCGCGAGACGGTCGCCTTCGTCACCGCGAGCACGGCAGCCACGCCGCGGCTCTGCGCGGCGAGACAGTGCTCGATGCGGTCGTCGATGAGCACGTCGACGTGATGCTCCTCGCAGTATTTTCCCTTATCCTGACAGTCGGCGACGAGCTCGTCGTACGGAATGCGCCGCTTTTCCAGCCAATCGCGGGAGATTTTTTCGGGATTTGCGAACCACGAAGGCAGGCGGGAAGTGAGAATGACGATCTCATGCCCCTCCTCCTTCCAGCGCGCAAGCGCCTCGCGCGCGCCCTTGCGGACGGGCGCGTCGGTGAACGCGGTGATGCCGCCGCCCTCGCGCACGAACTTCAAAACGTCGTCCAGCGTCCAATCGTACACGTCGACAAACGCGTTCGCGTCGGGATCTTTGAGTGTGAACGGAAGCTGATTGCGGCGGATATACTCCCCCGCATAGCGCACGCGTTCGAGAATATTCAAGGTGTCGTCAATGTCTACGGCGATTTTCATATCTGACCACTCTCCTTTTCGATTGTAAAATTGATCGGGCAAACCATGCCCGAGGCGGACATGGCGCGTCTGCCGCGCCCGTTGCGGACATGGTAACGCCGAAAGGCGACAAAGTCTCATGCGGGAATTGTCTGCCGTTTGCGCCGCAGCCGCGCGCAAGGCGCGGAGGGCGCGGATTTTTCGACGGGAGTGTACAAAGACGTACATGACCGAGAAAAACCGTAAGCCCGACAATGGATTGCGCGTTCGCTCCCGTTTGGAAAGCAGTTCCGCGTCAGACGAGGAGCCTGCGTAAACGCCGAAAGGTGTCGTTTGCGCCGAAGCCGCGCGCAAGGCGCGGAGGGCGCGGATTTTTCGACGGGAGTGTACAAAGACGTACATGACCGAGAAAAACCGCAAGCCCGACAATGGATTGCGCGTTCGCTCCCGTTTGGAAAGCAGTTCCGCGTCAGACGAGGAGCCTGCGTAAACGCCGAAAGGAGTGTACAAGGACGTACACGACTGAGGCGTGCGTAAAGGCGACAAAGTATCACGTAATTATACTGCCGTTTGCGCCGAAGCCGCGCGCAAGGCGCGGAGGGCGCGGATTTTTCGACGGGAGTGTACAAAGACGTACATGACCGAGAAAAACCGTAAGCCCGACAATGAATTGCGCGATGGATCCGGCGCAAACTATTGGCGGAGTTGTTTACGCAACCCCGCAATCCGCTCCCTTATCTCGATCGCGCGCTCGAAATCGAGCTGCGCGGAAGCCGCCTTCATCAGACCTTTGAGTTTTTCGATCTCGTCGGGGATATCCGCCTTCTTGATCTCGGCGGGCTTCTTCGCCTTGCCCGTGACGGCGAGCGTCTCGGCGACCTTCTTGACGACGGTCTTGGGCACGATATGGTGTTCCTCGTTATACTGCTGCTGAATGGCGCGGCGGCGGTTGGTCTCGCCGATGGCGCGCTCCATGCTCCCCGTCATGCTGTCCGCATACATGATGACGCGCCCCTCCGCATTGCGCGCGGCGCGCCCGATCGTCTGCACGAGCGACGTCTCGCTGCGGAGAAACCCCTCTTTGTCGGCGTCGAGAATGGCGACGAGGCGCACCTCGGGCAGGTCCAGCCCCTCGCGCAGCAGGTTGATGCCGCACAGGACGTCGAACTCGCCTGCGCGCAGTCCGTTGACAATGTCGATGCGCTCCAACGTATCCACATCGGAGTGCATATAGCGCACCTTGACGCCGCTCTCTTTCAGATAGTCGGTCAGGCTCTCCGCCATGCGCTTGGTGAGCGTGGTGACGAGCACGCGCCCGCCCGCGTTCACGACGGTATGCACCTCGGAGAGAAGATCGTCGATCTGCCCCTTCGTGGGTTTTACGGTGACGGGCGGGTCCAGAAGCCCCGTGGGGCGGATAAGCTGTTCCACGACCTGCCCCGCCTGCTCCAATTCGTAGGGCGCGGGCGTCGCCGAAACGCAGATCATCTGCGGCACGCGCGCGTCGAACTCCTCGAACGTGAGCGGGCGGTTGTCGTAGGCGGATTTCATGCGGAATCCGTACTCCACAAGATTGGTCTTGCGCGACAGATCGCCGTGGTACATGGCGCGGATCTGCGGAATGGTCATGTGGCTCTCGTCGATAAATACGAGAAAATCTTTGGGAAAGTAATCGAGCAGGGTAAAGGACGGCTCCCCGGGCGAGCGGCCGTCGAAATAGCGGGAATAATTTTCCACGCCCGAACAGTAGCCGATCTCGCGCATCATCTCCAAATCGTGCCGCGTGCGCTGGGAAAGCCGCTGCGCTTCGAGGAGTTTGCCCGCGTCCTCAAAGGCTTTTACTTCGCCGTTTAAATCCTCTTCGATCATGGAGAGCGCGCTTTGCAGCCGCTCCGTTCCCACCGCGTAGTGGCTGGCGGGGAAAATGACGGCGTGTTTGAGGGAGCTGATCGCCTTGCCCGTCACGACGTCGATCTCGCTGATGGAGTCGATCTCGTCGCCGAAAAACTCCACGCGGACGGCGACTTCGGAGTTGGACGCGGGGAAGATCTCCACCACGTCCCCCCGCACGCGGAAAGTAGAACGCTTGAAGTCGGTATCGTTGCGCGAATACTGAATGTTCACGAGGCGGGAGAGCAGGTCGTCGCGCGCCATCTCCTGCCCCGGGCGCAGCGAAATGCCAAGGCGGAAGAACTCCTCGGGCGCGCCCAAGCCGTAAATGCACGAGACGGAGGAGACGACGATGACGTCGTCCCGCTCGCCCAGCGAGCAGGTCGCGGCGTTGCGGAGTTTATCGATCTCGTCGTTCATCGAGAGATCTTTTTCAATGTAGGTATCCGTCTGCGGAATGTAGCTTTCGGGCTGATAGTAGTCGTAATAGGAGACGAAATACTCCACGCGGTTTTCGGGGAAAAAGGCGCGGAACTCGCCCCAGAGCTGCGCGGCAAGCGTCTTGTTGTGCGCGATGACGAGCGTGGGACGCCCCACGTTCTGAATGACATTCGCCATCGTGAACGTTTTGCCGCTGCCCGTCACGCCGACAAGGACCTGCGTGCGGATCCCGTCCAGAACGCCCTCGGTGAGTTTTTGGATCGCCTGCGGCTGATCGCCCGTGGGCGCAAACGGCGCATGCAGTTTGAATTCGTGATGCCCCATAAAAATATCCTCACAGTTTTTCCGCGAACTGACGCGGAAAAACTTCGTGATTTTTAGAGAAACCCAACGTTCGCCTGCGGCTCTGCGTTCGGTTGTCTCGGCGGCACCAAGGTAATGTGCCGCCTCGGTCACGAAATTGCCGCTGAAATGGCAATTTCTTAGTTCGCGCATACGCCGAAGCCCCACAGGGGCTATCGGCATAACGTACGCGCTCACCTCTCTGCGGCGCAAATCGCAACATGATAGCGCGCGTTATCTCACTCTTCCGCAAAAGCCGCAAGCGGCAAATTGAGGGCGCGGGCGGAAGGGAACCTTCCTTGCGCGAGTGATTTTTAACAAAAGGCATAACGCAGTGACGCCTTTTGCAACACAGAAACATTCCTTGTATCTGTGATTTATAGCTTTTTCAGTACCTTGCCCTTGGCTCCCTCTTCGAGGGAGCTGTCGCGAAGTGACTGAGGGAGTTACTCCCACCGCCCCTACGGGGCACCTCTTGGCGGCACCAAGGCAGTGTGCCGCCTACGGGCACGGAATTGCCGCTGATAAAGGCAATTCCTTAGTTCGTCATGAGCGCACAGCGCACCGCGCTGGTGCGCATGACTCATGACTCACCCTCACAGAGGGAGGCAAGTACTCCCACCGCTCCTGCGCGACACATCCCTTAAATCCGCGTTTACAACGTATTCGCACATTTTTCCGCGCGCGGAGGCGGGGAAAAGACGGGCGAGAAACAAACAAAAGTTTGCTTCTCTATGATAACGCAAATGCGGAAATTTGTCAAGGTTTCGCGGCGGAGGAAGAAAAAAATCCGCGCGCAAGTTCGCCGCGGACGTTATGAAAACAGGAGTTTGAGCAGAAAACCCGCGAGCGCGGACGCCGCGCCGCAGAGCGCAGCCACCGCGATCCGCAGGGCAAACCGCCGACGGGAATCGCGCTCTTCGCGGAAATAATCCGCGCCCTTCCGGCTCAGTTCGAGCACGTAGGTGCGCTCCCCCTTGCGGTCGGTGGCAACGTAGTCCACATACCCGTTCTCGGCGAGCGCGGCAAGCTCCTTTTCCAGCTCCTCTTCCGCTGGCGTTTTCTTGGGGGGCATGAGCGCCGCAATCTCCTTGGGCGACGCGAGAAAACGCTCTTTCCCCGCCGACAGCGTTAAAAGAGCGCGCATGACTTCCCGTTCCCTGACTCTCCGCAGCATTCCGTTTGCCATACCTCACCACAGGAGAGAGAGCAGAAACGCCAGCAGCGCGCCGACGAACGCGCCCGCAAGTCCGCCCAAAAACGCGGTGCGGAACACGCGGCGGACGCGCAGCTCCGCGGACGCCGCCTCTTCGCGTATGCGCGCGGCGTACGCCCGCCCCGCGGGAAGCGACCTGATGCAGTACGTTCCGCCGTCGGCATAGCGCACGTCGATGAGACGGCGCGCCTCCAACCGTTCGAGCGTGACGGCGATCCCCTCCGCACAGCCGTGCGGCAGAAGCGCGGAAAGCTCCGATTCGTCCAGAATGCGCCAGCCCGCGCCGTCGCAGAGCGCGTTGACCGCCGCCAGCAAATCGCGCGCGTCCTCCTCCAAAAACTCTCCCCTCCTCGGCGTTCAGTATGCGCCGACGGGCGGGGAATTATCCCTGCCCCAAAAGGAGCAGCGGATTGTAGTTATACAGCCGCGCCGAGAGCGGCGACGAGAGGAAGAGCTGTTCGAGCCGCTGCATGACGGCGAACACGCTGTCCAGCGCGCCCTGCAACGCGTCCGCGCCGCCCTCCGCAGCGGACCCCACCGCGCCCGCGATCGCGCCGAAGGCGTTTTCCAGCCCGCCGTGCGCGAGATGGTACACGCCGAAGTCGATCCCGAAGGCGATCGCAAAGAAGATCGCCCCGAAGATGACTGCAAGCAGCGCGCCGTCGATCGCGCGGAGCGCGGTGGGCGTACGCAGCTTTTTCATGAGCACGTTGATGAGCGCGGAAATGAGAATGATGACGATGAGCAGAACGACAAAGCACACGCCCGCGACGATCGCCGTTCCGACGACGGAGGCGTACGAGCCGAGCGAGGCGAAGTTCCCCGCGAGGGCGTTCGCCCAATTCGCAAGGAAGGGAACTTTGTTGGCAAGGAATATGGAGAGCACGAGCGCGCCGAAGCAGAGCAGCACGGTGAGAATCGCCCACAGGGAGCGCATCAGCCCCACGCGGTAGCCGCAGCGCACCATGAGCACGCAGACCGCGATGACGACGAGGTCGAACGCGTGCGGCGCGGCGTAATTTGTCCAGATCGCGCTTGCGTAGAGCGGGTCGAGCGCGGCGAAATTCACGCCGAACAGGGGCAGCGCGACGAGAACGGGCGCGCCGATGACGACGAAGAAGGTAACGAAATTGAGAACGGTCGTCACGCCGCCGAGAAAGCGGTTGGTAAAGCGGAAAAACGCGGGCGGACGTTTTGCGTAGGCGAGCAGTCCGTGGCGCGTCCAGCCGCCAATGGCGAGCACGAGCGCGACCGCCGCAAAGAGGACGATGGGCGCAAGCGCGGCGTTGACCGCCGCCGAATCGCTTGCGGGCAGAAAGCGCAGGAGGAAGGTCGCGGCGAAGAGGATGAGAATCTGCCACGAGAGCCACGAACAGCGCGAAAAGCGGCGGAAAACGCCGTACAGGAAGAGAATGAGCGCGAGCGCGCACACTCCGACGACGATCCCGATCCCGAGCCCCGTAGATAAAAATTCAGCCATTCCCCATCCTCCTTTTCAGATTTTTGCGGCTTTCCGCGGTTATTTGTTGAAGTTATCTTTGAGTGAAACGATCTCCGAAAGGCAGAGCTTTCCGCCGTCGCGGCAGGTCTTGTAATAGCCCGTGCGCATGAGCTGGAAGGCGGTGTTTTCGGACGCCTCGGCGAGGTACGGCTCCGCCTTCGCGGCAAAGACGTGCTCGCTCGAAAGGTTCATGCGCTCGGAGAAATCCTGCCCCGCGCACTCCGCGTCTTTTAAAAGATGATCGTACTGTTTGAGCACGGCGTCCACGCAGGTCGCGGCGTTGACCCAATGCAGCACGCCCTTCGCCTTGACGCCGCTCGTATCCTGTCCGCTGCGGCTCTCGGGAAGATAGGTGCAATGGATCTCCGTCACGCCCCCCGCCTCGTCGGTGACAGCCTCGTCGCACCGCACGATATAGGCGTTTTTCAGGCGCGCCACGCCGCCGATTTTCAGGCGGTGATATTTGGGAGGCGGATCGAGCGAGAAGTCCGCGCGCTCGATATAAAGCTCCCTGCCGAACGTCACTTTGCGCGTGCCTGCGGCGGGGTCGAGCTGGTTGATCTCGAAGTCCACCTCCTCGCTCCCCTCGTAGTTGGTGATGACGAGTCTGAGCGGATCGACGACCGCCATGGCGCGGGGCGCGGACGCGTTGAGGTCCTCGCGCACGACCGCCTCGAAGTAGCTCACGTCGCACTCCGAATTTGCCTTGGCAACGCCCGCGCGGGCGCAGAAATCGCGGATCGCCGCGGCGGGAATGCCGCGGTTGCGCAGTCCCGCGAGCGTGGGCATGCGCGGATCGTCCCACCCGTGCACCGAGCCGTCCTCCACGAGTTTTTTCAGATACCGTTTGCTCATGACGAGGTTGGTCATGTTCAGCCGCGCAAATTCGATCTGGCGGGGTTTTGGGTCAAACCCGAGGGTGACGCCCACCCAATCGTACAGCGGGCGGTGATCCTCAAATTCCAGCGTGCAGAGGGAGTGCGTCACGCCCTGCAAATAGTCGCAGATGGGGTGCGCGTAGTCGTACATGGGATAGATGCACCACTTATCCCCCGTGCGGTGATGGGTCGCGTGCAGAATGCGGTAGATGACGGGGTCGCGCAGGTTGACGTTGGGAGACGCCATGTCGATCTTGGCGCGCAGGCACTTCTCGCCGTCGCGGTACGCGCCCGCCTTCATCTCGCGGAAGAGTTTCAGATTCTCCTCGGGCGTGCGGTTTCTGTACGGGCTCTCGACGCCCGGCTCGGTGAGCGTGCCGCGCGTCGCCTTGATCTCCTCGGGCGAGAGGTCGCACACGAACGCCTTGCCCTCCTCGATCAGCCGCTCCGCATAGGCATAAATGGTATCGAAATAATCGGAGGCGTACGTCTCCTTCGCCCACTCGTAGCCCATCCAGCGGATATCGGCGCGGATCGCGTCCACAAACTCCGTCTTTTCCTTGGAAGGGTTGGTATCGTCAAAAAAGAGATTGCACTTGCCGCCGTACTTTGCAGCCGTGCCGAAGTTGACGAACATGCTCTTCGCGTGTCCGATATGCAGATAGCCGTTGGGTTCGGGCGGGAATCTGGTCTGCACCGCGCTGACCCTGCCCTCCGCGAGGTCGTTTTCCACGATCTGTTCGATAAAATTCGTCGCTTCTGCCATATTTCTTCCTTTCGGGTCTCCCCTGTAATGGTCTCTCCTCAGGATTATAGCATATTTTTCATAAAAATGATACCGTTTCGTGCGCATTTTTTCTCGGAACGTGCTATAATTTGCGTATGGAACAGGCGATCTTACAGTTCTTCGAGTCCATCCGCTGCCCCGCCCTGACGTATTTCTTCGGATTTTTCTCCCTCTTCGGAGAGCCGACGGTGTTCGCGGTCGTCGTCATTCTCGTCTATTGGCTCGCAAACGCGCGCACGGGCGAGCAGCTCGCGCTCTCGGCGCTCACCTCGCTGCCCGTCAACGTGGCGCTCAAACTCGTTGTGGCGCGCCCCCGCCCGTACGCGGCGGGCGCGGTGAGCCGCCTCGACGTGGACACGCCCCTCTTTTCCACCGTCGGGCTGGGCGATAAAGTATCCTTCCCCAGCGGACACAGCCAATGCGCCGCCAACTACCTGTGCGGCGTTTCCGCGCGCGCAAGGCGGACATGGGTATGGGCGATCGCGTCAGGATTCACGCTGCTCGTGATGTGCTCCCGCCTCTATTTCGGCGTACACTACCCCACCGACGTGCTGCTCGGCGCGTTCCTCGGGATCGTGATCGCCGTGTGCTGGGAGCTGATCTACACCCGCGCGCACGGCGCGCGGCTCCCGATCGCCTGCGGCGCGGCGATCCTCGCGCTGGCGCTTGCGCCCCTCTTCCCCGAAACGGACTATATGCAGGCGGCGGGGCTTTTAGCGGGCGCGGCGCTCGCGCTCTCGGCGGAGGACTTCTGCCCCGCGCCGAAGGACGTTCCCTTCCCGCGGCGGCTGTGGCGCATTCCCGTGGGGATTCTCTTTGCGGGCGGCGCGTTCGCCCTCACGTTCGCCTTTCCCGACGCGCCCGCGTGGGAGCTCGTCGGGTGGTTTCTCGTGGCGTTCGCCGCCGTCCTTCCCGCAAGAAGGCTGTTTTATTTGCTGAAAATATAGCGCGCGCCCCGCGAACGCTTGACCCTGCCGCGCAAAACGGCTATAATATCAAAGAATAATGCAAAAAGGTGTTTGAAATGGCAAAAAGAGCTGTTACGATGGACAAACTCGTCGCCCTGTGCAAGGCGCGGGGCATCATCTTCCCCGGGAGCGAAATTTACGGCGGCATGGGGAACACGTGGGACTACGGCCCCGTAGGCGTGGAGATCAAAAACAACATCAAGCGCGCATGGTGGAAGCGGTTCGTGCAGGAGAGCGAGAACTCCTACGGGCTGGACGCCGCCATTCTGATGAACGCGCGCGTCTGGGAAGCGAGCGGGCATACCGCGTCCTTCTCCGACCCCAAAATGGACTGCAAGGAGTGCAAGAGCCGCCACCGCGCGGATAACCTCATCGAGGCGCACTCCAAGGGCAAGGTCAACCCCGACCTCATGACCAACGAGGAGATGGAGGCGTACATTCAGGAGCACCACGTCTGCTGCCCCATCTGCGGCAAGTGCAACTGGACGCCCATCCGCACGTTCAACCTCATGTTCGAGACGTCGCGCGGCGTGACGGACGAGAGCCAGAACAAGATCTATCTGCGCCCCGAGACGGCGCAGGGCGAGTTCGTCAACTTCCTCAACGTGCAGCGCACGACGCGCGCCAAAGTCCCCTTCGGCATCGCGCAGGTGGGCAAGGCGTTCCGCAACGAGATCACGCCCGGGAACTTCATCTTCCGCACCATCGAGTTCGAGCAGATGGAGCACCAGTGGTTCTGCAAGGAAGGCACCGATCAGGAGTACTACGCCGAATACAAAAAGCGCGCGTGGCAGTTCCTTTTAGACCTCGGCTTCAAAGAGGAGCACCTCCGCTTCCACGACCACGATAAGCTCGCGCACTACGCCAAGGCGGCGTGCGATATTCAGTACGACTTCCCCATGGGCTGGTCGGAGCTCAACGGCATTCACAACCGCACCGACTACGACCTGAGCCGCCATCAGGAATACTCGGGCAAGTCGATGACGTACGTCGATCCCGTCACGCAGGAGCGGTATATCCCCTACGTGATCGAATACTCCATCGGCGCGGACCGTCTCATGCTCGCAACGCTGAGCGAGGCGTACGACGAGGAGACGCTGGAAAACGGCGAAGTCCGCAACGTCATGCGCTTCCACCCCGCGATCGCGGCGTACAAAGCCGCCGTCCTGCCCCTGCAAAAGGGTCTTGCGCCGCAGGCGAAGGAACTGCTGCAAAAGCTCAAAAAGCGCTTCCTCGTCACCTACGACGAGGCGGGTTCGATCGGCAAACGCTACCGCCGTCAGGACGAGATCGGCACGCCCTACTGCCTGACCGTGGACTTCGACACCCTGCAAGACGGCACGGTGACCGTGCGCGACCGCGACACGATGGAGCAGGTGCGCATGACCGCCGACGAGGTCGTCGCATTCCTCGCGGAGAAATGCGCGTTCTGACCGCCGCATCTTTTTGAAAACGCGAAACAGCCGCTTTGAGCGGCTGTTTTTTTGCGCCCTGTTCCGCGGCGGGATTTTTCGCATGAAAAGGCAAATTTCCTCATATCTGTATAAAAATTGCGCGGCTGTCCGACGGCGCTTTGCCGCCGCGTTTGTCCAAATTGTAAAGTAACATTTTTTTATGACAAAATCACGGAAAAGGGTTGCATTTTCCCGCGCGATAGGCTATAATGTGAGCAATGCAATAAGGAACACTTTGGAGAGATTTCTGCTATGACCTTATACGGGGGATTTCTCATCGCATATATCGTTCTTTCCGTCGTCGCCGTCGTGCTGTATTTCCCGCGGCTGATCGGCTTTTTATGCGCATTCAAAAAACCGCCCTACCGCCGCGCGAAAGAGAAGCGGAAGATCGGGATCGTCATTCCCGCGCGCAACGAGAGCGGCGTCATCGGCGATCTGTTCGCCTCCATCAGGCGGCAGGACTACGACGGTCCGTTCGACGTGAACGTCATCGTCAAAGACGAAAACGACCCCACCGTCCGCATTGCGGAGGAGATGGGCGCGCGCGTGCTCGTCGTCCCCGAACAGACGTGCAAGGGCGACGTTTTAGACGCGTTCTTCCACTCGCTCACGCCCGAAGAGCTGGCGTCCTACGACGCGTTCGTCATCGTCGACGCGGACGGCGTGCTCTCCCCCTCCTATATGCGGGAGCTGAACAACGCCCTCGAATGGGAGGAATACGACATCTTCCTCACCCGCAAGTACATGAAAAACTGCCTCGGGGACAGGACGAAACGCACGGTGTTTTCCAACAACTCCGCGCTGACGTGGGCGATGCTCGACGATCTGGGCAACCGCTGGCGCATTGAAAAGGATATTCCGCTCGCGCTGACGGGACAGGGCATGATGATCCGCCGCAGTCTGGTGGAAAAGATCGGCGGCTGGCCCTACCGCTCGCTGACGGAGGACTACGAACTGCGGCTGGATTCCCTGCTCAAAGGGTTCAAGTCCTTCTACTACCCCTATGCGGTGCTGTACACCGAAGAGGCGGTCGGGCACAGAGACAACTACAACCGCCGTCTCCGCTGGCTGACGGGCTACGTGCAGTGCGACGAAAAGTACAAAAAACGCATTCAGGAACAGGCGAAACTGCGCGGCAAAATGAACAAGGCGGAGCGCGAATGCCTGTACGGCGTCTATCCCCTCGCGATGTTCGCGGCGGTCACAATCGTCACGATGCTCGCGGGCTGCGCGCTTGCCGTTTTCTACGCCACGCAGGGCGCGACGGAACTGTGGGTGAAATCGCTCATCTTCCTCGTGGGAATGCCCTTCGGCATCATGTATCTGCTCCTCTTCACCTACTCCACGCTCGCCATGATCGCGAGCCGCGAGGCGTTCGAGGTCATCTCGGTGGGCGAGCGCATCGCAATGCTGTTCTTCTCCCCCTTCTATCTTCTGGAATATCTGCCCATCTTTATTCAGAGCCGTATCCGCGCGAAAAAGCACAGCCGCCTCGCGTGGGAACAGAGCGAACGGCAGCACTATGAATCCGCCGCCGACGAGGCGGAAAAGGCGAGCGCGGCGCTGGAAAAACCGGACGACGACGCCGCGCCCGAAAAGCAGTCCGCCTGATATGACCATTCTTCATCGTTCCCTTTTGCCGCGCGGGGCTTGCCCCGCGCGGCATTCCGTTCCCGAACGCCCGAAAATTTAATAACGAAACGCCGCCCCGCGAAATTTTTCGCGGGGCGGCGCGTGATTGCGTAATCAGTCTGCGGTTACTTTTGCGGGGTCTTTTCGGCTCACTCCCGCGGGGTGCGGCGGTCGGGGAGATATTCGAGCGGAACGCCGTACGCCTCCTCGTAGCACTTGCGCCACGCCGCCTCCGCCGCCGCCTTCATCTGCGCGATGCGCTGCGGGCGCGGGAGCGATTCGTCGGCATAGACCGCGGGCAGGATATGAATGCGGAGTTTTTTCATATGCCCGCGCCTGTTCTTGCGGAAGGTGCAGAACACGGGCAGCACGGGAACGTTCATCTTCACCGCGTAATAGAACGCGCCGTCCTTCATCGGGCGGGGCTTTTGGTAGTTTACCCACATTGCCTGTTCGGCGTAAAAATTGATAAACTTCCCCTGTCTGAGGCGGCGTTCCATTTCGCGCATCAGCTTTTTGGTCGCCGCGAGATTGGCGCTGAACGCCCACATTCCCGCATGGCGCATGAACCAGCCGCCGACGCCCGTTTTATTGTTCCACGGCGCCATCGTGTGGAAGGAGCGGTACTGCCCCGCCGCGGCGCGCACAAAGAGCGTATCGAGAAAGGAAATGTGATTGCTGACGACGATCGCGCCCTGTTTTTTGAGCGCGCGCCTGTTTTCCTTGCCCACGACGCGGCAGCCGTACGCGACTTTCAAAAGGAGCGGCGCGACGAGCTGCAACACCGTGCGGAGAACGCCCGACGCAAGCCGCCCGAAAAAGCCCTGACGGTACTCGAAATCGCCGTCCGGCATAAACCAATTATGCCCGAAGGGGATATAATCGTAATCGAACCTGCGGTAGCCTTCCAGCGTCGCCTGAATGCCGTCGCGCAGTTCGAGTTTGCTCAATTTCTTCCGTTTCATGCGACCATTGTACCCCATCCGCATGAGATTGTCAAGAGCTTCGTTCTTGAAACTGCGCAAATAAGCGAGCAGCCGCCCGCGGCGGAGCGATTGCGCTCCGCCGCGGGCGGCTGCGTTGTATTCGGGTTACAGGGTCGTCTCCGCCGAGGAGGGCTGCGAGGCGTACAGGCCGAACTCTCCGTCCAGATCGAAGTTTTCGTTCTCGTCGAAGGCGGCGAGTTTGGAGACGGAGACCTCGTACGCCGTCATGGTGACGGACTCCGTTTCGGAGAGGCGTTTGACGTATTCGCGGCTCTGAATGCGCCCCGAGAGCGCGACGCGGTCGCCCACTTTGAGATTCTGCACGAAGCGGGCGTTCCGCCCCCACGCGATGCAGGGAATGTAATCGGACTTGTTATAGGCGCGGTTGACCGCGACGAGCAGATCGGCGATCTCGCGGTTGAAGGGCGTCGTGCGGTAGACGGGCGGTTTGCAGATATAGCCCGAGAGCACGATGGAGTTGGGATTGCGCGACGCCGCGCCGTCCACCAGCTCGCGCACGAACACGGTGAGCATGAGGCGCGACCGCCCGCCTTCCAGCTTGTTATAGCTGCGGAACTGCCCGAGCGCACAGATGGGGCTCCCCACTTTGAGGTCGTTCCCCTCGATGAGCCGTTCGGAAATGGTGACGGGAAGCACGTCCGCCTGCCCCGAAAGGCGCATGACGCGCACATACAGCTCGTAAAAGCCCTCGCCGTACACCTCGTGCGAGAAGGTCGCTTCGGAGACGATCTCCCCCATCAAAAATACCCTGTTGTTCTTTTCTGCGCTGTGATCCATATATACCTCCAAGTATTTCCTGTTCCGTTTTTAACCGCCGTTCGAAAACTGCCTGCCCGTGCGGTCGATGGTGAAGTTTTCGCGGTACACAAGCTCCCCGACAGGGACGAACTCGAAGCCGCGGGCTTTGAGGGCGTCCAGCACGATGGGAAGCGCCTCGGCGGTGTGCAGTCCGTTGTTGTGGCAGAGAATGATCGAACCGCTCTTCGTCTGCGCGAGAATGCGCTCGGCGATCTCCTGCGCGGAGAGGTCCTTCCAATCGAGGGAATCGACGTCCCACTGCACGGTGAGCATTCCCATATCGGCGGCGGTATCCACGAGCAGATCGTCGTAATCGCCGTACGGCGGACGGAACAGCGTGACGTCCTTGCCCGTCACCGAACTGATCGCCTCCGCCGAAGAGGTAAGCTCCGCGCGGATCTCCCCCTCCGACAGGCGGGACATATACGAGTGCGTTGCGCTGTGCGTGCCGATCTCATGCCCCGCTTCCGAGATCGTTTTCAGGTGCTCGGGATATTTTTCCGCCCAGAACTGCACCGTGAAAAAGGTCGCGCGCACGTTCGCCGCGTCGAGCGCGGAAAGGATCTGCGCCGTGTATTCATCCCCCCAAGCGCAGTCGAAAGAAATGGCGATCTTGCTGTCCGTCCGCTCTACGCTGTAAACGGGCAGGGAGCGCGCCGCGCTCCAATATACCGCCGCCGCGTCCGCCGCATATGCGCCGAACGAGGCGAGCGCGACCGCCGCCAGCATCGCCGCCGCAAAGACGACCGTTCTGATGCGAAATGTGAAGAACCGCATTGCACAACACCCATATGATAAAATATTTCGTACGGAAATTTTTGGGAGAATCGCCCGCAATTTGTCCGACCCCGTCGAATTTCCCATTTCCGTCCGTCCGATATGCGGGGTACACGATACTCTATTCATCGCGCGGCAAAAAAATACCCGCGGAACGGCATAAAAAACGCGCCCCCCGATCGCCCGACAGGCTTCGGAAGGCGCATGATTTTATTCAGATCGCGGAAATCGGCAAAAAAACAGCGCAGAATCGAAATTATCTGCTATAATAGAAGCGATGTGAGCGCATATCGCGGGTCGCCTGCGCACCGCGATACAGCAAGACCTCAAAAGAAACAGGAGACGGCTATGACGCAGAAACAGAGAATGACCGAGGGGCACATTTACGACCCTGCGGACGGCGAAATCATGCAAGAACAGACCGCGTGCGTTCGCAACATGAAGGAGTACAACGCGCTCGGGCTGGGCGACGAGGCGCGCATGAGAGAGCTTCTGCCCCAAATGTTCGCGGAAGTGGGCGAGGGAACGTCCATTCAGCCGCCCTTCTACGCGAATTGGGGCGGAAAGCACGTTCACCTCGGAAAGAACGTGTACGCCAACTTTCATCTGACGCTGGTGGACGACGGGCATATCTTCATCGGCGACAGGACGATGATCGGACCCAACGTGACCATCGTGACGGGAACGCACCCCGTTTCCCCCGCTCTGCGGGAGCGCGGGCTCCAATACAACGCGGACGTGCATATCGGAAAAAACGTATGGCTCGGCGCGGGCGCGATCGTTCTGCCCGGCGTGACCATCGGCGATAATTCGGTGATCGGCGCGGGCGCGGTCGTCTCGCGGGATATTCCCGCAAACGTCGTCGCCGTCGGCGTTCCCTGCCGCGTCCTGCGCGAGATCGGCGAACACGACCTCAGATATTACGACAAGGATAAACCGATCGACCTGTAACCTACGCCCATCCGAACGCCATCATAACGGCGCGCCGCTGCAAAATTTGCAGCGTTTATGTTCTGTTCTCCGCCGCGTTCCGACGGTCGGGAACACTCGTCACGGTCAGCGCATACACGCATTCCGCGCCCGCGTGCAGCAATGCGCGGGCAAGTTCGCTCACCGTGGAACCCGTCGTAAAGGTATCGTCCACAATGACGATGCGTTTCCCTCTGACCGCGCCCTTATCCGTCACCCGAAAACAGCCTTTCAGATTCTTTTCGCGCTCCCGTCTGCCGAGCGACTTCTGCATGGACGTCTCCCTGCGCTTTTCCGCCGCGTCTAAAAACTGCTTTCCGCTCCGCCGCGAAAGTTCCTCGGCGAGCAGGCGCGACTGATTGTACCCGCGTTTTCGGCGGGCGCGCTTGGTCATCGGCACAAAGGTAAGCGAATCGGCGTCCGCAAATTCGCGTTCCAGAAGGGGCATGAGAAAATCGCACAGCGTGCGGAAGAGATATTTGCTCCCCTTTTTGAAGCGCAGAACGAGCGCCGCGGCTTCTCCCTCATGGACGAACGCGGAGCGCGCCTTTTCGACGGCGGGACGGCTCTGCTTGCATTCGAGGCAAACGCCCGCTTCGCGCACCCTGCGCCCGCAGTACGGACAGATCAGGCGGTCGTTGAACGGCAGCGTCTTGCGGCACGCCGCGCAGACGCGTTCGCCCGCAAACACCTCCCGCCCGCACACGTCGCAGGTGAAGTTGTGCGTTTCGTCATACCGCCGCAGCCACTCTGCAATTTTCGAGAAAAACTTTATCATGCGTACATTCCTGTCACTTTTGCGTTGGTTCGCGGAATTAAGCTAAATCAGCGCCCCTCATCCGTCTGCTTCGCAGCCACCTTCCCCCCTTGGGGAAGGCAAAGAGCAAACCCGCGCCTTTGCACCCACGCCCCGCATTGGCATAGATATATTCTAAAATTCGCTGCAAAAGGCGTCACTGCGTTATGCCCTTTTACTCTAAATAACTCGCGCAAGCAGGGTTTCCCTGCGCCCGCGCCCCACATTCGCGCATACCTGCGCTTATGCGGAAAAGTGAGCCGCCGCGTGCTATACTGTTGCGAAACAGCGGCGGCGAGAAAAACCGAACGCAGAGCCAACGGCGAACGTTGGGTTTTTCTTCCCCTCACGGAATTTCTTTTTGTCAGTTCAAAAAGAAATTCGTGAACGTGAAAAGCGGCGGACGCGTGTGTGAGCCGCGTCCGCCGCCGAGGTATTTTTATGGATGCGGTTATCGCTCCATAACGCAATCATTATAGCGCGGACCGCGCGCTTTGTCAAGAGATTTGGGAAGATCAGAAATCGTCGCCCTCGTCCTCTTCTTCCTCGTCGTCATCGTCGTCCGAAAGGGAATAGATCTCGTCGCCCGTGACGTAATCCATGTCCTCCTCGTCGTCGTTTTCATACTCTTCTTCGGACTCCTCGTCCGATTCGTCAAATTCTTCGTCGAACGTCTCGTCGATCTCGCCGATCTCCGAATCCAGCTCGGCGTCGGTATCGTCGTCGAGATATTCGCGCCACTCGTCGTCCTCGTCGGGGTCGGGTTCTTCCGCCTCGTACTCCGCCTTCTTACGGCACTCCTCGCACATTTTTTCCCCGGGGCGCATCATGTTCTCCCCGCAGACGGGGCAAAGTTCGGTGGGAAGATCGTCCTCCGTCTCCTCTATCTCGTCAATGTCTGTCGCGATCCCCTTCATCTCTTTCAGGCAGACATCGCAATATTCCTGTTTTTCCGCGTCGATATAATTGAGTTCGCAGCGCGGACACTTCATATAACGTACCATGCTCGTTCCCTCCTTATCCATTGTCGGCTTACGTTACGCCTTACAGGCTAATAAATTATATTAGTATTTATTTTTTTTGTAAACTGTTTTTTTATACCTTTTCCAAAAAATTTGTAATTTTTCAGGGAGAATTCACGCACGCGCACACAGACCGCCTGAAAACGCAAAAAAACTCCCCTTTTACGGGGAGTTTTTATCGCTTATTCGTCCTGTTCGGATTCGGGAGCCGCTTCTTCCGGTTCCGCCGCCTGCTCCGCGGGAGCTTCGGCTGCGCTCTCTTCCGTCTCTTCTGCGGGAACATCGGAGACAGGCTCTTCGGTCGGCTCTTCCGCGGGTTCGGGAACGGTCTCCGCCTGCTCCGCAGTCTCCTGCGCGGGCGCGTCGTTCACGGCGTACACGTCCACGTCCTTGTCGTCCGTCGTATCGACCGCCATGCGCTCCTCGCGCGGAAGCGCGTCCTGCGCCTTCCTGCGCTTTTTGACGACGACGATGGGCACAACGACCGCCGCCGCAACGACAATGCCGATGCCCACGCCGATGAGCGCCCATGCCCACGTAGGAAGCCCCGTCGTCTCGTCCTCCACGGTATAGCGCTGCAAGACGCTGCGCCAATAGTCGTGGAAGCTCTCCTGATCGCCCTCCGACATATCGCCGAGGCGGATCGTGAAGTAGGAGACGGTGGTATAGAGCGCGTCGCTTTCGTCCTTGAACTGCTCTGCGTTGCCCTTGCCGTTGTAGAAGTCGTCAAACGCCTTCTGTTCCTCTTCGCTGTACAGGTAGGTCTCGCTCTTGCCGTTCTCGATCGATTCGGCAATGTTCTCGTCGATCGCGGAGCGCTCGCCCGTATAGAAGTAGTATTCGATCATACCCGAGAGCTTGCCGTTGCCTTCCTCGGAGAGCTTTGCGAGATAGCCGTCGGTATCGTCGGTGATCTTATCGTACTTTTCGTTCAGCTCGGCGATCTCGGCGTTGTTCATCGCGCCGCCGTCCGCCTTGGTGAGGTCTGCCGCCCAGACGTAGGTGTACGAGTTTTCGCCGTACGCCGCCGCGTTCGCATAGAACACGACCCCGTCCACGACTTCGTAGTTATACCAGCTCGAAGCGTGCTGAATATCCAGCACCTGCACCGACTTGTAGGGCGCGTGATCCTCGTTCTCCGCGGCAAGCGTGCGGTAGTCCTCCGCGTCGCCGTTGTAGACTGCGCGTCGCACGGAAAGCCCGCTGTCGGTCGACGTGGTATAGTAGACGTAGGAATAGGTCTCGTCGGAGCTGTCGAGCGCGATCAGGGTCGCCTCGCTCGCGTCGAACGCGATGCCGAGCTTATCCTGCCCGCCCTCGCCGATGGACGCCTTCGCGCCGTTGCCGTCGTTGACGACGTCCACGCGGTAGATGTACGAGCCGCTCACATACAGATAGTGGTGTTTGATATTGGAAGCCGCGTCCTCTTCAATGTAGAAATACGCCGCCGAGGACGCGTTCGACGTATCCGCCGCGCTCGCCACGACTTCCAGCGCGCCCGCAGGGTTGTCCGCGGAATAGACGCCGTTGCCGGAAACGCTGTTCCACCCCTCCGCGTCGATCGCGGACGTGGGCAGGTAGTACAGCTCGCCCGAGCTGCCGACCGAGCTGCCCGCGGAGGGCTGCGACGCGCGGACGAAGTAGATGCCGCCGTTCGCATACGATTGCAGCGTGTAGGTGTACCCGTAGGAAAGCCTGTTTTCCGTCTCTTCCGAAACGTCGTGGTTGAACTGCGTGACCGGATCGTTCCTGCCGATGCCGTCGAGCACGAGTTCGCCGAGGTTGTAATAGGGCGCCTCGCCGTCGTGATCGTCGAGATAATCCTGATCCCACGTATATTCGTAGGGCGCCTCCGTCACGTCGGCGCGCACGCGGTAGATCTGGTTATAGGTAGTGAACTGATAGGGCGCGTCGGTGTCTGCGCCTTCGGAAACGGACATCGTGTAGTAGATATAGGGATCGCTCTTATCCGAACTGCTGACCACGTAGGCGCTCACGTTCTCGGCGAGCGTCGTGTCGGTCTCCGTCGCGGTATTGTAGGAGGTGAGCGTGCTGTCCGTCACATAGATGATATAGACGGCGTCGTTCACCGTTACGAAGCGATATACGGTCGCGTTGTCCGCCACGCGGAAATGTTCCTGAATATCCGACCCGTCCAGCTTGGCGCTGCGGAAGGAAAGCACGGTGTTATCGACGGTACCCGACGTGTTGCCGACGGTGTTGGGCGTCGCGTAGTAGACGCGGTCGCCGTAAATATACAGACCGGACGTATAGTCCGCCGCGACCATCAGCGACGGGACGACTGTTTCCGCCGTGTTCTTTCCCGCCTTGACGTCCGCCGTCTTGATGCGCATGAGCGCGCCCTTGACGGGCGTACCGTAAGTGTTGTCGGACGTGTTCGTCTCGACGCCGTTGATGAAGTAGACGTATTCCCCTTTCTGCACGACGAATCCGCCCTGCGAACTCACCTCGCCCGTCACCTCGCCTGCGAGGGGGGTGAACTGATAGTCGCATCCGGCAAAGAACGCCGACGAAGCAGCCATGACGGCGGCTGCCGCCACGATGGAAATATGTTTGAACAGTTTACGCATAGGAACGTTCCTTACGATCGAAAATTTCTCGTTCTAACGATACGGTTTTCATTATATACTAAAACAAGGTTTTTTGCAATCAAAAACCCGTGAAACTTGCACCTTTCTTTGAATTTTTTGCGAAAACGGGGTAAAAAACATGGAAAAATTCGGCATTTTCGAGCTTCTGGACACCCTCTCCGCCCTCACCGCCGCGGGAAACGCCGCGCGCGGCGAATCGCAGCCCCCCGATGCGGAGGCGCAGTCCGCGCCGCAAGCCGCTCCGCCCGCAGCCCGCGCCGCCGCGCCTGCGGAACAGCAGAGCGGACAGACGCGCGGGAGCGACGCGTTCGCCGCCTTCCTCGCCCGCCACGACGAGACGCGCCGCCGCGCGGAAAAGCGCAAATAAAGCCGCTTTCCGCCCCCTTGACTTTTCTTTCCGTTCGGGCTATAATGCCCGTAAGGAGGAAACGCTATGAAAAAATTGTTCCGCGCCCTGATCCCCTGCCTGCTCTGCTCCGCCATGCTGGCGGCGTTCGCCGGCTGCGGCTACGACGTGGAGGGGCTTGTCCCCCACGGCGAAAAGGGCAGCATGATGTTTCTGGGCGTCAACTACAACGAATCGAACAGCCTTTCGGAGGGCGTGAAAGTGGAGATCAACTTCGCGCACGAAACGGCGGCGCAGACGGAGACCGCCTATTCCGTCTATGTCGGGGCGGACGGGGCGTACCAATCCGTTTACACGCTCCCGCTCTCCTTTGCCGCGAGCGAGGAGTACAACGCGAAAAATATCCAAGAGGACGAGATCGTTCCCGGCGTGTTCGCGTACACCTGTTCCTTCCCGCAGAGCGGGGTGGAGATCGGACTTCCCGCAACGCTGTTTGAAGAGAATTCGGGCAGCTTCAGCATCGTCCTTGCAAGCGCGGACACGGACTTTTCGGACGAATCTTCGCTGCACGCGTACGACCTCGAATACACGAAGGACGGCGACACAGTGACGCTCGGGCGCTGACGCACCCGCCGCGCAAGGCAACAACCTGCGCAGGAAATGCAATAACGCCGCGCAAGGCATAAAAAAACCGCTGCCGAAAAGCAGCGGATTTTTTTGCCGTTTAACGCTTGGAGAACTGCGGTGCGCGGCGCGCCTTTTTGAGACCGTACTTCTTTCTCTCCTTGGCGCGGGGATCGCGCGTGAGGAAGCCGGCTTTTTTGAGCGCGGGACGCGTTTCGGGTTCGGACTGCAACAGCGCGCGGGCGATGCCGAGACGGATCGCGCCTGCCTGCCCCGTCAGACCGCCGCCGATGACGTTGACGAAGATGTCGTACTTGCCCTCAGCGGAAACTTCCGCAAGAGGCTGTTTGACAATGTATTGAAGCGTTCCCTGCGGGAAGTAGTTTTCGAGCGCTCTGTCGTTGATGACGATCGCGCCGCTGCCCGAGGGAATGAGGCGCACGCGGGCAATCGCCTTCTTTCTTCTGCCCGTACCCCAGAACTGCAACTTCTTTTTCGGACTTGCCTTAGCCATAGGTCACCTCTCCTCAGAAAATTTTCAGCGCTTCGGGTTTCTGCGCCGCGTGATTGTGCTCCGCACCCTTGTAGACGCGCAGCTTCTTGATCATCTGTCTGCCGAGCGAGTTCTTGGGAAGCATGCCCCTGACCGCCTCGTAGACGGCGAGGTCGCTGCGCTCCGCCATCAGCTTGCCGTAGGAAACTTCCTTCAAGCCGCCGATGTAACCCGTGTGGTAGCGATAGAACTTATTTTCGAGTTTCTTGCCCGTGAGAAGCGCCTTGTCGCAATTGAGGATGATCACGAAATCTCCCGTGTCGACGTTGGGCGTGAAGGTGGGCTTGTTCTTGCCGCGAAGGATCGCCGCGACCTTGGAAGCAAGCCGTCCGAGGGGAACGTTCGTCGCGTCGACGACGTACCACTTTCTCTCCACCGTTTGGGCGTTTGCCATGTAGGTTTTCATAAGTCTCTGACTCCTTGTGTTCTGATACAGTGATATTTCACTTGATCTTCCGTAATTTCTCCGCAAAACGGGGCGTGCTGCGGATTTTTACGGATTTTTGCCCCTTTCCGAGCGATTACCCCTTCATTATAGGCGTTCAAAAAAGTTCCGTCAAGCTGTTTTGCCTTGCGTTTTCAAGTTTTTTTCGGAAAAAAGGAAAAAATTTTTTTCGCCCTTTTTCGCGCAAATTTCGCACGTTTCCTTGTGTTAAGCGCACTTTTTAATGTTCACAAAATTTTGCGAGCAAAGGCTCGTAAAATTTTCGTGATCTGAGAGGACGGCTGCGGGTACGCCGCAGGCTAACCGCGCCTTCCTCTCTGCGCCGTCCCATCAGGGCTTTCATAATAGCGGACGGCGCATTCACACCTTCCTGAAAGCCGCGTGAGCGGCAAATTGAGGCATACTGCGGAGGCGTAGCCTCCTTGTATCTGTGATTGATAGCAAAGCGGCTTTTACAACAATTTCGCTATGCCTTGCGGGAAGGAAGGCTCTTCACGACGCGGGCGGGATTGCCCGCCGCGACGGAGTCGGAAGGAATATCGTGCACGACGACGCTGCCCGCGCCGATCACGACGTTATCGCCGATGGTCACGCCCGGGCAGACGGTGACGTGTCCGCCGATCCAGACGTCGCTGCCCACCGTGATAGGCTTTCCGTACTCCACGCCCGTTCTGCGAACCACGGCGTCCATCGGGTGATTGACGGAGTAAAAGCCGCACTGCGGCGCAATGAACACGTTGTCGCCGAAGGTGATGGGCGCGACGTCGAGAAACACGCAGTCGTAATTGATAAAGAGGTTATCGCCCGCGCGCATATTGAACCCGTAATCGATACGGATATTCTTTTCGACGAAGGGATTTTTCCCGAGCGAGCCGAACAGCTCGCGCAAAATCTCTTCGCGGAGGGCAAGCTCCGTGCGCTCCGATGCGTTGAAGCGGTCGCAAAGCTGCACGGCGCGGACGTGCGCCTGCTGCACTTCGGGGTCGCGGTAGTCGTACGTTTCCCCCGCCTTTAATTTTTCAAGTTCGGTCATAATATTTCTCCTGATAAATTCCCGCGGCGCGCGGCAAAAAAAGGGAGCGGAGTAAGCGCTCCCGCGCGTATCCCGCCCGATTTTTTATTCAGATTGCTTGCACATACCTGTAAAATGTGGCAAAAGGCGTCACTGCGTTATGCCTGCTTGCTATAAATTACAGATACAAGCAGGGTTGCCCTGCGCAGTATGCCCCTAATTGTTGCGCAAGCAACTTTCAGGTAGGTGTGAATGCGGGCGAACTATAATTGTAAGCCCCTAAGGTTCGCCCGCAGAGCGG